>JALHPV010000312.1 GCA_022842285.1 Kofleriaceae bacterium
GCATGGACGAGTACGCGACGGGATACGTGATGGTGCCGCGCGATGGCAAGCAGCCCGCGAAGGTCGACCAGTCGGTGGTCGTGCCGAACGGGATCGTGTTGCAGCTGCTCCCGCGCGCACAGTCCCGCGTGTCCTCGCAGAGGTCGATGCAACGCCCGAGCTCGCAGTTGCCGTTGCGGCAGTCCGCGCCCGTCGCGCAGCTCGCGCCCGCCGGGGCGCCCGGATCCGTCGCCGCACAGCTCGAGACGACGCGGCCATCCTCCTCGACGTCGTCGATCTTGCACGCCAGGCCCGGCGCGCAGTCGACCTCGCTCGCACACGAATCGCCGTTCTGGCCCTCGGCGATCACGCAGTGCTGGTCTTCGTCGCAGGCGTACCCGTCGCCACAGTCGGGCGCGCGAATGCAGGTCGGCACACACCTGTCATCCAGGCACTGCAGATCCGATGCGCAGTCGCCATGACTCGAACAGCGCTCACCAAGCGCACCACCGCCACCCGAACATGCGACGAGCGCAGCCGAGGTGATCAGCGCAACATTGAATCGACCAGAACCCATCCGCGTCGCGTGCCCGAGTATATTATGGCCGCTCCTTGGGGGGACTCATGAGGATTCGCGTCGATTCATTGGTGATTCTGGGGGGATTGGCCCTCGTGGCCACCGGCGCCGGCACCGCCGCGGCCGAGGACTCTCCTGACACGAAGGTCGACGCCACGACCGGCGAAGAGGTCGCCCCCGTCGAGGATCCGGCCCAGAAGGTCGAGTTCGGCCTCGGCGTGCGCATCCGCAACGTCCGTGGCCCCAGTGCCATGGTCGAGCTGTTCGTCGAGAACGCGGCGGGCGGGAGCAGCAACCTCGGCCTCGGCGTCGAGCTGACCCGCCGCAAGGGCAACAGCGAGCTCCAGCTCGGCATCGAGTTCGAGCACATCACTCCCAAGGCCGGCGTCTGGATCGCCCGGGGCGATTCGGTCCCGCAGGACGAAGCCGACTACATCCTCGACCCCGAGAACACCGACGGGAACGTGAAGCTCGGCTGGCTCACGGCCGAGTTCACCTACTTCCATCACGTCCCGCTCACCAAGCAGATCGCGCTGCGCTTCGGCGGCGGTCTCGGCATCGGCATCGTGACCGGCGAGCTCCAGCGCATCGACGTCGTATGCGCCTCCACCGCGACGAACGACAACCCCGAACCGGGCTGCGTCCCCGATCGCTTCCAGGGCGGCGCGGTCTCGGAGGGCAATCCGGTGGCGTACGACCTGCCCCCGGTCTTCCCCGTGATCAACGCGATCGCCGGCGTGCAGTTCCGTCCGATCGAGAACGTGACCGTGAACCTCGAGGGCGGCCTCCGCACGTTCCTCTTCTTCGGCCTCTCGTCGTCGTACTTCTTCTAGGCTCGGGCTCGGAGCCGGGAGATCCCGGGTTTCTTACCGCCGAGGCGCGGAGGACACCAAGGCCGGAGGATCTGGGCGCTTCGCGCCGCCCCGGTCCTCTCCTTCGCTCGCTGAATCGATGGGTCCGAGTCCGTCCCCTCGTTCCGATCAAAGTGCTCCTTGGCGTCCTCCGTGCCCTTGGCGGTGAAATTCCGCGAGGTCGCGAACATGTACGCGGCCAAGGGCGACGTCAGCGGCGGCGGCGGAGGTCGCCGACGCGCAGGGTGACCTTCTGGGCGTCGAAGTACTCGGCGAGCGGGATGGTGAACTTCCGGCTCGCCCCGGTGAGGTCCTTCCATTGCTGCGCGTCGATCGTGCCGTGCTGATCGAGGAACGCGAGGAGCGCTCGCTTCAGCTCGTCGAGGGGCTCGGTGTGGATGATGAAGTCCGGCTTGATGCGCACGACCTGCTTGGCGGCGACGAGCTTGCCGAGCGCGGTGTCGACGAGCTTCGCGTCCAGCTTCAAGAGCTCGGGGAGATCCTTGGGCCGCGGGGGCTCGTAGCGAGCACGGCGCAGGGCCTCCGCGACCGTGGTCTCGATCGGTGACAGGGCAGGGCGGGCCGGGGTGCTCGAGCGGCGCACGCGCTCGGCGTCGAGGACGATCGCAGATCGCCTCACGAGTCCATCGAGGATCGCCTCGAAGGCTCGGACCGGCAGGGCGGCAGGGAGCTGGGTGCGAAGCTCTTCACGCGGCACGCCGTCGACGGCGAGATCGTTGATGCGCTGCTCGAGCGCCGCGACGGTGGCCGCGTGCAGGTAGTGGAGCGTGTCCCCGCTGCCGGTGGCGAGGAGCTCGCCGCTCGCCACGAGGGCCGCGAGAGGATCGGTGAGGGCGTCGGCGGGCAGCCCGAGGCGACGCACGAGCTCGGGGCGCGCGAGCCCGGCGGCGGCGGCCGTCTTCACGTCGAGAGCGAGGCGCTGGTCGAGGGAACCGCGGCGCCCCTCGGGGCCGCTGCCGAGAACGAGCGAACCACGCCGCCCACTGGCGCCGCCAAGCTCGGGGGAGCTCCCGAGGTCGAGTCCCGCCGCCGCGAGCTCGGCGACCACCTCGGCATGACGAGGGCCCCGGGCCCGCGGTGCGAGCACGCGGATGATCCGCCCGCCGCCGATCGTCGAGCCGTGCTGGGCGGCGGCCGCGAAGCCACGCACGATGAAGTGATCGCCCGGCACCGCACCGAGTGGATGGGTGGCCGGCAGGCGAAGCTGCGCCAGCCCGGTGGCGCCCGGTGCGAGCGTGGTCTGGCCGACGAGCGCGACCGTCGCCAGCACCTGGGCCGTGCCGTGATGCACGAGCACCTTGCTGCGGGGGCCGAGCGGGGCCGTGTGTCCGATGAGCCGCAGCTCGATGTCGAGGATGTGCGAGCCCGCGACGCGTCCCGGATGGACGAGCAGATCGCCTCGCGCCAGCTCGTCGACGGCGAGGCCCCCGAGATTCACCGCCACGCGATGGCCGGCGACCGCGCGCGGCACCGACGCCCCATGGACCTCGAGCGAGCGCACGCGTGCCGTCAGCTCGCTCGGGATCACGGCCAGCTCGTCGCCGACGGCCAGTGAGCCCCCGAGGAGCGTGCCCGTCACGATCGTGCCGTGGCCCTTGAGCGTGAACACGCGATCGATCGGGAGCCGTGCGACGCCGGTCGCTTCGCGCGGGGGCAAGGCATCGATCATCTTCGCGAGCGCCCGGCGCAGCTCGTCGAGTCCGGCTCCTGTCTTCGCCGACACGGGCAGGATCGGCGCCTGCGCGAGGAAGGACCCGGCGAGGAAGCTCCGGACCTCGGTGCTCGCCATCGCGAGCCACTCCGCATCCACGAGGTCGGACTTCGCGAGGACGACGATGCCGCGCCGCACGCCGAGCAGATCGCAGATCTCGAGGTGCTCGCGGGTCTGCGGCATCACTCCTTCGTCGGCGGCGATCACGAGCAGGACCAGATCCAGGCCCGTCGCGCCCGCCACCATCGACTTCACGAAGCGTTCGTGGCCGGGGACGTCGACCATCGCCACCCGGCGTGCGCCGAGATCGAGCTTCGCGAAGCCGAGCTCCGTCGTGATGCCGCGCGCCTTCTCGACGGCGAGCCGATCCGTATCGATCCCGGTGAGCGAGCGCACGAGCGCCGTCTTGCCGTGATCGATGTGACCCGCCGTGCCGACAACGATGGGATGCATCGCTACCGGCGCAGGTCGCGCAGCTCGCGCTTCAGGACTTTGCCCGTCGGGTTGCGGGGCAGCTCGGGGAGAAAGGTGACGGAGCGCGGCCGCTTGAAGTCGGCGAGCTCGCGGCGACAGAAGTCGATGACCTCGGCTTCCGACAGGGTCTTGCCGTCGCGCAGCACGATGAACGCGCGCAGCGTCTCCCCCCACTCGGGATCGGGGATCCCGATGACGGCCGCCTCGAGGATCGCGGGATGCGTGACGAGGTGGTCCTCGATCTCGCGCGGGTAGATGTTCACGCCGCCGGAGATCACCATGTCGTGCTTCCGCGACTCGAGAAAGTAGTAGCCGTCCTGATCGATCCGGCCGAGATCTCCGACGGAGACGAAGCCGTCGCGCTGCGCTTCCGACGTCGCCTGATCGTTGTTGTGGTAGCCACTCATGAGCGTGGCGTTGCGCGCGTACAGCTCGCCGATGCCGCCGGGCTCGACCTCGTGCCCGTCGTCCGCGAGCAAGCGGATCACGTTGCCGCGGAGCTTCTTGCCGATCGTGCCCGGCCGCGTGAGGTGGTCGTCGGGACCAGCGAGCGTGACGAGGCCTGTCTCTGTCGCCCCGTAGAAGTTCCACAGCACGCGTCCGAAGGCGCCCATGAACCGCCGGGCCGCATCGGTGGTCAGGGGCGCGGCCCCACTCATCACCCAGCGCAGCGAGCCCGTACGGTAGTTCGCGAGCGTGGCTTCGGGGAGGTTCGCCATGCGGATCAGCATGGTCGGCACCATCATCGTGCACGTGATCTTCTCGCGCTCGATGATGGCGAGCGCCCCCTCGGGCTCGAAGTGATCCATGAGCACGATGGTCGCGCCGAGCGACGCCATGATCGCCACGAAGGCCGGCGCGGCCGAGTGATAGAGCGGGCACACGCACAGGTGACGATCGTCGGCGTTGATGCCGACCTGCAGCACCATGTCCGCGACCGACTCGAAGCCCGTCTTCTTCCACGATCGGTTCGCGCCCTTCGGCTTGCCGGTCGTCCCCGACGTGTAGACGATCACGCCGCCGCCATCGCCGGTGCGGCTCACCGGCGGCAGCTCGGGCTCGGCGGCCGCGAGCGCGCGCTCCCAGCCATGCTCGTCCGCGCCGCCGACCACGATCATCGGTCCGCCCTGCTTCGCCTGCGTGCGCGCGTCCTCGATCGTAGCGACGTAGTCCGCGTGCACGATCGTGACCACCGGCTCCGCGTTGCCAAGGATGAACGCGATCTCGGCGGCCTTCAGGCGGTAGCCGATCTGCACTGCCGTCGCGCCGAGGCGCGCGAGCGCTTGCTGCGCGATCAGGTACTCGCTGCCGTTCGGCAGCATGAGCGCGACCCGCGATCCGCCCCCCGCTCCCCGCGCGGCGAGGGCATGCGCGAGGCGATTCACCGTCGCGTCGAGCTGCGCCCACGTGAAGCGCTTGATGGCGGCCGGATTCGTCTGCCACCCCTCGGCGTACTCGACGAGCGCTTCCTTGTCGGGATGAGCGGCCGCATGGAACATCACCGCGACGTGCGGCCCGAGCTTCGTGCGACTCGCGCTCTTCACGAGCTTCGCGAGCCCCCCCGGTCCGATGAGGCTCAGGGCGCGCGTGGTCCGCGCGACCTTCGTCAAGAACAGCGCCCGCTCGGCCCGCTTCAGCAGCTCGTCCAGCACGCCCCGGACAGTACCTCGCGCGGCGGGCAGGTCTACGGGCGTTGATACGCCTGTAACGTCGTGACCAAGGTGCGGTTCACCTCGTCGCGCCGCGGCCCCGGCGGGGGCTTGCGATCGAGGAACCTGTACCAGGCCGCGGCCGCCTCGGCCTCCTTGCCCACGCGGAGGTTCGTCTCGCCGAGGGCGTAGTAGGCGTCCGTCAGCCACTTCACCTGGAGCCCGGTCGCCTTCTCCTGCTCGGCGCCGAGGCGCGTCGCCTGGTCGAAGGCGGCCGCGGCCTGCGCACCCTTGTTCGTGTCACGGTACAGCCCGCCCAGCTCGTAAGCAGCCTCGGCCGTCGGCTTGAGCGCGCGCGACGACTCGAACCACTTGATCGCCATATCGATCTCGCCGAGCTCCTTGCTCACGCGCCCCATCAGGTAGTGCGGCTCGTAGTCGTCCTTGCGAAGCTTGACCGCCACCGTCAGGGGCTCGATGGCCTTCCTCGCCTCGTTGCGGGCGACGTAGAGGCGACCGAGACCGGCGACCGGGCTGTACATCTCCGGCGCGAGCGCGCGGGCGTCGGTATACGCGCGGATGGCGACGTCCTGATTCGACGAGTCGTTCGTCAGCGCGAAGAGCGCCTCGCAGGCGCGCCCCAGTGCGTCGAGGTACTGGGCATCCTTGTCGCGGGCCGTCGCGTTGGTGAACTCCTTCTTCGCCTCCTCGGGCTTGCCGGCCGCGAGCAAGCCTTCGCCGCGGAGGTACATGCCGGCCGCGTGATCGGGCTCGGCGGCGAGGATCGCAGCGCCCTGTTTGGCCGCGAGATCGACCCGCCCGGTGCGGGCCCAGAAGCGTCCCGCCCGCGCGCGCAGCTCGGTGCTCGCCTCCTCCGCTTTGACGAGCTTGTCGTAGATCGCGCCCGCGTCGGGGTCCTTGTTCGCCGCTTCGAACGTGCGCGCGAGCTCGAGGCCGACCTCGATGCGGGTGGCGTCCGCCGCATAGACCTTGGTCAGGAGCGTGAGCGCTTCCTCGGTCTTCCCGAGCTGCTGCAGCGCGCGCGCGAGCTGATACTGCGCCTCGACATCCTCGGCGTTCGCCGCGCTCGATCTACGCAGCCACGGCTCGGCCTTCGTCGCGTCGCCCATCTGGAGGTACGCGGTGCCGAGGGTGAGCGCGATCGCGGGATCGGCCTCGGCGGCCGCGGTCGTCTTCGCGAGCAGCTCGTCCGAGCGCGCGCGGTACCCCTGCGCCACCTCGGGCGCGGCCTCGGCCGCAAGCGCCGTCAGGATCCGGACCGCTTCAAGGGTCGCCGGGAGCGCGGTCTCGCCTCCGAGCTCCGCGGCCTTCGCATACGCCTCGACGGCGGGCAGCGCCTGCTTGTTCTGCTCGAGCAGGAGCCCGGTCACCATCTGCAGTCGGGCCGCGTCCGCCTTCGACGGGGCGGGCCGCTCGGCGAGGAGCTTCAGGCGTTGCTCCGCGCGACCGAGCGCCTTCTGGGCGAGCTCGATCTCGGCCGTCACGAGCTGCGCGCGGAAGTCGTCCTTGTTCTGCGCGACGGCCTTCGCGATCTCCTTGCCGGCGGCTTCCAGCTTGCCTTCCTTCAGCTCGACGGTCGCGAGGCCCGTCAGCGCGGGCACGTGATTCGGGATGACCTTGAGCGCGCTGCGGTAGCGTTCGCGCGCCGGATCGACCCGCCCGCCGCGCATCGCGATGTCACCGGCGAGGACCCACGCCTCGGCGACCGCGCGGGGGTCGGCCGTCTTGATGTCCTTGCGCTGCAAGATCGCGAGGAGGTCGCTCTCCTGCTGGGAGGCTTGCGACGCGGGCAGGGACGCCGCGAGGGCGACCTGCGCGGCGACGTGGTCCTTCGCGATGGCGAGGAGCGCGCGGAAGTCCTCCGCGGCCCCGGCGGCGTCCCCCAGGGCGCGCTTCGCCATGCCGCGTCCATAGAGCGCCGGGACCTTGGTCGACGCATCCTCGGCGGCGCGGGAGAACTGCACGACCGCCTGCTCCGTCAGGTTGCCGAGGGCGTAGGCCCATCCCAGGTACAGCGCGAGCCGCGCGTCCTTCGGGGACGCCTTCACGAGCGCCTCGAGCTTCGGGGTCGCGAGCGCGGGCTGATTCTCGACGACGGCCTGCAACGCCTGCGCGCGGAGGAGCTCGGGGCCCGTCACGGCCGCCGTGCGCGCCTCGTTGATGGCCGCCTTGCCGGCGGCGATCTTGCCGGCACCGTTGGTGCCATCGGTGAGGGCCGAGGCGAAGCTCGCCTCGGCGAAGAGCCCGAGCGCAGCCGGATTCGTGGGGTCGAGTCCGCGCGCGGTCCCGGCTGCACCCATCGCCCGCTCCCAGTGCTTCGCATCGGAGGCGGCGAGCGAGCTGCGTGCCGTCGAGATGCCCTGCTCGATGCTCGCCGTCCGCTCGGCGGCGGCCGCGCGGCGCTTCATGAACCAGACCCCACCGCCTCCGAGCGCGAGCGCGACGACGACACCCGCACCGATCAAGCGAGTGCGCTTCTGCCGGCGGAGCTTTGCCTGCGGATCGTCGACGGGCCCGGTCTTCTCCTTCTTCGGCGCGAGGCGCTGAGAGACGCGCGGCTCCTCGAGATCGAGGCTATCGGGAGACTTCGCGACGCTCACCGGTGGCAGCGGCGCGGGCGGTAGCGGCTCGACGGGGACGCGTTTCGGCGTCTCGACCCGGATCGGCGCGGCCGTCGGCGCCGAGAGGTCGAGATCGTCGAACTGACCCTTCGCGGGCTCGTTCGACCGGGGGGGCTTGCCGATGTCGAGCGCGGGCGAGCTCGTCTCGAGGGCGAGATCGATCGGCTGCTCCGATCCATCAAGGGTGAGATCGAGCGCCGGTCCCGAGGCCGCAGGCTTCGGCTCGAACTTCGGCTTCGTCGGGGCCGGCAGGTCGTCGAAGAACCCGGGCGTCTTGTCGGCGCCCGGCTTGCCGGGGAGATCGTCGAAGAAACCCTTGGGCGCGGGGACGTCGGACTTCTGCGGCACGCGGCCGGGGAGATCGTCGAAGAAGCCCTTGGGGGCCGGCAGCTCGGGCTTGTTGCTCTTGGCGGGCTGCGGGAGATCGTCGAAGAAGCCCTTGGGCGCGGGCAGGTCGGCCGGGCCCTGGTTGGGCGCGGGCTGCTGCTTGCTCGCCTTGGCGGGCTGCGGGAGGTCTTCGAAGAAGCCCTTGGGGGCGGGGACGTCCTCGACGCCCACGTTCGGGGTCTTCGGCGTGGGCAGGTCGATCAAGCCGCGCGGTCCGTCGGCGCCGCGGCTGTCGAGGCCCGGGCCGACCTTCGGCGTGGGCAGGTTCGGGACGCTGGCCTTCGGGGCTGGCAAATCGATGGGGCTCGGCCCCGTGGTGGTCGCGGCCTTGGGCTTGGCGGCGGGGAGGTCGATCGGGCCGAGGTCGATGGGGCTCGGCCCCGTGGTGGTCGCGGCCTTGGGCTTGGCGGCGG
>JALHPV010000313.1 GCA_022842285.1 Kofleriaceae bacterium
GAAAGAGCGAACCCTTCGCGGACAGCGTCAGGATGTCGAACGGGGGCGGCTTACCGGAGGCGTTGCCGAAGCTGACCAACATGCCGCGCGGCGCGAGCGAGTCGAGGGAGGCGGCGAAGGTGGACGCGCCGACGGAGTCGTAGACGACCGGCACGCCCTTGCCGCCGGTGAGCTCGCGGACGCGGTGCGCCACGGGCTCGTGCGAGTAGTTGATGGTGTGGGTACAGCCGTGGTGCCTGGCGAGGGCGGCCTTCTCATCGGAGCTGACGGTGCCGATCACGGTCGCGCCCAGCGCCGCCAGCCACTGGCACGCGATGAGGCCCACGCCGCCGGCGGCCGCATGCCAGAGCACCGTCATCCCGCGCTCGACGCGGAAGGTGCGCTGCACGAGGTACTCGACCGTCATGCCCTTCAGCAGCGACGCCGCGACCACGTCATCGGCGAGGCCCGCCGGGATGGGCACGAGGAACTTCGCCGGGATCACGCGGTGCTCGGCATAGCCGCCGAGCGGGCCCGTGGCCGCGGCCACGCGATCGCCGACGGCCACCTCGGTCACGCCCGCGCCGACGGCCTCCACCACGCCGACGGATTCGCTGCCCAGCGTCGTCGGTAGCTTCAGCGGGTAGAGCCCGCTGCGCTGGTACGTGTCGATGAAGTTCACGCCGATCGCGGTGTGCCGTATGCGGGCTTCACCGGGGCCGAGCTCGGGCAGGTCGAGCGACTCGTAACGGAGGACCTCGGGCCCACCGTGCTCGTGGATCCGGATCGCGTTCGTCTTCATGCCTCGTAGTCGAACACGATCGCCGTGGTGTCGGCGAGCCCGAGGCGATCTTCGAGGGCGTCAGCGGCGGGGGCGTGGGCTCGGCGTGGAGCGTCGTCGCGACGTGGGAAGCAGCACGTCGGTGGGGGGGCGATCGATCGTCTGCGGATCGGGCGGCGCCCCAGAGGGCTCCACGGCGGGGGCAGGCAGGACGCGAGGCACCACGAGGCTCGAGCCAGCCGCTCCGCCCTCTGGCGACCCCGACGGCGCGGTCGGGCGCAGCGACACCACCGCGAGCGCCACGCCGAGGCCGCCGGCCAGCGCCGCGATCAGGACCACCGACCACAGCGAACGTGGCACCGGTGGGATCGAGACCGGGCGCGACGGCGGATGAACGATGGTCTCCGGCACGGCGGCGACCGGCTCGAGGCCGTCGCTCAGCGTGCCCATCGCCCGTAGTGGCCGTGCGCGCCAGCTCGTCTCCTCGGCCGCGAGCAGGCGGTCCTGCTTCTCGAGGAATGTCTTGCCGATGCCCTCGAGCCAGCGCGCCACCGCCCGGGGCGACGCCGGCGTCACGACGTCGCAGAGCGCGGTCTCCATGTCGGCGGCCGACTGCCACCGATCGGCCACGTCGACCGCGAGACCTTTTTGCACGACCTCATCCACGCCGTGCCAGCGCTCCCATGCCTCTTCGCTGATCATCGCCGTGTCGCAACCGAGCGCGAGCGCCTCGCAGATCGTGGGCCAGTTTCCCGCGAGGACCGTCGAGACGACCTCGCTGTCGGACTGATCCGCGTGCATCCGGTGGCCGACGATGACCTCCCAGAGCATCACCGAGAGCGAGAAGATGTCGCTCTGCTTGCACGCGTTGCCGCGGAGCTGCTCGGGGGCCGAGTACGCGAGCTTGCCCTCGTACGTGCCCGGTCGCGTGATGTGCGATGCGCTGGCCGCCTTCGCGATCCCGAAGTCGAGAAGCCGCGCGGTACCGTCGGTCGCGATCATCACGTTCTGCGGCGACACGTCGCGATGCACGACGTGAAGCGGCGCCCCGAGCTCGTCGACCATCTCGTGGGCCGCGTGCAGCCCCGCGAGGATCTGACACGCGATCGACACCGCGATGTCGGCCGGCACGTACTGGCCGAGCTCGCGCGCCTTGCCGAGCAACCAGTGCAAGGGGGCGCCGTGCACGTACTCCTGCACGAGCACGATCTCGCCGCCCGCGGTCACGACGTCGAGGACCGGGACCACGTTGCGGTGAGAGAGCTTCGAGGCGATGCGCGCCTCGTCGAGCAGCATGGCGACGAAGTCGGGATCGTCGGACAGCTCGGGCCGGAGGCGCTTCACCGCGACGATGCGCGAGAAGCCGACATCACCGAGGAGGCGCGCGAGGTGGATCGTGGCCATGCCACCGCGTGCGATCTCTCGATGAACGGCGTAACGCCCGATGACCAGTTCCGGCATGAGCCTCCCGTGAGGCGCTCATCCTGTCGAACAGGGTCTGTCGGTAACAAGGCCTCGCTAGGTTCACAGGGCCGCTGTCATCCTCCACGCGGCAGGAAAGCGTGAGCGGCGTGACATAGAATGGCGGCCGTGACGACGCAGATGACGGTGGCGGAGCTCCTCGCGAAGCACCCTTTCCCCGTCGCGTACGCGAACGCGAACCGCGTCGAGCACCTGTGGGTGTACGACCTGCCGGGTACACCGGAGGCCTTGTGGCCATTCATCTCCGATACCTCCCGGATGAATCGGGCGCTGGAGACGGCGGAGATGAAGTTCGAGGAGCGCGACGGCAAGCGGTGGGGCACCGCGTCGCTTGGCGGGATCGCGCACGAGTGGGTCGAAGTCCCGTGGAACTGGGTCGCGAACCAGTGGCTCACGTCGGTGCGCATCTACACGAAGGGCCTCTTCAAGGCCGTCTACGCGGTCAATCGCCTCGAGAAGACGGAGCGTGGCACCCGGCTCTATCTGTATTACGCGGCGATCCCGCGAGGGCCGCTATCCCGTCTCCTGATCAAGATCGGCTATCCGCGCCTCAAGAAGGCGTACGACCGCGTGCTGCCCGCGCTCGCCGCCCAGCTCGATCGCCTGCGCCCCGACGTGCTCGTGAAGGGACCGGCCGCCCTCGCCGAGGGCGGTGAGTCGCGCCTCAAGGCGGCGCGCCAGACGCTCATCGAGACGGACGAGCTGCCGGCGGCGTCGGTCGACGCGCTCCTCGACTGGATTCGAACCGGCGACGACATCGACCTGCATCGCATCCAGGTGCGCGAGCGCGCCCGGGTGTGGAAGCTGCCCGAGCAGGACGTGCTCCGTGTCGCGCTGTACGCCACGCGGGCCGGCCTCCTGACGCTGTCGTGGGACACGGTGTGCCCGCACTGCCGCGGGGTGCGCGACGAGAACGAGACGCTGTCGAAGCTCGCCGCCCAGTCGCATTGCACGACCTGTGATGTCGACTTCACGACGGATACGCAGGAGAGCGTCGAGGTCACGTTTCGCGTGCACCCGTCGATCCGCGACGTCCCGATGCAGCTCTACTGCAGTGCCGAGCCGGCGCGGAAGCATCACATTCGCGTGAACTGGACCCTCGCGCCCGGCGCCGCGATCGACGTGACCCCGCACTTGCGTCCCGGTCGGTACACCGTGCGGTGCGGCATGGAGGGCGGCTGGTACCTCGACATCGGCGACACGGGGGCGAACACGGTGACGTGGAAGCCGTTGCCGGCGGGCGAGGTCGTGCAGGCCGTCGAAGCGGCGACGATCGAAGTTGCGAACGAGGCCTCCGCCGAGCGCACGTTCATCATCGAGGAAGCGGGCTGGAGCGACCACGCGCTGCGCGCGGGACACCTCCTGAGCTTCCAGGAGTTCCGCGACCTGTTCTCCGAGGACTACATCGGCGCGGACGTGCGGCTCGGCGTTGGCCAGCAGACGCTCCTCTTCACCGATGTCGTCGGGTCGACGGCGTTCTACGCGTCGCGCGGTGATCCCGCGGCGTTCGTCGAGATCAAGAAGCACTTCGACGAGGTCTTCAAGATCGTCGCCGACAACCGAGGGGCGGTCGTGAAGACGATCGGAGATGCCGTCATGGCGACGTTCGTCGAGCCCGTCGATGCGGTCCGCGCCTCCCGACAGATCCACGATGCGTTCCACCCCGGGCGGACGGATACGCCGATCCGGTTGCGCATCTCCCTGAATACGGGCCCATGCATCGCGGTGCGCCTCAACTCGAACGCCGACTTCTTCGGCGGCACGGTGAACGTTGCGGCGAAGCTGCAGGCGATGGCCGAGGGCTATCAGATCGCCATGAGCCTCGCGACGTACACGTCACCGGGCGTGGCCGAGTACATCCGCGCGGAAGCATCGGCGGACGCCGTCGAGACGAGGGAGTACACGTCGAAGGCGTTGGCGGGGCCGGTCGGGGTGAAGCTCTGGACTGTTCACAAGGAGTAGGCTGTGGATACCGCACTGTTGGAGCGCGACCTCGACCGCCTGCAAGCGGCGCTCGCCGATGCCGTGGAGACCTTGGGGGGCGACGTGGCCGTCGCGAGGTACCGCGAGCTGGGCGAGGTCGCGACCGCGCTACGACGCGGCGAGGTGGACCGCGATCAGCTCGCGAGCCGGATCGGTGCGCTCACCGATGCCGAGCTCGAGGAGACGGCGCGGGCCTACGCCACGCGCTGCCACCTCATGAACGTCGCCGAGGAGCGGGCTCGGCTGCGGACGCTGGCCACCCGGGGCACCGCGCCGGCGGACGGCCTGGTGGCGGCCATCGACGAGCTGGCGGACCAGCTCTCGGAGACCGAGCTCCGGGCCTGGTTCGATCGCGCTCTCGTGATGCCCGTCATCACCGCGCACCCGACCGAGGCCCGGCGCCGCTCGTCGCTCGACCACATCAATCGCATCGGGGCGCTGCTGGCGGACACGCACTCCCACGAAGCGCTGCAAGCCGAGGTCCTCGCACTCTTCGCCACGGAGAGCGCGCGCGTGCGGCGGCCGGTTCCGCTCGATGAAGTGGATCATGCCCTCGACGTGTTCCGGCGCTCGCTGCTCGATGTCACGCCGCGCATCTACCGCACCATCGAGGCGCGGCTACGGGCGCGGGGCTACACGTGGAAGGTCCCGTGCTTCTTCCGCTGGGGGACGTGGGTGGCCGGTGATCGCGACGGCAATCCCAACGTCACGGCCGCCGTCACGCGCGGCGCGTTCGCCCGGCACCGCGCCGTCGTCCTCGAGCGATATCGCCAGGACGTGGCCGCGCTCGGTCGCGAGCTGTCGATGTCGGAGCGGCTGCGCGCCGGTGGCGAGCTCGACGAGCTGACCGCCACGCTCACGCGGTATCGCGAGCGCTTGCCCGAGACGGCGGCGCGGGCCGAGCGGCGCACCCCGTTCGAGCCGTGGCGCGAGCTACTCTGGTACATCGGGGCGCGCCTGGTCGCCGCGGCCGAGCATCGCGATGACGGCTACGTCGATGCCGACGAGTACATCGACGACCTCGAGGTGCTCGATCGCAGTCTGCGCGCATGCGGCTTCGCGGCGGTGGCGGGACAAGGGCTGCGCGACGCGATCCGACGGGCCGAGGTGTTCGGGTTCCATCTCGCCACCCTCGATCTGCGCCAGCACTCCGAGGTGCACGAACGGGTCGTCGACGAGCTGCTCACGCGCGCCGGCACCCCGGGCTACAAGGGTCTCGACGAGGCCGCGCGGCGCACGCTGCTCTCCGACGTGCTCGGATCGCCGGTCACACCGCTGCGCGACCCGTGGGACTGCTCGCCGGAGGCGCAAGAGGTGCTCGCCACCCTCGAGGTGGCCGGCCGAGCCCGGCGCGAGCTGGGGCCCCATGCCTGCGAGCGCTACGTCGTCAGCTTCACGCGAGACGTGAGCGACATGCTCGAGGTGGTCTTCCTCGCGCGCGCGGCCGGCCTCGCCCCTGGGGAGCTGCGTCCGGTACCGCTGCTCGAGCAGCTCGAGGATCTCGAGCGCGCCGGTGCGATCGCCCGCGACGTGCTCGCCACGCCGGTGCTGCGCCAGGAGCTGGGCGCGCAACCCGAGCTCGAGGTGATGATCGGCTACTCGGACTCCGGCAAGCAGGTCGGCTACGTCGCGTCGACGGTCGCGCTGCGGCACGCGCAGCTCGATCTCGTCGAGGCCGCGGCCGGCGTGACGCTGACCGTGTTCCACGGGCGGGGCGGTGCGATCGGTCGCGGCGGTGGCCCGGCCTCCGAGGCCATCCGCGCCCAGCCTCCCTCTGCGGTGCGTGGTCGCCTGCGCGTGACCGAGCAGGGCGAGACGGTCACGGCGCGCTACGCGCATCCCGCGATCGCCGAGCGCGATCTCGAGCTGACGATCGCGGCGATCATGAACGCCGCGCTGGTCGAGCGGGCGGGCGAGCCGGCCGAACCGTGGCGCGAGGACTCCGCGCTGGGCCGTGCGGCCGAGGCCGCCCGGCAAGCCTATCTCGCCCTGCGCTCCGACGAGGATCGGCTCGTTCGCTACACCCTCGCGGCCACGCCGATCGAGGACGTCGCGCATCTCCCGCTCGGCTCGCGTCCCGCTTCGCGCAAAGGGACGCTGTCTCTCGACACGCTGCGCGCCATCCCCTGGGTGTTCTCGTGGACGCAGAGTCGCCACGGCCTGCCCGGGTGGTTCGGCGTCGGCACCGCGATCGATGCGCTCGTCGCGGAGCTCGGTGTCGCGGGCGCGAAGGCTCTCGTGGATGGCTCACGCTTCGCGCGCGCTCTCATCACGAACACGGAGCTGTCTCTCGTGCGCAGCGACATCGCGGTCGCGGCTCGCTACGCGCAGCTCGCCGATCCGGACGCGCGTGGGGTGTTTCGCCTCGTCGAGACCGAGCACCAGCGCACACTCGCGGCGCTTGCAACGATCGGGCACGCGCGGATCGGGCTCGCTAACCGCCCGTATCTCACCGAATCGATCGCACGACGAAACGCACATCTCGACATTCTGTCGCACGTGCAGATCGAGGCGCTGAAACGGAGACGGACTCACCCATCGGATCCGGAGCGGTTGGCACGTATTATCTTCACGACCATCGGCGGAATCGCTGCTGGCCTGCAGACCGCGGGTTAGTCGCGTTCGCGAAAGGAAGATGATGCGTACGACTGGAACGATCGCGTTCGTGTTGCTGCTCGCCGCGTGCGGCAAGGGTGACCAGGACAAGGCGAAGCCGACCGAGGCGGCGACCGGGAAGGCGACTCCCACCGAGACGAAGCCCGGCCCGACTCCCGTGGCCGATCGGCCGGCGGACCCGACCGCCAAGCCCGCGGACCCGGTCGCGAGCGACACGAAGGCCGGCGTGGAGGCGGGCGGGATTGTCCGGGAAGCGGACGAAGGACCCGCTGCCATCGTGGTCGAGGTGAAGGGGCCCGTCGACATCCAGCGGCTTGGCGAGATCACGGTCGTGGCCGCCAAGCCCGGAACGACGCTCTATCCGGGTGATCGCGTCCGCACCGCCGACGGCGGAAGCGCCACGATCACGATGGCAGACGAGAGCAGCGTCGAGGTGGCCGAAGCCAGCGAGCTCGCCATCGCCAGTCGTGACGGTACGGCCGACCCGGCCTCGGCGGCAGCCGTGCTCAGCGGACTCGCGCGCTTCAGTGTCGCCAAGCGCGCACCGGGGGAGGGACCCTTCCGCGTGTACACCCCCGCGGGCGTCGTCGTGACGACGGGCACCGTGTACGGCGTGGGCGTGGGGGCCTCCGGTGATGCGCGGGTCGGCGTCGAGAGCGGCTCCGTGCAGGTCGTCGGCATGTCGAACCTCGCCGCCGATCCCGTCGCCGTCGAAGGCGGCGCGGCGGTCGAGCTCGATGCGGCGGGCACCGTGGCCGCGCCCGCGCCGTGGCCCGAGGATGACTGGGGCACGTGGCGTGACGCGGCCGACGCGGAGCTCGAGATCCAGGCGGCGTTCGATGCCAACGCGACGGCCCTCGCGGCCCTCGATACGCAGCTCGCCGACACGTACGTCGAGCTGGATGCGTCGGCGGCCGAGGTGGCGAAGTTCGAGGTGGCCGCGGCGGCGAACGCCGATGCCAACGACCAGGCCGCCTACGAGGCCGCGCTGCCCGACGGCACGGCGGCGATCGATGCCTCGTTCGCGCTCGGTGGCCGCGCGGAGGCGTTGACCTGGGCGTACGCCGGCCACGCGGCGATCGCGGGCGGACTCTACCTGCGTCACCCCGACGTCGTCGGGGAGCGCTGGGAGGTCGTCGGACCGCGCGTCGACGCGGCGGTTCTCTGGCCCAAGCGCTACGAGATCACCGCCGCCGGCTACCTCGAGCCGCTGCGGGTCCAGTACTACGTCCACCACCCGCGCGGCCGCGCGCACGCGGAGCTCGTCGGCGTGGCCGTGCCGGAGTTCTACGCCAACGTCGAGCCGCCCGTGATCGATCCTCCGCGGGTGCGGGCGCGCGTGAAGGCGGCGGTGTGGGTCGCCCCCGAGCTCCAGTACGAAGCGTCGGCTCGTCCCATCTACATCGGCGCCCCCGCGGTCTCGTGGCACGCGAACGTGAAAGCGAACATCGCGCCGCCGCGCGGCCAGATCGCCTGGTACGTGCGTCCGCCGAGCCTCCGGGCGAAGGCCTTCATCGGCGTGGCGCCGCGGGCCGAGTACAGGGCGCGCTTCAAGGTCGGCGCCGCCACCCCGCGGGCGAAGCTCCGCGCCGCCTGGCGTGTCCCGGTGGGCGTGAAGATCCGCGTGGGAGCCCCGAACATCGCAGCGGGCGTGAAGGCGCGCGCGGGCTACGGCGTGCGGGCCGGGGTGGGCGCGGGCATGACGGCGGGGGCCAAGGTCCGCGGCGGCGTGAAGGTCGTGATGCCGCCGCCGCCGTCGGTGAAGGTCAAGGTCGGC
>JALHPV010000314.1 GCA_022842285.1 Kofleriaceae bacterium
GGTCGCGGCCCGCAACCGGGCGGGGGCGGTCGCGGCCCGCAGCAGGGCGGTGGTGGGCGTGGACCGCAGCAACGCGGTGAGGGTGGCGGTCGTGGCCCGCAGCAGGGCGGCGGCGGTCGTGGTCCACGCAATCAGGGCGGGCGGGGTGACCAGCCGCCGTTCCGCGGCGACGGTCGTCAGCAGCAGCAGGGCGGCCCCGTCGACGGTGGTCCGATCGAGGGCGGCCAGTTCGGGATCGGCGAGTTCGAGGCCCGTCAGTTCGAGGGTGGTGCGCCCGCGGGCACAGGTCCGGTCGAGGGTGGCGGGGGCGGTCGTCCGTCGCGCCAGTGGCAGGGGCGCCCCGGCGGCGACCAGGCTGCGCCGCACGATGGCGGTCCGAACGCCGGACAGGTCGCGGAGGGCCAGGACGGTCCGAACGCCGGACAGGCGGCCGACGCGGCGAACCATCGTGGTCCGCGCGGCCCGCGGGGCGGCAATCGTGGTCCGCGTCAGGGCGGCTGGAACCAGGGCGGCGGCAACCAGGGCGGCGGCAACCAGGGCGCCTGGAACCAGGGCGGCAACCAGGGTGGCGGCGGTCGTCGCGACGATCGCGGTCCGCGTCAGGGCGGCGGCAACCCGGGCGGCGGGAACTGGCAGGGCGGGGGCAATCCGCAAGGCGGCCGCGGCAACCCGCCAGGTGGGGGCAGCGGGCAGGGGGGAGGCCGTCGCGATGATCGTGGTCCGCGTCGTGACGACCGCGGACCGCGCAACGACCGTGGCCCGCGCGATGACCGTGGACCCGAGCCGGCGGAGGGCTGGGGCGTGTCAGGCTTCACCAACAATCCGTTCGCGAAGCTGCAGGGCGACAAGAACAAGTCGAAGTAGAGCTGCCGGCGCGGCATCTTCCACGAAACTGCTGGGGCAATGATTCATGAATAGTGTGGCGCGCACGGTAGGAATGCGGCGCATCGCCATGGCCGGCATGTTGCTGGCGGCCTGCGGCTCGAAGGACGAGTCGAAGGGCACGGTTGATGGGGCGGCGGGATCCGCGACGGGCGCGACGGGCACGGCCGGCTCGGCCCCGGGCGGCGCGGGTTCGGGTACCGGTGCGGCGACGACCAGCGCGGGCAGCGGCGCCACCGAGTCGGATCCTCCGTCCGGTCCTCGGACCGAGCACGCGGTGTTCCAGCTCGTCGACAACCGCCACGCGGCCCACCGGCTCGTCGACAACGAGCTCGTGATCGACGGCGCGGACATCGGCTTCGCGCGCTACACGCGGTTCAACCAGCCAAAGCCGATGTGGCGGCTCGGCAAGACGGTCGGTGGCGAGCGCGCGGCGTTCGGCGATCGGGCGGCGGTGATGGAAGTGCCGCTGTCGGACGAGCAGGCGAAGGCCGTCGCCCGGCTGTCGGCGCGCGTGTACAGCGGCACGAACGACAACACCGTCGGTATCAAGGTGAACGGCCGCCGAGCGGGCAAGCTCGTGCTGGCGAAGGGGTGGCAGGAAGTCCAGACGCCGATCGAGGCCGAGCGCTTCATGGCCGGCGAGAACCAGATCGTCCTCGAGGCGCAGAACGAGGGGCCCGCGTGGGCGTGGATTCGCCTCGGTGCGGCCGGGGACAAGGTCGAGGATCCGCGCGCGGCGGCGACGTTCGATGCCGCGGGCAAGTCCCTCTCGCTCGCGCAGAACGCATCGCTGTCCTGGTACGTGACGATTCCCGACGGCGCGCATCTCGTGGCCGACGTGAAGGAACCGGACTGTCGCGTCGAGGTCACGGCGACGACCGGCGATGCGACCTTCGCGGGTGGTCGCCTCGGAGGCGGCACGAATCGCGTCGAGCTGTCGAAGGTTTCGAACCGCGTGGTGGTGATGACGCTGACCGCGCGCGAGTGCGCCCGCGCCACCGTCGTGCAGCCCCGCGTGACCTTGCATGGTCCCGACCCGGTCGCGCTGCCCAAGGCGGCGCCGCCGAAGTACGTGGTGCTGTGGGTGATGGACGCGCTGCGCGCGGATCGCATCCCGACGTTCACCCCCGGCGCGCGCGCGCAGACCCCGAACTTCGACGAGCTCGCGAAGTCGTCGGCGATCTTCCGGCAGCACTACGTGCAGGGCAACGAGTCGCAAACGAGCCACTCGTCGATCTGGACGAGCGTGTACCCGGCCGTCCACGGCGTGTTCACCGCCGGCAACGAGATCAAGTACGTCCTCGACGACAAGTTCACGACGCTCGGCGAGATCTGGAAGCAGGCGGGCATGGCCACCGCGGCCGTCACCGCCAATGGCTTCGTGACCGCGTGGGGCGGCTACGGTCAGGGCATCGACGACTTCCGCAACATGATGCGGGAGAAGGGCACGATCAACGGACGCATCCAGGCCGACGTGCTCGTCGACGAAGCGCTCCGTCGCATCGACAAGCGGCGGGAGGGGCCGACCGCCCTCTTCCTCGGCACGATCGACAATCACTCACCGTGGGTCGCCCGGCGGCCATGGGTGGACCTGTACTCGCCGAACTACTCGGGGCCCTTCATCGATGAAGGCACTGCCGAGGGCCTCGGCCTCATGAAGGGCAAGATGGGTTGCCATCGTCGCCCCGCCGACAAGGAGATCGAGCGACTCCGCGCGATCTACGACTCGTGCATCAGCTACGTCGATGATCAGCTCGGCCGCTTCATAAAGCAGATGAAGCAGTGGGGCATCTGGGAGCAGACGATGCTCGTGATCACCGCCGACCATGGTGACGAGCTGTTCGAGGAGAAGCGCTGCGGCCACGGCGCATCGCAGCGCGACACGCTGGTGCGCGTGCCGCTCGTGATTCACTACCCACCGCTGTTCCCGGCCGGGTTCATCGACGAAGGCGTGGATGGCGTGGATATCCTGCCCTCGATGGTCGAGGCACTCGGCCTCCCGCCGATGGAGCAGGCGCAGGGCCGCTCGCTCGCGCCCCTTGCGCAGGGCTTCGGTCGGGGCTGGGCCCAGCCGTCGTATTCGTCGCAATACGAGTACGCGCATACGATGCGGATCGGCCGCTGGAAGGTGCGCGTCCCGAAGCCGGGGATTCCGCTGATCGAGGACCTCGTCGCCGATCCGGGCGAGACGAAGGACTTCTCGCTGACCAACCCCGTCGAGCGCCGCATGCTCACGGACAACCTCGGGCTGTTCCTCGCGCAGCGTACGAAGTGGAAGAAGCGTGAATGGGGCGTGACCACGGCGGTGACCGCGGAGGGCGCCGCGGCGCTCGATACGGCGACCTATCGATGAGGGCGCTCCTGCTCCTCCTCGTGGTGGGATGCGCCGGCTCCGAGGCCGTCCAGCCGGCGCCGCCCGTGCCGCCGCCGGACGCGGGGATCGACGGGGCGCCGGATGCGCCGCCCGATGCGTCGCCGGATGCGCCGCCCGATGCCCCCATCGACGCGTGGATCGGCGAGACGCCGTTCGACTTCCCGCCACCCCCCGTCGTGCCGCCGATCAGCGATCCGCCCGAGGCCGCCGATATCGGGTGGCGCCGGGGCTCCCTGCACGTGCACGCGCAGCCGAGCGGCGATAGCAAGACGCCGATTCCCGAAGTCATCAAGTGGTACGAGGACCGGAAGTACGACTTCATCGTCCTCACCGACCACAACAAGGTCAGCGAGGTGAGCTCCGAGTCGACAGCGGGCCGGGTTGCGGTGCGCGAGCCGAAGCAGAAGACCGAGCTGATCGTGCTCGCGGGCGTGGAGCTGACGCATAACCCGGATGGCTGCCAGCCCCCGGCCGTCGGCACCGACAAGTGCCGCATTCACGTGAACCTCCTCGGCGTCACGGGCCGGCCCCCCGGCGAGATCAACTGGGCCGATCGCTCGACCAACGAACGCCTGCCGAAGTATCTGCGCGCGCTCGAGTGGCAGAAGCAGATCGGCGGACTCGCGCAGATCAATCACCCGCAGTGGCACTGGGGGATGACGAAGGAGCTCTTCACCGAGCTCGGCCGGCGCGGCTTCACGCACTTCGAGATCGAGAACGCGCAGTTTGCGGACTGGCTCGACGGCGACCCCGATCATCCGTCGATGGACGAGCTGTGGGACGCGGCGCTCGCGCAGGGCGTGGTGATGTACGGGACGTCGTCGGACGACGCTCACCACTACAACGAGCCCAAGGAGAAGCAGAAGTGGCCCGCGGGCGGGGCGTGGGTCCAGGTTCGAGCCCGACGCACCGCGAAGGATATCTTCGACGCGGTCGCTACCGGTCGCTTCTACTCGACGAACGGCGTGACGCTGTCGCGCGTCGACGTGGAGCGCGGTGAGCTGGTCGTGTACGTCGCGAACCCCACGAAGGGTCGCTACGCGATCGACTTCATCGAGAATGGCCGCATCGTCGCGACGGTCTGGGGCGCGGGCGGACGGCGCGAGCTCCCCGCGAAGGGATACCTGCGCGCCGTCGTGCGCCGCCTCGATGGGAAGGACGCGGGCCAGCGGGCCTGGATCCAGCCCCGCAGGCGCTAGAGCGCGACGTAGCCGTGCTTCACCGCGAAGCGCGTGAGCTCGCTGTTGTTGCGCAGGCCCAGCTTCTTCAGGACGTGACCACGGTGCGTGTCGACCGTCTTGATGCTGATGGCGAGGTGCTCGGCAATCTCGCGGTTCGTGAGGCCCCGCGCGAGCATCTCCATCACCTGGGCCTCGCGCGCGGTCAGCGCACTTGCCGGGTGACCGTCGCCGCTCGCGATGAGCTGCTCGACGCCTGGGGGGATCACCTGTTCGCCACGGCTGACGGCGCGGATGGCAGCGAGGAGCTGGTCCGGCTCGACCGCCTTGTTCACGTACCCGTGCGCTCCTGCCTGGATGGCGCGTGCAGCGTAGCCCGGCTCGGTGTGCCACGTGAGCACGACGACCAGGGGCGCTGTGTCTTTCGAGCGCAGGTCATTCAGGATGTCGAAGCCCGAACGATCAGGCAGCGTTATGTCGAGGATGAGGACATCCGGGCGGTCACGCTGGATCATCTCCATGGTTTCCGCCGCCGTTCCGGCCTCGCCCACGACCTCCATGTCATTTGCCTTCGACAGGGCCTCACGGAGCGCCCAGCGCACGATGGTGTGGTCTTCTGCGATTCCAATTCGGATCATAAGTGGGACCTTCCGGGGTTTCTCTTAGGAAGTAGCAACGTCCGCGCCGAGGCTCCATGCGTTATACGTGAGGCAGATGTCACGACCGCTCGTAGTTGGAATCGCTGGCGGGACGGGATCAGGCAAGACCACCGTGGCGCACAAGCTCGGTGCGGCCATGCCCCAGGGTCGATGCGCGACGATCGAGCATGACGCCTATTATCGCGATCAATCCCATCTAACGTTCGAACAAAGAACGAAGATCAACTACGACCACCCGGCCTCCCTCGAGAGCGACCTACTCGCGCGGCATCTATCGGAATTGCGGTCGGGCCGCACGGTCGATGTCCCGATCTACGACTTCGCCACCCACACCCGTCGCCCCGACACCCGGCGCGTCGAGCCGGCCGCGGTCGTCATCGTCGAGGGCATCCTCGTGTTCACCGAGCCCCTCCTGCGGGACATGATGGACATCAAGATCTTCGTCGATACCGACTCGGATATCCGGCTCATTCGCCGTATCCGTCGGGATCTCGAGCAGCGCGGCCGTACCTTCGAGAGCGTGCGCGCCCAGTACTACGCCACCGTGCGGCCGATGCACATCGAGCACGTCGAGCCCTCGAAGCGGTGGGCCGACCTGATCGTCCCCGAGGGCGGCGACAACAAGGTCGCACTCGACGTGATTCTCGGCCAACTGTGGCGGATCGCCTTTGCCGAGTAAGTAGACTGCTCGCATGAACGTCGTCGTCACCGGCGGGGCCGGCTTCATCGGCTCGCACACGGTGGACGCGCTCATCGCCCGCGGCGACCGCGTCGTCGTTCTCGATGACTTCCGCACCGGCAAGCGCGCCAACCTCGCGCAGCACGCCGGCACCGATCGTCTGACGATCGTCGAGTGCGACGTCTCGCACGGCATCTTCGCCGCGCTCGCCGGTCTATCGATCGACCGCATCGTGCACCTCGCGGCGCAGGTCTCGGTCGTCAGCTCCGTCGCGAACCCGCTCGTCGACATGAGCGTGAACTACGGCGGCACGCTCCACGTCCTCGAATACGCCAAGGCGATGGGGGTGAAGAAGGTCGTCTTCGCGTCGTCCGCGGCGGTCTACGGCGATGTTCCGCCGGCCCTGATCCCCGTGCACGAAGACGCCCCTCGCGCGCCGCTCTCCCCGTACGGCATCGACAAGTACGCGAGCGAGCTCGCCCTCGACTACTACGCCGCGGTGCACGGCGTGCCGACCACGTGGTTCCGCTTCTTCAACGTCTACGGCGAGCGCCAGGACCCCTCGAGCCCATACTCGGGCGTGATCTCCATCTTCGCGGACCGCGCTCGCCGGGGCGCCCCGCTCACCATCTTCGGTGACGGCTCGCAGACCCGCGACTTCGTCTACGTGGGCGATGTCGTGCGCGCCGTGCTCGCCGGCCTCGCCGACGGCAACTCGCGGGTCGTGGCGAACGTCGGCACGGGCGCCGAGATCACGGTGCGCGGGCTCGCCGAGCTGATCGTGTCGCTCTGCGGTGGGACGAGCGAGATCGCCCATGCGGCGGCACGCTCGGGCGAGATCGCGAAGTCGTGCGCGGCGGTCGATCGTCTGCGCGATGCGTTCGGCGTGGTGGCGCAAATGCCCCTCGCCGACGGGCTCCGCCGCACGCTCGCGATCTAGATGATCTAGATCTTCTGGGCGGTCTTGCCGGCCTTCACCCAGCCGGCAATGCCTTCCGGCATCACGCGGACATCGGTGTAGCCCGCGATGCGCGCCTTCTTCGCCGCATCGTGGCTCGCGCCGCAGTGCTCGTTCGCGCAGTAGAAGACGAGCGCCTTGCCCTTGTCGGCGGGCAGCTCGTTCTTCGGGATGTACGTCTCGCTGTCGCTGATGAGGATCGCGCCCGGCACGACGCCCAGCTTCTTGCGCGTCGATTCGCTGTTCGCATCGACGGCGACGCACTCGCCGGCCGCGACCTTCGCCTCGACTTCGGCAACACCCATCTCGGCGAGCGTGACCTCGGCAGCGGTCTCGGTCGCGGCAGGCTCGGACTTGGAGCAAGCCGGTGCAAGCAGGGCCAGAGCGAGGATCAGGGGGCGCATGCCGGAGACCCTACACCGTGATATTCCCGTCGGCCATGAGGTTGTTGCTCGTGCTCGCGCTCGGTGCGTGCCAGGCCAAGTCCCCAACCGGTGACGCGGACTTGCGCGCTGCGACCGCGACGACGGACGCCTACTTTCGGGCGCTCGCCGCGAAGGACTATGCCGGCATGTGTGCGACCCGAACCGCCGCCGAGCGCGAGCAGATCGGCAAGCTCAGCGGCTCGTGCGAGAAGGGAATGGAGCAGCAGCTCGGCAAGCTGCCGGCCGATCTATTCACCGGCGTGACGGCCGCCAACGCGCGTCGCAACGGTGATCGCATCGAGATCGATGTGATGCAGCCGGGCGCGAAGGAGCCGGCGGCAACCGTGTACCTGACACGAGAAGGTTCGCAGTGGCTGCTCGCGGCCATGCCGGCGGCCGCCTCGTCTGGCTCTGCGTCGCCCGCACCCGCGGCGGATCCGGTCGAGCCGCTCGCCGCGGACGACCCGGACGTCCTCGCCGCGGTGGCGATGATCGACGCGTACGTGACGGCCTTCGTGGCGCGGGACTACGAAGGCATGTGCGCGACGCGCACCGCCGAGGCGAAGCAGAAGCTCGCGGCCTCCGCCGGCTCGTGCGTGAAGATGATGGAGGTCTTCACGCGCGATCAGCCGGTCGACACCTTCAAGGAGATGAAGCCGATCAATCCGCGCCGCCGTGGCTCGATTCTCGCGTTCGATCTCGAGAAGCCAGGCACCGCGCGCCTCTTCGGCCCCGTCTACCTGCAGCAGGAAGGCGGCCGCTGGCTCATGTTCGAGCGCGACCCCGCCGACAAGTTCTAGCCAGCCGCGGCGAGCTCATACGACGATCCAGCCCAGCGCGGAGGCGGCGTCTCGCGTTGGATCTACGCTCCAGGGCCGGGTAGCGTGGCCGCCATGACCCCTCTCTTGTCGGATCGCGTCGCCCTCGTCACCGGTGCGAGCCGCGGGGTCGGCAAGGGGCTCGCGCTCGCCCTCGGCGACGCGGGGATGACGGTCTACGTGACCGGGCGCACGCGGCGCGGAGAAGCGGCCCACGAGCTCGGCGGTACGATCGACGCCACGGCCGACGAGATCACCGCACGCGGTGGTCGCGGCATCGCGCTCGCGTGCGATCACGCCGACGACGCGGCGGTCGAGCAGGTCTTCACCCAGATCGATCGCGACCACGGCCGGCTCGACGTGCTGGTCAACAACGTCTTCGCGATTCCCGCCGGGCCCCTCTACGACACGCCGTTCTGGGACCTGCCGATCGCGAGCTGGGACACGATGATCGACGTCGGGCTGCGCTCGCACTACGTCGCGAGTGTCTTCGCCGCGCGCCGCATGGTCCCGGTGCGGCGGGGCTTCATCGTGAACATCTCGTCGTTCGGCGCGGCGAGCTACCAGGTCAACGTCCCGTACGGGGTCGGC
>JALHPV010000315.1 GCA_022842285.1 Kofleriaceae bacterium
CGCTCTGGCCCGACGGTCCCGACATCGGCCACCTCTTCAAGTCGCGCGCACGCAAGAACTTCGTCCTCTACAACCGCATCACGGCCGAGGACTCTCACTCGAGCTACGAGATCAACATCCCGCAGGGTGGTGAGGCCTACGTGATCGGCAACCTGATCCAGCAGAAGGTCGGTGGCCAGCGCACGATGATCAGCTTCGCCGACGGTGACGGCACTCAGCACCCGGACTCCAAGCTCTACGTCATCAACAACACGTTCGTCAGTGAGAACCCCAACGCGACCTTCGTCCGCACCACGAATGCGACGGCGCCCATCCTCGTCGTGAACAATCTCCTCGTCGGCACCAACGCCACGGTGGTCTCCGGCGGAATCGCCGACGTGCACGACAACCTCGTCCCCGATGCGCCCGGCTTCGTCGACGGTCTCAACTACGACTACGCCCTCACCGCCGGCTCGATGGCGGTGGATCTGGGGGTTGATCCGGGCGTGGCCAACGCGATGTCGCTCGCGGCCACCGAGCAGTACAAGCACCCGGCCGGCACCGAGTACCGCGGGCAGATCGGCAGCGCCATCGATATCGGCGCCTACGAGTTCGGCAACCTTCCCGTCGGCGGGGACGACGGTGGCGGCGACGGGGATCAGAGCGATGGCGACCTCACCGATGACGTCGCCGATGGGGACGGCGGCGGTGACGCCGGTGGCTGCTGCGGGACGAGCAACGGCGCCACGGGCTCCGGCGCGCTCGCGGCGATCCTCGGCCTGCTCGCGCGTCGGCGCCGTCGCTAGCCAAAAACGCAGCCGACCGAGCCGAGCTCGTTGCCGCGCTGATCGTAGAGCGTGTACTTGCCGAGATTCTCCACGACGATCTCGTAGCTGCCGTCGCCGTCGAGGTCGACCTGGAAGACCGACGTGGGCTCCGGCGGGCCCAGGTCCGGTTCCTTCGACGGCAAGGCCACGTGCTTGCTGGCGACGGACGCCGGCACGGGGCCGGGCTGGGTCGAGAAGGCGAGGCCGGGCGAGATGACGAACCGTCCCGTCCCGAGCTGGAAGGGACGGCCGGCGAGCGAGACGTAGGGTTCGTGTGGCTCGTCGGCGGGACAGACCGTATCCCGGCCGCTCGAGGAGGCGTGTACCTTCGTGAGGGTACTACCCACGACGAGCTCGAGATCCTGGTCGACCAGCAGCTGCGAGCACTCGGCGTTGGGCACGCTCACGCCCCCGCGCGTGCAGCCGAGGACGTACGCGCGCAGGGGCGAGTAGGGATGGATCACGAGGACGGCGTGCAGCGTCCGGTCGGAGGTGACATCGGCGACGTTGCTCACCGTCGTGGGAGCGGTTGCGCCACCACATGCGGCCAGCAGCAGCAGCGCGTACCTCATGCCGCCATGGCTTCGACGGACAGCTCGAGGAGCGCAGCCCACGTCTGCATGTACAGCACGACATCCTCGCGGGCGTTACGCCGCAGCCAGCGGTGACCGCCGGGTAGCGCGGCCAGCACGGCAGGATCGTCGAGCTTCTCGAGGTGCCCGATATCGTCGCGCGTGA
Organism: Kofleriaceae bacterium; assembly: GCA_022842285.1. Lineage (GTDB taxonomy): Bacteria > Myxococcota_A > Polyangia > Haliangiales > Haliangiaceae > JABFXX01. Next base: position 1,545 of record JALHPV010000315.1, read on the forward strand.
GGCCCAGGCCCATCAGCTCCTCGATCACCTGGTCGATCGCGAGTCCGCTCGTCGGACAGTAGGCGTTCGCGAGGGCTTCCCAGTCCCCCTCGCGCTCGAGGGCGAGGCGGTGGATCTGCGCGGGCGCGATGCGGCACACCGTCTGGACGAGGTGGCCGCAGTTGCATTGCCCGAGGTGTCCCCACTGGTAGGACGAACCCGCCGCGAGGCGACGAGCGGTGGCGCGGAGTGCGATGACGAGCTCGACCGATGCCATGGGGCCAGTCTAGCGACTTCTCGGCGACCTGCCCGGCCTCTCTGCGATCCACCACACAGCCCCCGCTTCCCCCGCGTAAACGGTCTTGCCTGGCCGCCCCAACCCCATGACTATCGCGGGCATGCGACTCCGTAGCCTTACCGGCTTCTGCCTGGCCGCCCTGTCTCTCGCCGCGGCCTGCGGCGATGACGGCAACACCGGCACGCCCGACTCTCCTCCGGTCACCCCCGACGCGCCTCCCGCCTCGACCGACATCGCCCTCGAGGGCCTCGACGGACCGGTCGAGGTCATCGTCGATGACCGCGGCATGCCGCACATTTACGCCACGACCGTCCATGACCTGATGGTCGTCGAGGGCTACCTGATGGCGAAGGATCGCTTCGCCCAGATGGAGCTCATCCGCCGCAACGTCACCGGGACCCTCGCGCAGGTCGCGGGGGCGCTCTCGCCGACGATCGTCGTGGGTGATCGGCAGAACCGCTTCCTCGGCTTCCGCCGCCAGGGCCAGGCGATCTACGACAGCCTTCCCGCCACGTCCGAGAGCCGGCTCGCCGCCGAGGCGTTCGTCGCCGGCGTGAACCAGTACATCACGAAGGTCGTGAAGAACCCGAACGGCTACGCGCCCCCGAAGGGCAACGAGGCCCTGACGGCCCTCTCGATCTCGCCGAACTTCGGCGACCCCTGGTCGCCGGCCGACATCTTCGCGCTCGCGCGTTACCAGTCGTGGAACCTCGCCTACGACGCCGAGGGTCACATCGCGCGCACGGAGATCCTGCAGGCCGCCCTGAGCGAGTTCCCGCCGAACGCGGCCGATGCGCGCGTCGCGGCTCGCGCGGGGTTGTACATGGACCTCTTCTCGGACCTCCCCGCGCGCGCCTCGTTCACCACCGATCCGGCACCGACGCGCACACGCAAGAAGGCCGTCGTGGCCGGGCCGCGCGTGGACCCGCGCTCGCTCGCCGGGGCGCAGGCGTTCTTCGATGCCATGAACGACAACCCGCTCCTGAAGCGCAGCCCGCACATCGGCTCGAACAGCTGGGTCGTCGCGGGCGAGAAGACGGCGAGCGGCAATCCCATCCTGGCGAACGATCCGCACCTGTCGCTCATCTCGCCGCCGGTGTGGTGGTACGTGCACCTGAACACCGCGGCCATGGGCGGCGAGAAGAACCTCGACGTGGAGGGCGTGGCGTTCGCCGGCCTACCCGGCGTGGTGCTCGGCTTCAACCGCAAGGTGGCCTGGAGCGCGACCACGACGGGCTACGACGTCACCGATGTCTACAACGAGCAGGTCACGTTCCGGAACGACGGCACCGCGCAGGCGCCCGTGTGGGTCCCCGTCTCGGTGCGGTTCCGTGGCGCCGACGTCGCGCTCGAGGTCATCGAGGAGGAGATCTTCCTCCAGGGCGAGGACCAGCCCGAGATCTACAAGATCTATCGCGTGCCGCATCACGGCTCGATCATCCCGGGCTCGATCGTGACGCCGACGTCGGGCACGACCGGCAGTGCCCTGTCGATCCGCTACACCGGTGACGACGTCTCCGACGAGCTCGCGTTCTTCAACGGCCTGCAGAGCGCGACGTCGTTCGCAGACATCGACGCCGCGCAGGCGAACTTCAAGGTCGGTTCGCAGAACTTCTCCGCGGTCTCCGCGACGGACGGCATTCGCTGGTCCTCGCAGTCACGGGTCCCGGTGCGCGATGCGCGCGCCTGCACCTTCACCTACAACGCGCAGGGCATCCCATCGGGTACCTCGCCGATGTTCGTCCTCGACGGCGCGAGCGGCGACTTCGAATGGGGTGCGGACATCACGCCCGGTGCCATCCCGAAGGAGACGAACCCGGAGCGCGGCTACATCGCGACCGCGAATCAGGACAACATCGGTGTCACCGCCGACGGCAACCCGTGCAACGACGCCGTCTACCTCGGGGGCGAGTTCGACGTCGGGTACCGCCAGGCGCGCATCCGCGAGGGCCTCGATGCTCTCGGGGACAACATGACGCCCGCGCAGATGGTCGAGCTCCAGGCGGAGACGAAGTCGAGCTCGGGTGAAGGCATGCGCACCGCCGTGCTCGCGGCGATCGATGCCGCGCTCGCCACCTCGATCACCGATCCGGTCCTCGCCGCCGCCATGACGGAGCTCGGCCCGACGGGTCGCGCCGCGCTCATGGATGCGAAGACGCGCCTGACCGCGTGGTCGCTCGAGACGCCGCATGGCGTGGGCGCCACCGCCGCCGCCGAGATCGCCGACAGCGTGGCCACGACGGTGTGGAACGGCATCCTCACGCGCCTCGCGTCACTCACCCTCGACGACGAGGTGCAGCGCATCGGCTACTACCCGGGCTCGCTCGCCGGCATGCGCTCGCTCGAGTGGATGCTGAACGAGGCGGACTCGCTCGCCACCTACCGTACCGCCTATGCGGGCGTCGCCGCGTACAACGACAGCGTGCTCTGGGACCACCTCGGCACCACCGCCGTCGTCGAGAACCGGAACGAGCGGATCGCGCGTGCGGTGGCCGCTGCGTACACGTTCCTCGAGGGTCGCCTCGGGGCCGACAAGAACGAGTGGCGGTGGGGCCGCCTCCACGCGGTGCGCTTCGATCAGATCGTCCCGTCGGTCAGCGGGGTCGACGAGGTCTCGATCCCCCCGGGCGACAGCACCCAGTTCCCGCTCGGGTTCCCGCGCCACGGTGACCTCGGCGCCGTCGACCCGGGAAACTACAGCCTCTACAACACGCAGAACTTCACCTTCGGGCACGGCGCGTCGCAGCGCCTCGTCGTGGAGATGACGCCGACGGGCCCCGTGGCCGTGAATGCGCTCCCCGGTGGACAGAGCGAGGCCACCGACTCCCCGCACCACGCCGACGAAGCCGAGCACTGGCGCGTCAACGAGCAGCCGCCCCTCTACTTCGAGCGGGCCGATGTCGAGGCGCACCAGGTGTCGACCCTCCGATTCGTCCCGGAGTGATCTAGAATGATGACGATGCGTGCATTCGCCCTGGTGATGGTCGTCCTCGCGGCGTGCGACAGCGGCACGATCGAGGGCGCGGACGACACCGCGACCGACGGGGGGACCGACGAGAGCACGGATGAAATGTCCGACGAGGCGCCCCTCCCCGATGCGCCCGAGCCGCGCGTGGTCGACATCACCGGACCCGACGTGCTGCCGCACGTCCAGGCGTTCGCGAATCACCTCTGCACCCAGACGGGCGCGTGCTCGATGGGGACCCGCGTGGGCCACAGCCCGACCGCGGACCGCGCCGTCGACATCCTCGTGAGTGACGCGTACGGCGAGGTCCCCACCGACGACTACGTGCTGGGCGATACCGTCGCGCAGCTCGTGCTCGACGAGCTCGAGACGCCGACCGAGTTCGGCGTCATGTACGTGATCTGGCGGCAGCGCTACAACGATGGCCGCGGCTGGGATCCGATGGAGGACCGCGGAAGCATCACCGCGAATCACTACGACCACGTGCACATTAGCTTCGAAGTCGCTCCGTAGCGACGCGTGTCGCGCGGTCGCTCGATCGGTTCGCTCAGAAGAAGGTTAGTTGCCGCGGCGTGCCTGGCCACGGCGGCAACTCGCCGACAGGGGCGCGGGCGCGGAGCATCGCGTGGAAGCGATACGCGAAGTCCGGAGCGTCGATGTCGTCGGGAGAGTGCATGAAGAAATACGGCTGCTTGCCGAGGGCGATCCACGCGGCGAGGTGAGGCGGCCACGTCTCGACGAACGGCAACGTCGCGTCCCAGTCCTCGTGCGGCACGCAACGGACAAACGGATGCGACGCCGTCGCCCGCGGGATCACGGGCAGGTTCGGCTTCCGATCCCGCACCTCGGCGAACCGCAGGCTGCGCGACGAGTGGATGCCGCGCGTATCCATGATGACCCGATCGATGCCGCGCTCGCCGAGCAGGTCGTCGATGGTCGTGGCATCGGTGAAGAAGCCGGGGTGCCGCAGCTCGACCGCATACCGGAGCTCGGTGGGCAGCGCATCGAGGAACGCCGCGAGCTGCGTCAGCTCCGCGGGGCCGAGGTGAGCGGGGAGCTGGATGAAGAGGAGGCCCAGCACGTCGCGCAGCGGGGCGATGCGCGCGAGGAAATCGGCGAGGGCAGGGTGATTCGGCTGCAGTGGTCCCTCGTGGGTGACCGTGCGCGGGAGCTTGAAGCAGAAGCGGAACGTCGCCGGCACCGACGCTCGCCAGCGCGCCACCGTCTCAAGGCTGGGCAGGGCGTAGAACGTGGTGTTGCCCTCGACGGTGTTGAACACCTCGGCGTAGCGCTCGAGAAACTCGGTGTGCTTCGTGCCGGCGGGGAACAGCTTCCCGACCCACGACTTCAGGCCCCAACCCGGGCACCCGAGGTAGTAGCGCTCGATCGGCACGCGGCACTCGTAGCACGGCGGCGTTAGCGTAAGCTCCGCAGGTGCTTCGACGAGCTGAGCTGATCGCCGCCCTCCGGCTGCGTTACGACCACTACTCGGCCGAGTCGGTCTTCGAGGCGGCGCGGTCGCGATGTGGCTACGTGGATCAGGAGACCTATTCGCCGAACGAGGTCGCCCAGCTGCGGGCCGCGCTCGCGAAGGTCGGCGATCGTATGGGGAACGTGTTCGCGCAGCTCGACGCGCTCCTGGACACGCCCGCCGCACCTGCTCCGCCGCCGGAGCCGGTCGTCGCGGCCCCGACCGTCGTCGCTGGTCCGGTGCGCGCGGAGATCGAGACCACGGTCGCGCTGACCGGGCTCGAGGCCGCGACCGACGAGCAGCTCCTCATGTGTGGCGGGGCGCCCGACCTCGGGGACTGGGACCCCGAGAAGGCCTGCACCATGACGCGGGCCAAGGATGCGTGGACGACGACCCTCCGCGTGCCGACGGATGCCGCGATCGAGTTCAAGTTCATTCGCCGGGCGGCGGACGGCACGCTCACCTGGGAGCCGGGGGACAACCGCACGCTCGTCGCGAAGCCCCGCCTCGAAGTGACCTGGCGCTGACGCTATCCTGGTCCCGATGAGACCGCTGCGCGTGATGTTCTACGACCGCACGTGCCGGGGGCGTGGCGCGCGGCCCGGTCTCAGCCACGCCTGGTCGGCAGGTGGGCTCCTCTACAAGGCGCTCGGCCGCATCGACCTCTGGCACGGCGTGGCCTCGTGGGCCGAGGCGCTGGACTGGCTCGAGAAGGTGTCCGAAGACCGGACGCTCGGAGAGATCCAGTACTGGGGCCATGGCCAGTGGGGCGGCCTCTGGATCGACGAAGAGCTGCTGACCATCGCCGCCCTCGAGCCCGGCCATCCGGCCTACGCTCGCCTCGCGACCCTGCGCTCGCGCATGGCTCCGGATGCTCTGTGGTGGTTTCGTTGCTGCGATGTCTTCGGGACCGAGACCGGTCATCAGTTCGCGCGCGCCTGGACCCGCTTCTTCAACTGCCGCGCCGCCGGCCACACGTACACGATCCATATTCTCCAGTCGGGCCTGCACGTCCTCGGCCCCGACGAAGAGCCGACGTGGCCCGTCACCGAGGGCGTCAAGGACGGCTGGTCGCGCGCGAGCAACTCACACCTGTTGGCTCCGAAGACCATCACGATGCTGACCGGCAAGGCGCGATGACGTTCGTCCCTTCCGGCCGCCGGCACGATCGAGCTGTTCGTGTGCAGGTGAGGGGGGGCGCCGCTCAGGAATTCTGGCCCGCGAGCTGTTTGGCCCACGCGTCCATGGTCTCGAGCGTCTCCAGGGCCGCGGGCGGGGCGGCCCGCTCCAGGAGCTCGCGCAGCGCCTTCCGGGCCCGATGGAGGCGTGTCCGGATGGTTGCGGCGGGTGCCTCGAACACCTCGGCCAGCGCCGCGATGTCCATCTCCTCCCAGTAGTGCAGCTCGAGCAATATCTGCTGGTCGACGGCCATGCGCTGCATCGCTTCCACCATGCGCTGGTAGTCCTGGTTGCGGGCGAGCTTCGTGCCGGGCGTGGTCACGAGCTCGGCGATCGATGACAGCTCGAAGTCGAGCTTGCTGTCCTTGCGCTGGCGCGTCCGCAGCAGGTGGTAGAGCTCGTGGCGTGCGATCGTGAACAGGTACGTGCGGAAGCTCGACTCGCCGCGGAACTGATCGCGCGCCTTCAGGAGCGCCAGGAACGTCGACTGCACGAGGTCGTCTGCATCTCGGGAGCACTTGGTCGCAAAGAACCCGAAGATGCTGTCGAAGTGCCGCTCGAACAGCGCCTTCCCTGCATCCGCATCGCCACCGCGCCACTGGTCCAGTAGGGCACGGTCAGACAGCTCGGACATCTACGACCAGCTTACCAGGCGGCGGACGCATCAAGGGCTGCACGGCACTACCGACGACGGCGACGCACGAGGCGGCCGAGCAACGCGAAGCCGATCAGCATGCTCGCGTCGCCACCGCCGGCTCCACAGCAACCACCCGCATCGTTGCCCTCGTCCGACGTTGCGTTGTCGTCATCATCGGCACTGCTATCGGAGTTGTCGTCCGTTTCGTCCGCATCGGGCATCGGATCGGCCGCATCGGGCTGACTCGCATCGACGGCCACGGGGCCATCGAGCGGCGCGCCATCCGGGCTCGGCCCGTCCATCGGCAGTGGGGCGTCGGGGGAAGGGGCGTCGGGGGAAGCGTCGGGGGAAGGGGCGTCAGGGGAAGCGGCGTCGGGGGCCGCAGCGTCGGGGGCCGCAGCGTCGGGGGCCGCAGCGTCGGGGGACGCGGCATCGGGGGAGGCGTCGGGAATGGGTGGCGCAG
>JALHPV010000316.1 GCA_022842285.1 Kofleriaceae bacterium
CAAGTCAGGCACCGTCACCGCCTTTGCGAGCTCGGCGAGCTGGGCCTCGGGCTGCTCGAGCGCGTTCACGATGCGATCGCGCTCCTGCATCTCCTCGACGATGGCGGCGTCCATCGTCGGCCGCGGTGGAGGCGCCACCGTCGCGCGCAACCGCGCCATCGCATACCAGGGCGGCATGCGGGCGAGCTCGTCCTCCTTGATCGTCCCGCGGAGCACGTCGCGCAGCTCGTACCAGTCGTCGGCGGACATCTGCTGCTGCAGCGGCCGCTGGCCGCGCGGCATCCGCACGAGCTCGCGCATCGCGTCGGCGTCGGGCTCGAGAGCCCCCGTCTCCGTGTACAGGTACGAGGCGGTGGCGATGACCGTCCAGAGCGCTGGGGGGATGTCGTCCCGACCGCCGTGATGGATCGTGCCGAACAAGTAGATGGTCGGCCGATCGGGTTTCGTCGCTTGCCAGAGCAGGAGCTCGGCCCGCGCGGGTGGGGTTGGTCGCGGGCAGGCCGGGGCCGTCGCCGCGCCACACGCGCCGACGAGGACGAGGCCCAGCAGCGCTCTCAAGGATCGCTGGCGTCCCAGTAGTCGACTTCGGCCTGGATGATGGACGAGAGGTCGTCGCCGCCGCCGGCCTTCACTGCCCACGAGTAGTCGGTGAAGAAGTTGTTCCGCGTGCGGGTGTTGCCGTACTGCGGTTGATCGGCGAGCACCTTCTCGGCGGTCAGATCCGTGCCGCCGTGCTGGTGGCAGCCGATGCAGTTCGTGCGCGCGTTGTCCTTGCCGAGCTCGATGTACGGGTTGCTGCACCACGTCGGCGTGCCGGGTCCACCGTTCACGGCCGCGAGCGAATCGCCGAGCCCGCCCGGGAAGCCGCCCCGCGGGTCGGAATCGCCCTCGATGTACGAGGTCGCGACGCACATCTTGTAGTTGCTCCACACGCCCGTGATGTCCGCGGGACGATCCGCGCCGAAGTCGTTGTTGGGCGTCGGGGACCACCACAGCGTGATCCACATCCAGTGATCGAGCTCCTTCGACATGATGTGAAGGCCGGGCAGCCGGAAGCGCTGTTGCGACGACGGCAGCTCGATGGTGTAGATCGCATCCGCCTGCGGATCGGCCGAGCCATCCGCGTTCCAGGCGCCATCGCCGTTCAGGCGCGCCGTCATGCGCGGGCCGCTCGTATCGAAGATCGGCATGAGCTCGCCCTGGAGCTGGCGCCGCCAGTCGGCCTTCACGATCACCGCATCACGCGGCATCTCACCGTCGAGGCACGTCGGATCGCGCACGTCGGCCATCGTGTACTCGACGTCGACGGTCACCGCGGACATGGCATCGGCTGCGCCGAACACGGCGACATAGATCGGCCCACCGCCGTCCACCCGACACTCCTCCGTGCTCGCGTCCCCATCCGACTTGCAGTCGAAGGTCGCCGCGTCGGGAGCCTCACCGTGGCGGACGTAGATGTCGCCATCGCCGGTGCCCGTCGAGCGTACGACGACCTCTTCACCCTCGGCAGCCACGAACGGGCCGAGGATCTGCCAGCCGCACTTCCCGACCTCGACCGCCTCGCTCTGGGTCACGCGCTTCCCCGGGCGCATCGGATCGAGCGCGAAGGCCTCCGGGGCGGGGTTCAAACGGCACTCGTGAAGATCCTCGTAGCTCGTCAACATGTGGCCCAGCGCGCCCGGGCTGTAGCCCACGCGAGCCGCGCCGCCGGTCCCCTGCGCTTCCGCGTCGGTGTCGATCGTCTCGAGGTAGTCGAGGTAGCGCTGCTCTGGCCACTCCGGCACGTCGTCGAGCGCGTTGGCATTCCACTCGAGTCCGGCGACCGGATCGATCGGCGCGCGCGCCGCGCGACCCGCGGGCCCGAGCTCGCGATACAGATGCTTGAACGTCCGCTCGAAGTCGTCGCGCGCGTACCAGGTGTGCCACGCGGGTAGCGTCGGCTGCGACGGGAAGTTGGCCGCCAACCCCGGCTCGCCGAGGGGAACGGGCGTGATCACGCGCTGCACGACCTCCCAGGCCGCGGCGCGGCGGGCGGCGATCGAGGTCTCGATCTCCGCGTCGCGCTCCGCGAGTCCGAGGTCCGGACTGTACGGCGCCGCGACTCCCACGACCTTGCGGTCCTGGATGACCGCGGCGCTCTCGATAACCCCGCGGCGCCCTCCGGCGCCGCTGCTCGCGGGCGTCCGCCCACTCGCGTCCATCCCTAGCTCACACGCCGCCGTCTTGTCGACTTCGTCTCCGCACGCACCCGAGAGGTGCGCCGCAACTACGAGGAGAGGAAAGCGGCGGGACACGGCTTATTATAGCGTGAGGGCGGCGTCGCTGCCGAGGACGTATTCCTTGTCCGTGTTGTGGTCGCGGACCTGGAAGTAGATCCAGCCGTCCGAGCGGAAGTGCGGGAACAGGGCGTACTGGCCGGCCTTCATGGTCGTCACGCGGGTGCGGACGCCGGTGACCATGTTCACGACTTCGATGTTCGCGGCCCCCTTCTCGAGGATCTCCTGGAACTCCGGGTCGTTCGCCGACGAGTAGCCGAGGTCCGCCCAGTCGTTCGCGCCGACGTAGTGGTGCGTCACGAAGAACTTCTCGTCGAAGCTGATGGCGGGCTTCGCACCCTGCACGCAGTAGCGAGCGATCTCGGTCGTCGTGATGTCGTAGGTCGCGCCGTTCGGGGTCGCGTTCACGCGGTGGAGGACGTAGCCGAGCTGGCCGTTGTCGTTGCCAAAGCGGTTGATGACGAGCTTGCTCGAGGGCGAGAGGACGCTGTCGCCCTCGTACGGCGAGGGGGCCGTCGCCGGCGGCTTACCGGTGTACTTCGTGCCGTCGTAGACCATCGGGGTGATCTTGATCTCGGCGCTCTCGCCGAAGGCCGCGCGGGGGTCCTCGTTGACCGTGCCCGACGGGTTGTCCGACGTGAACTGGCTGTTGATGGCGAAGTAGTCGCCGCCGTTCAAGCCCGCCGCCATGTGCTGGTAGAGGCCGACGTTGCCAACCGTGCCGCAGCCGGCCTCCGAGAAGTCGATCTTGTCGGGGTTCGACGTCAGGAGGCCCATCGAGCAGAAGCCAGCGCCGATCGGGGTGCCCATGAACACCCAGCCGCGGTTGTCGGGGAAGAAGCCGGGGTCGTACGCGGCGTCGACGTTGATCTTCTTGTTCGTCTGGAGGTCGATGATGACCGCGCCGTCTCCGCCCGTCGCGCCGTTCGCGACGAAGCGACCGTCCGGCGAGCTCCGCATCCAGAAGAAGGTGTTGAAGTCGAGCTCCTTCAGGACGCGGAGCGTGCCCGTCTTCGTCCAGCCCGCGCCGTAGGACTTGTCCTGCGCCTTGGGGAGGTTCGTGAGGCAGCTGGCCGGGTTGTTCGAGCCGCCACAGCCGTACATCGCAAGACCGTTCGAGCGGTTCTCCGCCGCCCAGCCCTGCGTCGCCATCGCGGCGGCGTGCTGGCCGACGGCCGCGGTGATGTTCTGCGTGCAGTTCGTCGGGCCCGAGTCGACCGGGATGTAGCTGTCCATGCGCGGCATACCGCGGACGAACCAGGTCGCGATGATGTCGAGCTGCTCCTGCGAGAAGCGCGGGTGGTTACCCTTCGGCATCGAGACGCGGTTCTTGAAGCGGCCGTACTCGATGGCCCACGTGTCCTCGGTGTTGCCGTCCTCGCCCGCCGGGAACGCCTGCTTGAAGACGTCCTGGAAGTAACCGAGGTGCGCGGCGGCGGCGAAGATGCCGGCCTTGGCGGGCGAGTACGGCGAGTCCGCACGACCCGGCTCGAGGCGCATGCAGTCGACGATCTCCTTCGCGGGGCGAGCGTTGCCGCCCGAACCCGGCTTCGTGTACTCGACGGTGAGGTCGACGGTCGCGGCCGCGAAGCCCTTCACGGCCACCCAGAACTTCGCCGGGCCGGTCGCGTTGAAGTCGCCAGGCGCGCAGGTCTCGTTCGAGTCGCCCGTGTACGGACGGCAGTCGTAGATCTCTTCGGTCGCCTCGGAGCCACGCTTCACGTAGAGGTCGGCGTCGCCCGAGCCCGTGATCTTGACGGTGATGGTCTTGCCCGGCGCCACTTCGTACGGGCCGAAGGCCTTCATCTCACCGGCGGCGAGCGCCTGGTCGTTCGCGCGCTCGGTGGTCGCCTCGCCCGAGCCCGTGGGCGCGAGGCACGACGACAGCGCGGTCTCGGTCTTCTCCTGCCAGTCGCGGAGCGTGTGCTTGTTACCGGTGTGGCACTCCGAGCAGACGTTCGAGAGGTCATTCTGGTTGAAGCCGATGAGGCTGGTCGCCTTGCGAGCGAGCTCGTCGTCCGACAGGTTCACGTCGGAGTAGAGGACGCCACCGCTGGTGCCGCCGCCGACCTTGTCGGGGATGTCCTGCCAGACGCACGCCGAGTTCGTCGGGTTGTCCGCACAGGTCTGGAGGAAGTCGAGCGCGGTCTTGTACTCGGACGAGGCCCACTGCTCTTCCGACGAGAACGAGACATCCGTCGGCATCCAGTACTTGTGGTGCGACTCGCGGAACTTCGCGGTCGTGATGTTGTTCCAGGCGCTGTCCGTGCCCTCGAGGCGGGTCAGCCACTCGTCCGACCAGCGGCCGTCACCCATGCGGTGGCACTTGAGGCACGCGTTCGCCTCGGGCGAGACGAGCTGCTTCGGCATGCGCCAGCCCTGGCCCTTGAGGTTGACGATGGAGTACGGGGTGTCGAGGGCGCCGAGCGCCATGTCCGGGTCGATGCCCATCTTCGGGATGATCGGGCGGCCCGCGCCGTCGACCGCGCCGTCGATCCACGGGGTGTGGATGAACGGATCCGCATCGTGGCAGTTCGCGCACTGGATGCCCGAGCCCTCGCCGCCGTGAACGCCGGACCAGAGGTTCGTCGACTTCACCTTGTCGGCCGGGTGCGGCACGTGCGCGCCGTCGGTCTTCGAGTAGAGCGCGTTCTGGAAGAAGCAGGTCTTACCGGTGAACGGGTTGTGACCGATCATCGCGATGTCGTTGAACTGATCGGACATGTAGCCCTGCGGAGCCGTCTCCGACGCCTTGCTCTTGCGGCAGAGCAGCACCCAGCGCGTCCCCTGCTCGTTCGTGCGCGTGGCCACGCGGGGGCCGGCCTCGCAGAGCGAGTAGATGTACTGCGGATTGTCACAGACCGACTTCTCGCCCTCCTGGGGCGCGTCGATCGCGCCGTTGTCGGCGGTGACGGTCATCGGGATGGGCGTCGAATCGAGGCAGTTGTACGTGCCGTAATCCTGGTCGCCCTGCTTCTCGAAGAAGGGAATCTCGCCGAGCTCGGACACACAACGGACGCCGTACTCCTGGGCAGAGTTGATGCGGACTTCGCCCGAGGGGTCGTCGGCCTTGCCGCCGAGGCCCTGCTTGCGACCGTGGTCCCACGCCTGGAACAGGTCGCGCTCGATGGCGGCCACGACCTTCGTGCCGTCCATGATGCAGACATCGATGATGGAGTCGACGCCGCGCTCGACCGACGCGATCATCTCGGGGGTCGGGTTCGCCCACTCGGGACCGTAGAACGGCTTGGTCAGCTCGGAGTCGACGAGCGGACCGTCGATGCTGGTGCCCGACGCGCCGTCGATGGGATCGATCTTGGTGGCGAGCTCGCTGCAATCCAGCTCGCCGAACTTGCCGCGGCGCGTCTGGACGTAAACGGACTCGGAGGACTCGAGGTCCCGGTTCAGCTGGATAACGACGCGAGCGTTCGCGTGGTTGTAGATGGGAGTGACTTCAAAGTCGTCACTGCAAGCCCCCAGCCCGCCCAGGAGGCCAATGATGGCGATTCGAGTTGCCGTCCGTGTCCGCATGAACCGGACATAGAGCAGGACGTGAGCCAGATCTAAGGCTCGTGATCTCCAGGAGATACCTGGGGTGGCGGATCGGGTTGCTGGCAGTGCAACCTGTCGTCATCCACAGGTTACGCCGATCGAGTCCTCGAGTTGTCGGGGCTAGCGCTGCCACCCTGTCGGCGCGATAAGCTCGCTCCCGTGAAGGTGCTGGTCCTGCTCGTGGTCCTGCTGTGGGCGCGGCCGAGCGACGCGTGTGTGCGCGCGGCGGAGGCGAGCAAGCTCGTCGGCTGGTCGGAGGACGGGGCGTACTCGCTCCTGCTTGGCGCCGACCACGCCGAGCTGTTACCGACGTCGTACGCGGGCTTCGTGTACGTGATCATCGACTCCGGTGAAGGCACGGTCATCGTCACGAAGACGAAGGTCGGCGCCTGCGCCTCGTTCGGCGGCGACGGCGGGACGATCATCGAGACCAAGCAGGGCACGCTGACCGAGCAGCTCCTCGGCGAGCTGGCGATCGTGAAGGAGCTGAAGATCGGGATGGCCGAAGTGGTGCCGTCGAAGCCGCCCATCGTTCCCGCGGCAACGATCAGCGGCGCGAAGCGATACGACGTCCACGACCTCGTGATCGACGGCAAGACGCTGCCGGTGCCGGTGTGGTGTGTGGGCTCCTGCCTCGTCGACGAATCGTGGAAGAAGTGGACCGCGACCGTGGCGGAGATCCACACGCTCGCGAACGGCGTCGTCCTCTACGTGGTGAAGCTTGCCAACGTTTGCCACGGCGGCGATCTGCTGCGCGTGATCAAAGCGACACCAGCCTCGACCAAGCCCCCGAAGAGCCGCTGTAAAGGTGGAAACTAGGCGCGTGGACTTCACCGAAGTAACGGTCCCTTCACCGGCGGCGGTGGCGCCTGCGCCTGCGAGTACCGCGCCCGCGCCCGCGCCCGCGCCTGAGCCCCTCCCCTCGCCGGCTGTCGCGATGGCCCTCTCGTTCGGAACGACCCTGGCCGGCATCGGCGTGATCGTGGCGGGCACCGAGATCGAGGGGCAAAACGCCCAAATCGCCCTGGTCGGAACGGGCGTGGCGCTCGTCACCGTGGGTCCGTGGGTCGGACGTCGCTACGGCAATGCGGTCACGAGCCCGTGGCGCAACGTGCGGCTGGTCGGCCTCGCGTCGACCGCGGTCGGCCTCGCCATACTTCCCGGGCTCTGCTTCGACGAGTACGAGGGGACCGAGGCCGGCTGCACGGTCGGAGCCGTCCTCTCGGGGCTCGGCAGTATCGTCTGGGGGGTGGGCACGCTCGCGGAGCTCCTCACCACGGCCGTCGATGTCCGCGCCGCGCAAGCCTCGCGCGTGACGCCGACGGTCGGACCTGTGCCGGGTGGAGCGATGCTCGGGATCAGCGGCTTGTTCTAGGACCAGCAACGGTCTGAATCACGGACATACCCTTCGAATACCCAGCGGGATGTGTCGCGGGCGCACGGGTCCTGGTAGCTAAGGGCGCATGGCAGCACGCACTCGTGACATCAGCCGCGACCGCAAGACCACATCGAAGATGAAGCCGATCGCCCGCCCCGACGGTGGGCAGTACAGCGTCACCTTCCGCCGCGGCGCCGGCACGACGCCCCCGCCCGCCCACTCGATCGAGGTCACCGAGGACGGCAACGTGGCGATCCGCGCCGACGGCAAGTCGCTCAAGATGACCCAGCGCGATGCCCGCGCGCTCGCGAAGGCGATCCTCGCCGCGCTGTTCGGCGTGATCACGGTCGTCGGCGGCGCCGGCGACGCGGAGGCCCAGGCGAAGATCGTCCCCACCGGCGATCTCCCCGGCGCCGCCGAGGCGGACATCCAGGGCTGGAACCCCTTCCTCGCCCTCACCAGCACGATCAGCCTCACGTCGAACTCGAACGTCGTCGGCCAGGTCGACGGCTTCTCGACCCTCTTCGGGGTGGGCGTCACCGGCGGCGCCGACTTCGTCAAGGACAAGCACCTCTTCCGCGGGACGCTCGCGATCAACGAGAGCTTCGCGCGCACGCCCGTCGTCGACGAGTTCGTCAAGACGAACGACGTCGTGAAGCTCGAGGGCCTCTACAACTACTTCCTCACGAAGGACCTCGGCGTCTACGGCCGCGCCTCCATCGCGACCTCGCTCTTCCCCGCCACCGACGTGCGCGGCGTCGAAACGACGTGGGTCGAGAAGAACCAGGTCGATCCGACGATGCCCATCCCGCGCAACGAGAACGCCTTCCGGCAGCGCCTCGCGGGCTCGTTCGCGCCGTTCTCCATCGAGGAGTCGGTCGGTGGCTTCGCCGATCCGATCCGCGGCGACAAGCTGAACCTGTCCTTCCGCCTCGGCATGGGCGGCCGCCACACCTTGGCTGACTCCGTGTTGCTCATCGACGATGACGGCGCGACGCCCGAGGTCGAGCTCCTCCGCCTCGCCAACGTGCACCAGCTTGGCGTCGAGGCGTTCGCGGGCACGAACGGCAAGCTCGCGAAGGACGGCAAGCTCACCTACCGCGCCGGCCTCTCCCTGCTGCTCCCCTTCGTCAACAACGACGCCTCGTCGCGCAGCGCGACCGACCTCATGCGCATCGGCTTCGAGGGCCAGCTCAGCGTCAACATCTACTCGTGGATGTCCCTCGTCTACAGCGTCGCCGTCACCCGTGACCCGCAGCTCTTCCCCGACGGCCAGGAGCTGATCCA
>JALHPV010000317.1 GCA_022842285.1 Kofleriaceae bacterium
AGTGGCTCGAGCTCGACACGAGCCGGGCGGGGATCACACCGTCGGCGATGCAGCGCTGCGGGCCGTAGATGTCGGTGAGGAAGGCCTCGAGCACGCGCACGCGCTGGGCGACCCCGGCCTCGAGGTGGCTCCACTCGGCGCGCTCGATGACGCGCGGCACAGCATCCAGCGGGAAGGGCCTCTCCTCGCCGGCGAAGTCGAACGTGACGCCCTGCGCGAGGTAGCTCGAGGCCAGGGCCTCGGTGCGCCCACGCAGCTCGTCTTGCGACATCTGCGCGAGGGCCGCGTGGATCTCGCGGTACGGCAGTCGCACGCTCGAGTCGGGCGCGAACATCTCGTCGAAGGCGACGGCCGAACCCGACCGGGCGGCTGTCGCCGTGTACCCGTCGAAGAGGTCGGCCATGACGCGAGCCTAGTCGCGGCGTGTTGCGGCGATGTTTCGGTAGGTGGCGCGGAGGTATTGTCAGACAAGTGGATCGGGCTCGATGGTGACCCGACCGTCGTGTCACTGGTGAGGAGCAATGTGGTGGACGATGTTCTGTCGGTGACGACGTTGCCGCGAGCGGTCCACGAGGCCCTCCGCGAGAGCATCATCGCGCAGCGGGTGCCCCCGGGTTCGACCGTGACCGAGAAGGCTGTCGCTGAACGGTTCGGCGTCGCGCGCCCAACCGCCAAGGCCGCCCTCGAGCGCCTGGTCGCCGAGGGCCTGCTGCGCCGAACGGCCCACAAGACAGCGCGCGTGCCCGAGCTCGACCGCGACGACATCGTCGACCTCTACGCCAATCGCGCCGTCGTCGAGGAAGCCGCCCTGCGTCGACTCGCAGAAGCCGGTGAGGTGCCCGACCAGGCGCTCTCGGCGCAGCGGTCGCTGATCGAGGCCGCCCGGGACGCGGGCATGGATCATCCGGATGCCGGGCCGCTGGCTCGCGCCGACATCATGTTCCATCGTGCTCTCGTCGAGGCCCAGCCCTCGCCGAGACTCGCGCGATTGCACGCGCTGCTGATGGGCGAGATCGAGCTGTGCATCGGGCAAGTGCTCGCGCACCGGCTGCTGGCGCTCGGAGACGTCGTCGACCAGCACCAGGGGATTCTCGACGCGGTCTCGGCGGGCGATGTCGAGCTCGCCGGCCGCTTGACGCGCGCGCACATCGACGGAGCGCGGGACCGACTGCTGACGTACTTCGATGAGACGAGGCTCGCCCTGCCCGGTGCGCAGAGCACCGAGCAGGGCGAGGAGGGTTCGCGGAACCGGGTCTAGAACTGGATCCCACGAGTCAGGGCGCCGTCGATGAGAAGGTTGGCACCGCTGATGCGGCTGGCCTTCGCGCTCGACAGGAACACGACGCCGGAGGCGATCTCCTCCGCCGTGCCCATGCGGCCGGTGGGGTTCAAGCCCATCGCGAACGAGAACAGGTCGGGGTTGCCCCCTTCGATGCTCTCCCACACGCCACCGGGGAAGTACGTGTTGCCCGGCGAGACCGTGTTGATGCGGATCCCCTTGTCGGCGACCTGCAGCGCGACACCGGCCATGTAGCCGATGATTGCCGTCTTCACGGTGCCGTAGGGGCCCGACGCGAAGTCGGCTTCGCGACCCGAGACGCTCGAGATCGCCACAGCCGACTTGATGTCGCTCTTCTCGAGGTGCGGCAGCGCCGCCTTCACCAGGTTCACGGTGCCCATGAGGTCGACCCGGAACGAGGTCTCCCAGTTCTCGTCGGTGTCGGGGATCGCGAGCGCGCTCACGTTGGCGACGACCATGTCGATGCCGCCGAACGCCGCGGCGCTCGACTCGACCCACGCGCGCAGCGCCTCCGCGTCGCCGACGTCGAGCGACGTGCCGATGGCACGCACGCCGTGCGCCTCGAGCGCGGCCTGGGTGGCCGCGACCTCAGCGGCATCGCGTGCGCAGAAGGCCACGTTGGCGCCCTCCGCTGCGAAGCCCTCCACGATGGCCCGACCGATGCCCTTCGTGCCGCCCGTGACGAGCGCAGTCTTTCCTGCGATTCCGAGATCCATATCGTTCTCCTTCGGTAGTGGTTATGACGCGCGGATCGGAGCGCCGATGGGCAGGACGCTCTTGCCGTACATCTCGTTGATGAGGAAGGCGAAGGCCAGGTAGATGGCGAGAGCACCCGTGAGCACACCCTCGAATCCGCCGAACAGGCTGATCGCCGCGTTGCCGGTGAGCGCGCCCAGGCCCAGCGAGCCCAGCAGAACGGCGGTGAGGATGAGGATGATCGTCAGCATGCGAGGAGCGACGGCCGAAGCGAAGACGAGCCCGATCGTGAAGACCATCCAGAGCAGCAGGTACCAGCCGATGGCCGTGGTCGAGACCGTCCACCACTCGTTGATCGCTCCGATGTTGATGAACGCGAACGAGAGCCAGAGGAACGAGTAGCCGCCGAACGCCGTCACCCCGAACGTGTCACCGAGTCGGAACGCCATGATGGCGACGAGGGTCTGGGCGATGCCGCCGAAGAAGACGCCCATGATGAGCACCATTCCATCGACGGGGTACAAGCCGCTGTTGGCGAGGCTCAGCAGCACGGTCGAGACGCCGTAGCCGAGCAGGCCCAGCACCGCGGGGTTCGCGGTCTTCTGTTCATTCATAGGTGTTCCACTCCTTTTCCTTTGTGGGCGGGGGTGATCCGAGCCGCGTTCGCGGCCCGGCGCCGATCAGCGAAGAGTGCTCGCCGCTGAGCGGAGTTCGCGATGGAGGCCGTCGTACGCGAGGCCTCCGGGCATGAGGGACTTGGCCACCTTGACCACGACGCTGTAGTTGGCGTCGACAGCGTTGGCGATCGGCGCGAGCGACGTCTGGGTCAGCAACTGGTACGCGTCCATCGGGTGCAGATCGAACATCTCGGTGAACCACGTGACCATCTCGAGTTGCGCGATGCGCCACGAGTCCTCCATCGGACGCGACGACCCGACGACCATCCAGTAGTCGTCGTTCTCGAGGCGCGGCCAGAGCGGGGCGCCCCCCTTGATGAGCTCGACGATGATGACCGAGTTCATGGCTCCCTCGACGGCGGTGCCGCAGGCCTCGCCCTCACCCTGGCGGTAGTGGCCGTCACCGATCGAGAACAACGCGCCCTCGACGTTCACACCGAGATAGGCGGTCGTGCCGATCTTCATCTCGGGGGTGTCCATATTGCCGCCGAACCGGTCGGGCACCAGGCTCGTGCGCACCTCGCTCGCACCCGGCGCCAGGCCCACCGTGCCGAGCATGGGCTCGATCGGCAGGGCCACCTCGAAATCGCCGAAGCGGGCCTGGAAGCCGACCGTCTGACGGGCGGTGTCGACCTCGTAGATCCAGGTGGCCTCCGGCAGGGCATCCTGCAGCAGGGCCGTGCGGTCAGTGCCGGTGAGCCCGCCGAAGAACGGGATGGTCGAGGAGGTTCCGAAGCTGCGCGCGGGGGTCAGGTCGACGATGTGCAGGGCGAGGGTGTCGCCGGGCTCGGCGCCTTCGACGTAGAAGGGGCCGGTCTGCGGGTTCACGTAGCGAATGTCGATGTGCTGGCTCGGCAGGTGGTCGACCGAGGTGAGAGCGAAGTTGAACGCGTCTTCCGACCACAGCCGCAGAGCGGTGCCCGGCTTGACGCGCATCGCCGGTTCCGCTCCGCCGAACGTGTAGACGTACTGCGAGCGCTCGGGGGTGAACGTGATCTCGTGCATGATCAGTGCCCTTTCGGTCGGTCGTGCGAAATGGGGGTGAGTCGGGAGAGCAGCGTGACGTGACGCGGCTCGAGCTCGTCGAGGCTCGTCACGCCGAGCAGGCGCATCGTGCGGGCGATGCCCTCGTGGAAGATGGTCAGCGCGCGCTCGACACCCTGCTGACCGCCAGCCATGAGCCCGTAAAGATAGGCGCGCCCGATGAGGGTGCTGCGAGCGCCGAGCGCGACCGCCGCCACGACATCGGCGCCTGACATGATGCCGGTGTCGATGAGCACCTCGACATCACCACCGACCTCGCGCGCGACGCGCGGCAGAAGGTGCAGGGGAACGGGTGCGCGGTCGAGCTGCCGACCGCCGTGGTTCGACAGCACGATGCCATCGACGCCGAGCGCGGTGAGCGCGACGGCGTCGTCGAGCGACTGCACGCCCTTGACGACGAGCTTGCCCTTCCACATCTCGCGGATCCACCGCAGATCATCGAAGGTCACCGTCGGGTCGAACATCGTGTCGATGAGATCGGCGACCGTGCCACCCCACTCCGACAGGCTGGCGAACGCAAGGGGCTCGGTGGTCAGGAAGTCGATCCACCAGCCGGGTCGAGGGATCGCGTTGACGATCGTGCCCATGGTGAGGGCGGGGGGAATGGACATGCCGTTGCGCTTATCCCGCGGCCGCGCGCCTGCGACGGGCACATCGACCGTCACGAGCAGGGTGTCGTAGCCGGCGCGTGCGGCGCGGTCGACGAGCTCCATCGATCGCTCGCGGTCTTTCCAGAGGTAGAGCTGGAACCAGGCACGTCCGGAGGGGATCGCCTCGCGCACGGCCTCGATCGACGCGGTGCCCATCGTCGAGAGGCTGAAGGGGATGCCGAAGGCCGCCGCCGCCTTGGCCCCCGCGATCTCGCCCTCGCTGTGCATCATGCGGGTGAAGCCGGTAGGGGCGATCGCGAGCGGCAGAGCGCTGGGGCCCCCGAGCACGTCGCGCTCGAGGGTCACGGTGCTGACGTCGCGCAGGATCGCCGGGTGGAACTCGATGTCGAGGAAGGCCTCGCGGGCCCGAGCCAGGGAGATCTCGCTCTCGGCAGCACCGTCGGTGTAGTCGAAGGGCGCCTTGGGGGTGCGTCGCTGCGCGATCGCCCGGAGGTCATGGATCGTCAAGGCCCGGTCGAGACGGCGGGTGCGGGCATTGAGCTGCGGCCGACGGAAGCGCATGAGCGGCGCCAGATCGCGCGGATTGGGGAACTGGCGCTTCATCCCTCGGTCCTTTCGCGTTCGTCGGTGAACTCGAGAGGACAGTATCCCGTGTCGGTACATTTGTCTAACACTTTGTCGAGACAGGGTTCGATTGCCGAACCCGGCTCGGTCGCGCGGTGGCGGTTCGGTCGCTAGTCGTACGCGAGCTGGCGCTCGAACCGCTCGACGTCGTCGCGGTGGCACAGCTCGGTGGCCTCGGTCGTGGCGGTCGCCGCGCCCGCCGCGACACCCCCGCGTAACGCCGTGGCGAGGTCGTGACCCTGCGCGAGGCGCAGCACCATCGCGCCGAGGAAGCTGTCGCCCGCCCCGACCGTCGACCGCACGGTGATGAGCGGTGAGGCGAGGCGCGTGGCGCCCTCAGCGGTCACGAGCACGGCGCCGTCGCCGCCCAGCGTGAGGGCGACGATCTCGACCCGGCCGCGGCCGACGAGCTCGCGCGCGGCCTCGACCTTCTCGTCGATCGTCAGGGTGGGGGCGCCGACGAGCTCGCCGAGCTCGCGGCCCGAGGGCTTGACGAGGAAGACGCCCTCGTCGACGGCTTCGGCGAGCGCCGCACCCGAGGCGTCGACGACGCACCGCACGCCGAGCTCGCGGGCGCGCCGGGCCACGCGCGCATAGAAGTCGTCGGGCATGCCGGGCGCGAGCGAGCCGCTCGGCACGACGTAGCCGCCGAGGTGCATGGCCGCCTCGGTGGCGAGCAGGCACTGCCGCCACTCGGGCTCGGTGAGGCTCGGGCCCTGCAGCACGAACCGGAACTGCTTTCCCGTCGAGGTCTCGTCGATCGTGATGTTCTCACGGGTCGACTGCGCGATCGGGATGGCGCGGCCGATGATGCCCTCGGCTTCGAGCAGCTGCCGGTAGGCCTGGCCCGTCGCCCCGCCGACCGCGTAGATCGCCGTCGAGTGGCCGCCGAGCCGCTCGATGACACGACTGACGTTGACGCCCCCACCGCCGGGATCGACGCGGCTCGGCCCGCAGCGCATCTTGTGCTCGGGCATGACCGTCTCGGTCGTCGTGCTCACGTCGAGCGCGGGGTTGACCGTGAGCGTGACGATGGGCGCCGGGTGGGCGGCGGATGCTGCGGGGCTCTGCGCCATGACGTCAGGCTAGACCGGTACCCCGCGCGAGGCGAGGTCGCCCAGGAGCGCATCGCGCAGCTCGTCGTCGACCTGCTCGGTCATGGCCGCGAGCGCGTCGCGCGCCGAGTCGGGCCGGGTCGAGCCGATGACGGGCCAGTAGCCGGGCAGAACGTCGAGCACGGTGGCAAGCGTCAGCCGGTGCACTGAGGCACCGCGCTGCGTCGCCAGGGCGGCCACATGCGGAACGCGCGTGGCCAGCGGCGCCGCGCGGGGGCCGCCGAACGGCGCGTATCCGAAGAAGTCGATGCCCGCCTCGCGGCAGTGCCGGTACTCGGCGAAGCTGTCGACCCCGAGGCCGAGGCGGTTCTGCACCGCGTCGAGCGGGGCGACCGCCAGCGCGCGGTCGATGAGCTCGATCGGGGCGTTCGACAGCCCGACGGTGCGCGCGAGCCCCTCCTCCCGCAGGGCGGCGAGCGTCGCCACCGACTCCTCGAGGTCGTCGACGCGGTCGGCGCGGTGCAGCAGCAGGAGGTCGAGGGGGGCGCCGAGCAGCTCGACGCTGCGGGCGGCGTCGGCGCGTATCCGATCGACACTGCCGTCGGAGTGCCAGGCCGACGCGCCTGCGCGGTAGTGCCCGGCTTTGGTGAGGATCGGGAGGCCGGCGCGGCGCTCGCGGCCCTCGGCGGCGAGCCGCTCGCCCACGCCGTCGTCGTCGAGCCGGGCGTAGGCGCGAGCGGTGTCGAGCGCGACCACACCACTGTCAACGGCCGCGGCGATCACGTCTCGGGCGTTGTGGTCGGTCGCACCCTCGTTGAGCACGAGGGCGGCGATGCCGAGCACGATGCCGGGGCGGTCGAGCGCGGAGGTCACGTCTCCGAGCGTAGGGCTTCGTATTGCTACGGCCACACCTCAGTTCCAGTCCGACCCACCTCCATGCCTGTACACTTGTATAACAATCTGGTACTGTCGCGACGATCAGCAGTCACACCCTCGCAGTGACCCGCGTGCGCGATGCGGTCGATGCGGTGTTGCGTGCCTGCGTCCTGAGCCAGCGCGAAGCGCCCCGAAACTTCGGAATGTGCGACGCGACCGACCCGAGTACAAGGAACCGCCGATGGTGAAACGCCGCTTCCCCCGCCCGAAAGAGCTCGCGCCGCTCATGCGCTTCAAGACGCCCGAGCTCAACGGCAAGAAGCGCCGCCTGCAGAGCGCGCTGACGATCGCCGACCTGCGCACCATCGCGCAACGCCGCACGCCGAAGGCCCCCTTCGACTACACCGAGGGCGCGGCCGAGGCCGAGCTCAGCCTCGGGCGCGCGCGGCAGGCGTTCAGCGACATCGAGTTCCACCCCGCGATCCTGCGCGACGTGAGCCAGGTCGACACCGGGTGGGAGGTGCTGGGCAAGCGGGTCGAGCTACCCTTCGGCATTGCGCCCACGGGTTTCACGCGCATGATGCACACCGAGGGCGAGGTGGCGGGGGCGACGGCAGCGGCCGCGGCGGGCATCCCGTTCTCGCTGTCGACGATGGGCACGACGAGCATCGAGGATGTTCGCGCAGTGGCCCCCGAGGGCCGCAACTGGTTTCAGCTCTACATGTGGAAAGACCGCGAGCGTTCGATGCAGCTCGTCGAGCGCGCGGCAGCCGCGGGCTTCGACACGCTGCTCGTCACGGTCGACGTGCCCGTCGCCGGTGCGCGGCTGCGCGACAAGCGCAACGGCTTCTCGATTCCACCCGCGCTCACCATGGGCACGATCGTCAACGCCATCCCCCGCCCGTGGTGGTGGTGGGACTTCTTGACCACCGAGCCCCTCGCCTTCGCCAGCCTCTCGAGCTGGAACGGCACGGTCGGTGAACTGCTCGACGCCATGTTCGACCCGACCGTCACCTACGACGACCTGCGCTGGATCAAAGAGCAGTGGCCCGGCAAGCTCGTCGTCAAGGGCGTGCAGACGGTCGATGACGCGAAGCGGCTCACCGCCCTGGGCATCGACGGCATCACGCTCTCGAACCACGGCGGTCGGCAGCTCGACCGCGCGCCGATCCCCTTCCACCTGCTGCCCGAGGTCGTGCGCGAGGTCGGCAAAGACACCGAGGTGCACCTCGACACGGGCATCATGTCGGGCGCCGACATCGTCGCTGCGGTGGCGCTCGGTGCGCGCTTCACGCTCATCGGCCGCGCCTACCTCTACGGCTTGATGGCTGGCGGGCGCGAGGGCGTCGACCGTACGATTCAGATTCTGGGCGAGCAGGTCGCCCGCACCATGCGCCTGCTGGGCGTGAGCTCGCTCGACGAGCTCGAGCCGGGCCACGTGACGCAGTTGCAGCGGCTGATGCCGCGCGGCTGAGCGTCGCCCGCGGGCCGGGCCCCGTCGCGACGCCGTGGTGGTCGCCGCGGCGGGGCTCTCTCAAGCGAGCAGGCCCGGAACGAGCGACGCGACGGTCACCCCGTGCACGACGGCGATGCCGAG
>JALHPV010000318.1 GCA_022842285.1 Kofleriaceae bacterium
CGGCCGCTTCGGCCGACCGTGCGTTCGCCGCGGCGACGCGCGCGGCCTCGTCGTCCTTCTCGAGGCAGCACTTCTTGTACTTCGACCCCGACCCGCAGTGACAGGGCTCGTTGCGACCAGGCTTCTCTGACATGAGGCCGAAGCGTAGTCGACGCCCACGAATGTGTCCCGCCAGAACCGGCGCCATCGTGAACGTGGCAGCCTGCCCCATGGCCCCAGGACTCGCCGCGTTGACTCACCCCGCGGCGACCGACGCCCTGCTCGCCTGTTTTGCGCGCGACGAACCGCACGTGACCCACGGCCTCGGCGCCTCGATCGCAGAGCTGACCGCGTTGCCGCTCCTCGCGTCGCTCGATGCCTTGTTGCAGAGCTGGCCGGACGTCGTGCAAGCGCACCTGCCCGATGTCCGCGATGAAGTGCACGCGGTCTCCGTCGCCCCCCACGACGCGCGCAAGCTGTTCGCGAACGGCATGGGCCTCCTGTTCGACGAGGCGACCCGCTTCGCTCCCTCGCTCGTGCCGTGGCTCGACGCCATCCGCGCCGACCTCGGCCTCTCCGCCCGCACCCAGCAGCGCTGTCTCGTCTATGCGACCCCGGCGGGCAAGGGCACGGCCTGGCACTTCGACCACAACGTGAACTTCGTGCTCCAGGTCCACGGCACGAAGACGTGGTGGCTCGCGCCCAACACCAACGTCGAGCGCCCCCTCATGCGCCACACCGCGGGCCAGCCGACGGAGCCCGAGCTCGAGTCCTACGCACAGATGCCCATGCTCGAGGGCGTGCCCGCCGACGCGCGCGAGATCGTCCTCGCGCCCGGCTCGCTGCTCTTCGTCCCGCGGGGCGTCTGGCACGCGACCCGCGCGACCACGGATGCCCTCTCCCTGAACTTCACGTTCACGGCGCCGACCTGGCTCGATCTCATGACGGCCGCCCTGCGCAGCCGCCTCGCACTCTCCCCGGCCTGGCGCGAGACCGCGGCCCCCGCGGCGACGGCGACGTTCGAGGCCCTCGTCCGCGAGCTCGCCGAGGACGCCGCCACCTGGACCGCGGCCGACATCCTCGCGGCCACGGAGGGCTAGCGGCCTCCCCGCTCCTGCTAGACCATCACCCCGTGACCATGCCCCCCGAGGACCGGATCGAAGCCGACCTGCCGGCCCATGACCCCGGGCGTACCTTCGCCGCCTTCGCGAAGACGCCGAGCGCCCACCCGCCCCGCATCCTGATCCTCTATGGCTCGCTGCGCGAGAAGAGCTTCTCCCGCTACCTGAGCGAGGAGTGCGGGCGCGTGCTGCGCGCCTTCGGCGCTGACGTCCGCACCTACGATCCGCGCGGCTTGCCCGTCTTCGACCGCGCCTCGTTCGACCTCCCGAAGGTGCGCGAGCTCCGCGAGCTGTCGCTCTGGTCCGAAGCGCACGTCTGGGTCTCGCCCGAGCAACACGGCGCGATGACGGCCGCGTTCAAGAACCAGATCGACTGGATCCCGCTCTCCGACGGCGCCGTCCGCCCCACCCAGGGGCGAACCCTCGCCGTGCTCCAGGTCTCGGGCGGCAGCCAGTCGTTCAACGCCGTCAACCAGCTGCGCGTGCTCGGGCGCTGGATGCGCATGTACACGATCCCGAATCAGTCGTCCGTGCCGAAGGCCTTCGAGCAGTTCGACGCCGAGGGCCGGATGAAGCCGTCGAGCTACCGCGACCGCGTCGTGGACGTCATGGAGGAGCTGTTCCGCATGACCCTCCTGCTCCGGGACAACGTCGAGATCCTGAACACGCGCTACAGCGAGGAGAAGGAGAAGCGCGCGCACGGCCAGCTCAAGCCGGCGCTGGGAGTTGGCCCCAAGGAGTAGCGCTGCGCTAGGCTCGCGCTCGTGCTCGACGTCATCGTGGTGGGCGCGGGCAGCAGCGGCGCCGCGGCCAGTGCCTTCCTCGCGGAGGCCGGCCTGCGGGTCCTCTGCATCGAGCGTCGCCCCCTCGACGAGGCCGGCGCGTGCTGGGTCAACGGCGTGCCCCGCGCGGCCTTCGCCCGGGCCGGCGTGGCCCTCCCCGGTCACGACGAGAGCGACGGCCCGCCCGCGGTCTTCCATGTCGTCGCCCCCTCCGGCCGAGCCGTGGTTCCCGTCCACGACGTGGTCGACATCGACATGCGCCGCCTCGTCGCCCGCCTCCAGGCCCGCGCCGTCGCCGCCGGCGCGCGCATCATGGACCGCACCACCGTGCGCGCCCTCGCGGGCACGACCGTCACGACCGACGCCGGGCCGTTCACCGCGCGCTACCTCGTCGATGCCTCCGGCCTGACCGGCGCCCGCCTCCTCGGCCAGCCCCGCGTCTCTCCTCTCGATCTCTGCGCGGCCGCGCAGCAGGTCCACGCCGTTCGCGATCTGCCCGCCGCGCGGACCTACTTCGAGGCCCACGGCGTGAAGCCCGGCGAGGTCCTCGGTCTCGTCGGCGTCGCCGGCGGCTACTCGGTCCTGAACGTACGGCTCCATGCGAACCAGGAGACCATCGGCATCCTCACCGGCTCCATCCCCGCGCTCGGCCACCCGTCGGGCAAGGCCATCCTGGATGACTTCGTCGCCACCCACTCGTGGGTCGGCGAGCGGCGGTTCGGCGGCAGCGGGCCCATCCCGCTCCGGCGCTCGCACGACCGGCTCGTCGCCGGCAACGTCGCGCTCCTCGGCGACGCGGGCTGCCAGGTCTTCCCGGCGCACGGCTCGGGTGTCGGCGCCGGCCTCGTCGCCGCGCGCATGCTCGCCGACACCCTGGCCGCCGGGCGACCGCTGCAGGACTACGAGCTCGCCTGGCAGCGCGAGCACGGCGGGCTCTTCGCCTTCTTCGATGTCTTCCGTCGCTGGAACCAGCGCGCCTCCGCCGACACCATCGGCCGCATGATGCACCTCGGCCTCGTCGACGAGCTGGCGCTCCGCGCCGGCATCGACCAGGTCCTGCCGCCGGTCACCTCGCGCACCATCGCGGCCAAGTTGCGGCCACTCTGGCGCGAGCCGTCCCTGGCGGCGGAGCTCGGTGTGATCGCCGTCCGCAGCGCGGCCGTCCGCGCGCTCTACGCGCGATATCCCCGCCAGCCTGCCCTCGTGCCGCACTGGGCCCGGCTCGTCGACCGCCTCCTTGGCTAGCCAGCTACAGTTCCGTCCATGCACCGCGGTGTGAGAGCGGGCCAGGTTCACTCGCAGACTTGCGGGCTGGGGAGGATCATATCCGGGTCATCTGCGTAGGGTGCCAGCGGGGCCGGTGTCATCGCATCGGGCCCCGGGATGTAGTCGCTCTGTTGGGTCGAGGGGTACTTGTCCTCCCCGCCGAGCATTCGGTTCAGCAGGTTTTCGGATGTGTCGTCGTCTTCCAGGATGTCGTATCCGAGCCCGGCCACCCCCATCGCGGTTCCGAGCAAGGGTACGAAGCCCAGCGCGTGTCCTGCGAGGTCGCGGTTCGCCTGTTTCTGCGCCTCGCCTTCCGACCTCTGGATGTTGCTGACGTCCTCGACCATTTTGTAGCCGTTGTAGATCGAGCCGACGAGCGGGATGCCGCCGAAGATGTTCTCGCCAATGCTTTTCGCCTTGTCCTCGACCGTGGGCTTTGCCATGACCGGTAGAGCCGCGCTCGGCGCGATGTGACGCGGTTCTCAAGCGTGGCAGCACATGGCACAAGCTGCGACGGTGACCAGCGTCGAGTGGTAGTTCCCGTGGAATCGCACCTCAGGGGGCACTGCCCGTCCGCGCCATGCGAGCCGGAACGGCACCAGCCCATCCGGTTCCTGCGCGTCGAGGAGGTAGCGCCACTCAGTCGGATCGACGCAGTCGCCCAGGAGATGGGCGGTCATGATTAGCTCGCCGACGAGATCGAGATCGCCCGCGCGAGCAAACAGGGCGATCCAAACCGGAATAGCGCGCCGCAGGTACGCGCGGTACCCGTCGGGAAGCTGGCCAGTGGGGGCAAGAAACAGCGCGACATGGGTCGCGACGTACGCCTCATGGGGGGTGACCTGCCAGGTTGGAGGCATGCCTCCGACCCAGCTGTCGCGAAGCAACCCCGCCAGATCCCACGGTGCCGGAAGGCCGCAGGCCTGTAGCGCACATGCCGACAGCAACCTGACGGAGGCATCGTCGGTCGCGTAGAGGTCGCGCGTCAGCATGTGCTCCAGATCCGGACTGCGCAAACCGTGTCGCCAGAATGCAACGTAGATCGTAGCCACGACCGGGGACGTGGCGGCCAGCTTCACCAGCTCCGCCCCCTTGTCGAAGCGCTCCCAGCAGCGCTCGAGCAACGGCCTTCCGGAGCGATATCCCCCATCGATAAGCTGGGCGGCGATCACCGCGAGCTCGGCCGTGCGCTTCACGAACGGCCCGGCGCACGCCCCCTCGCCTGCCCCGCGCGCGAACCAGTGTTCATGTCGCTCCACCCACGTCTGCGCGAGTAAGCCCGCAGCAAATCGTATCTCCGCTAGCGTCTCCCCCATCACATCGCCCAGTGCGCCATCACTGCGACCTCGGCGACTTCAGGGGCCGGCAGCGGCACGCAAGAGTGCACGACATCTCGAAACGCACGCTCATCCGCGACCGCATGTGCGGCATCGGTCTGAAGTCGCAGCACGTACAGGAAGCGTGAATCCTGGAGGGCGGCAGTGAGGACGCACCGGTCACGCGCTCCGCGCAACGTCCCCACGACGGCCGCGAGGGTGCCGGTGAATCCCACGACCTCGATGGGAGTGCTGGTGACCTGCCGCTCGAATGTGATGCCGTCGAACGAGTCATCTCGGATCAGGTTGTCGAGCTCCGCAGTGGCTTGCGTCTGAAACAGTGGTCGCGCCGGCAAGACCACGATCGAAGCGTCACGCGAAGGCTCGCCAGCTGGACGCCAGGTCGCAGTGAGGCCCTGTTCGCGGCACAGCCAATCAATCGGCGGCTGGTACAGGTAGCGTCGATATCTGAGCTCGCCCAGCCCGAGGGGCAGCGTGTGCGCGATGTGGCGCACCACCGCGTGCGTCCGATCGGACCACTCGGAACCGCTGCATTGGCCCACCATGACGGTCTGGAAGTCGTCGCCTTGCACGATAGCAAGCGTACGCTCGACAACCTCAAGGCCCCGCCACCCGCTAATCCTGACCGTTACACCGTACTCGCCCTCGCGGGTCGTGATGGCGGTCGGCGGATGGGCGACGAGACTGCTCACGCCAGCGGCCGCGAGCTCGGCCAGATGGCGCTGGACCCGTTCCTCGACCGTCACAAGTGGCCGTTGACGCTCGAGGATGCGCACCGCCCCGGTCTCCATTCCCTCCGGAGCCACACATTCCGCGATCCCATCCTGGTCGTCGATGCGTCGCCAACCCTTGAGCAGACTGGTCATGACAGGTAGAGCCGAGCGTCGCGCCATGTGACGCGATTCGCGCGTACTGCCAGGCTCGGGCGCTGCGGGCCACCTAGCTCCTCGTCGCCGCACCGAGATATGCAACCGAGAGCCAGCCCGCGCGATGGTGGTCCTGGTAGCCCCCCATGTGCTCGATGCAAAAGCCCGCGGCCAGAAGCTCGCGAGGCACGTCGCGATCGAGGTGGCAGTTGCCGGAGACCGTTCGCCACACCGACGTCAGCCGGCGCTGCCAGCGCGCGATGGCCGGATCGGGCGACAGGCCGTGTTCGACGAACAGCACGCGACCGCCGGCGCGGAGCACGCGACGCGCTTCGCGCAGCGTCTGCCGCGGATCATCGACGCTGCAGAGCGTGTACGTGAACACCACGGTATCGAAGCGCCCCGCGTCGAACGGCAGCGCTTCGGCGACCGCGCGGCGGAGCTCCACGGGGACGGCGGCGGGCCGGGCCGCGGCGCGCGCGAGGAGAGGCGCGGACGGATCGATGCCGGTCACCCGGGCCACGGTGCGCGCGTCGAACAGCGGGAGATTGAGGCCCGATCCGACGCCGACCTCGAGGACCTCGCCCGACGCTGCGGCGATGCAGCGGCGCCGCTCGACCGAGATGGCGGCGGTCCCGCACACGCGGTCCAGCAGGTGCGGATAGACGCGCGCGTCCCAGGTCGTGCGAAGTCGTTCGATGGCACCCATCCGCTTGCTTCGCGCATCCTACCGGAGCAGGCGCATCGGCTCGGGCCACGCGCCGTGCTCGGAGAGCGGCACGAAGCGCATGGTCGTGAACTCCGAATGGAAGTCCTTGCGGACGCGTTCCTTCATCGCCGCCCGGTGCTGCGTGCCATCGACCCCCGCCTCCCGACCACGGACCATGCCGAGCATGTCCTGCTCGCTCCGCCACATGCTGAAGGTCGAGAAGGTCCGCAGGGGACGAAACGCGACGGTGGCGCGCGTGACCCCCGGGTGGTCACGCACCTGATCTTCGACGGGCTTGCCCCAGCGCGCGAAGCGGAACGTCTGCGACAGCTTGAGGCGCGCGACCGTCACCCCGACCACCGGCCCGGTGGGATTCGCGAGCTCGGTGTAGGGCGTCGCGTCGTCGAGCCCCTTGTACCGGCCCCAGCGCCGGTAGAATCGCAGCCGGACATGCCATCCCGGTCGCTCGAAGATGCGGTACGGGGGCGCCTCGAGGAACCGCTCGAGGGCCGACTCGTGGTCCCAGAACGCGAAGACGGCCAGCAGGCCGAGGTGGTATCGCCCCGGCCGCACCACGGCGTGCCCCATCCGCATGGGCAGGAGGCACTCCGCGTGCCGCAGCCCCTCGACGCGCCGCAACGACGACGAGCTCAGGAGCCGCGCCGCGACGCTGAACGCGGGCGCCGGGAGCACGTGATAGCTGAAGAGCTCCATCGGCGTCGCGCGTGCAGTATTCCACGCAGGGAGCCCGCTGCGTGATGTCCGAGCTCGACGTCCTCCACGGTCTTCTGCTCTTCAGCCTCGGCATCGGCCCCCTGGCGACGCAGCACGGCTTCGGCGCGCCCTCGCGCCTCCGCACGGCAGCCCACGTTGGCGCGCTCGCCTGCACGGCGGTGGGGCTGCTCGCACCGCTCCCGATCCTGTGTGTCGCGTGGCTCGGGTTCACCGCGACGAGCTTCGCGGTGTTCCTGCGACCGCGCCTGCGCTCCCTGCTCTCGCTGCAGGTGTTCGTCGCCAGTGTCCCGTTCGTGTTCAGCAACATCGCGGCCGTGTGGCTCGTCAGCGGTGCCAACGACCTGCACCTCCTCGGCTACGACGTTCACTTCAGCTACTACGCCGCGCTGCACGGCAACGTGCTCGGCTGGATCGTGATCGGCACGCTGGCCGCCCTCGCCGACCGCGACGGCCCCCACCGCCGCATCTACCGCGCGGCGGTGCTCGTCTGCCTCGGCTCGTTCCTCGCGATCGCCTTCGGCATCGACCAGCTCCGGGCGCTGAAGCCGATCGGAGTGGTGGGCCTGTCCATCGCGATCCCGATCTCGCAACTCGTGTTCCTGCGTGGCGTCTGGTCCCGCCACCGACCGGCGTTCGTCGTCGGCGGCGTCGGCCTCGCCGGCCTCGCCTTCACGATGCTGCTCGCCTGGCGAGCCGAGCTCTGGCTGCCGGATCTCCTCGCGCTCGCGGGCATCCGCGGCATGGTCTCCGTCCACGGCGTGCTCAACACGGTCCTCGTGGCCCCGTGCTTCTTGCTGGCGGTGTCCCTCGATGCGCGCCGGCGCTGACGCGCGCGCGGTTAGCGTTCGCGATGGACGATCGACGCCGTGGCGACGAGCTCGTCGAGCAGCGCCATCGTCGAGCGCCCCGAGGCGCCGAACGGGTCCACCGTGGCCGTCTCCGAATACTTGAGCAGCAGCGATGCGTTGACCTTGGCCATGTTGACGTGGCCCATGGTCCAGCTCCCGAACCGCCGCTCGGTGATCTCTTCGTACACGAGCAGGCGCACGCTCGTGTGGCGCGGATCGCTGACGATGGACTTGTAGAGCTCGCAGATCGCGTCGCGCCCGCCCTCGAGGACCTGGATGAACACGTCCCCGCTCACGCACAGCATGCCGGTGATTCCATTCCGCGGGTTATTCCGCCGCGACTGCTCGAGGATCGAGTCCATCACGACGGACGTAAGGGGAGCGGCGACACGACTCGCATACAGACACCGGACGAGCATTCGACCTCAGTTCTTCAAGTTGATGAGGGAAAGGAACTCGCGTCGCAGCGTCGCGTCCTTCAGGAACGAGCCTCGCATGACGCTGTTGATCATCTTGGTCGAGTCGTCCTTGACGCCCCGCCAGTGCATACAGAAGTGATCGGCTTCCATCACGACCGCCAGTCCGTCGGGCGTCACCTTGTTCATCAGCACGTCGGCGAGCTGCGTGATCGCCTCCTCCTGGATCTGCGGGCGACACATGAT
>JALHPV010000319.1 GCA_022842285.1 Kofleriaceae bacterium
CGTCGAGGAACCGGCTGCGAGGGAGCAGCTGCCAGGAGGAGGTCGACCAGAGGCCCAGGGTCACGACCCCGGCCAGGGCGGCCCAGGTCCCCCGGACCGGCGTGCCCAGCATGACCAGCTTGCGGACCCGGGCGTGCCCGCCGAGCTTCTTGACGTAATAGAGGCCGATCAGGCCGCCCATCGAGTGCCCGAGGATGTCGATCTTCTGGGAGGGGGTCTGCGCCAGGATGCGCTCGATCTTGCGATGGATCAGGAACGCCGAGCGGCGGATGTCGCGGACGTTCAGGGTCCCGAGGTTGAACGACACGACGACGAAGCCATCCTCGACGAGCCGACGCTCGAGCACGTACATCGACCCTCGTGTCCCGAGGAAGCCGTGGATGATCAGCACCGGCGGGGCAGTGGCGGAGAGCCCCTCGAACGAGGCGCCGCGCCGGATGCGATTGCCGCGCACCAGGTGTCGCAAATAGGACAGGCCGTCGGCGCCACCGGTCATGTCTTGACCGATGGTGCTGCGCTTGCCGAGCCAGCGTTTGGGAGCGTCGAGCACCCAGCGCAGCATCCAGGACGTGCGGGACTTCTCTTTCGGCAAGTGACTAACGATAGTCCGAGAACCCGTCGCCGACGAACTTGCTGCACTCGCGAGCGTACGAGGTCGAGGCCATGACCACGGTAGGGTATTCGACCACCCGCCACGTGCCGCGCTGCCCGACGGTCCCGGTGCGCACGATCACGTGGGTCTTCTGCCGATAAATAAGTGCGAACTCGGTCCCCTTGCGCAGGGACCGGGAATCGCCCCGAGGGACCTTGCCCGGTGGGGCCGCGGGCGCAGTCGGGTCGCCCGTGGGGATGTCGTTCGGGCCAGGGAGGGAGGTCACATCTTCCGCGCCGGCGGGCTGGGCGGGGAGCGGAGGCGGTGCGCCGACGGTGGCGTCGGCCGGCATGGCGATCGTCTGGGAATGGGCCCGCGGCGTGGGGGCGTCTTCGCTCGACCCGCGGCGCGCGTCGGCGCCGCTTCCGGCGGTTGTCCCCCCGTCGTCCGTGGGCGGGACGGTCGGGGCGGCGTTGCTCGTCGCGGATTTGGCGCCCTCGCCCGGCTTCGGGTTGCCGTCGGCCTTGCTCTCCGATTCGTTCGAGGCTGCGGGGTCGGTGGTTTTCTCGCCATCCTTCTTCTTGGAGTCCGCCTTCTTCTCCGCCATGTGATCGGTAGTACCATCGCCGGCGGTGACAGCGGAGCGCGTCGGCCGCTATCAGCTCCTTGAACCGATCGGGGTCGGACCCACGGGAGCTGTCTCGCGAGCCAAGGTTTTTGGCGTCGCGGGATACGAGCGTCAGTTCGCGGTGAAGCGCTTCCACGCGGACATCACCAGCTCGACGGCGCTCGCCCAGGCGCTCTCGGCCGCGGCCCGCGCCTACGGCGGCCTCGAACATCCGCGCATCGCCCGCATGACCGAGTTCGGCGTCGCGAAGGGCACGACCTACACTGCCATCGAATACGTCGCCGGGCTCGACGCGATGAAGCTCGTCACCGAGGCGCGGCTCGCGGGCGTGTCGCTCGCCGTCGGTGGGGCCCTCGCCCTCGTCTCGCAAGCCGCGCGTGCGATCGGCTACGCCCACGGTCGCGGGCTCACCCACCTCGGCCTCGCCCCGACGAACGTGATCGTCACCGCCGAGGGCGACGTGAAGATCACCGACTTCGGCATCTTCGCAGCCACGCTCCCCGGCGGAGCGCTCCACGCGGGCGAGCAGCCCCGGATCGCGAATCGCATCGCATACCTCTCCCCCGAGCAGCTGGCCGGCGAGGCCGTGTCCGCCGCCACGGATGTCTTCGCCCTCGGCCTCCTCGCCTACGAGCTCGTCGGAGGCGGCCCCGCGTACCGTGGAAGCTCGCCGCAGGCCATCGCCGACGCCATCCTCGCCGGTCCGCCGGGGGAGCTGGCGCTGCCGCGACCGATCGCGCGCGTGCTGACGCGGTGCCTCGCGCGCTCGCCATTCGAGCGGTTCCCCGACGCGCGCGCCCTCGCCGACTCCCTCGATGCGGCCGTGCGCGTCGCGCCGGTGCCGGGGACGCGCAAGGACATCGGCGCGCACGTCGCCGGGACCCTCGAGCGCCTCGCCCAGCTTCGCGAGAGCGAGCAGTCGGGCATGCTCGCCTTCAACGTCGGCACCGGCCCCACGCCAAAGCTGTCGCCGGCCGTCGCGACGCTTGGTTCTGCGGGCCGCGCAACTCCGGTTCCCATCGCGGGCCTCGAAGGCCTGCGCGAGACCATCCCCGACGATCCGAGCCACACCCTGCCCGAGATCGCGCGCCCGATGCACACGATGCCGGGCCTCGCTCCGCCGCCCATCCCCGTCCCACCGCTCGTCCGCAGCAAGACCCCCACGCCGACCCCGCCGAGCATCCCGAAGCCAAAGGTGCTCCCCGCGCCGACGCTCGTCGGGCTGCCCGCCGATCGCCGCACGCCCGGGCTCCCGCCCGCGATTCCGCCGATCCCTGGCCCCCCGCGCCTCCACACGGATCTGTCGATCCCCATCGAGCCCGTCCCCGCGCACCACGACGACGACGGCGGCATCCGCACGCTCGAAGATCACGAGGTCGTCGAGCTCGCCGCGGCGCGCATGATGGACGACCCAGGTCGCGACATCCTCACCGAGGAGATGCCGCCGATCCTGAAGGACGGCCTCGATCGCGCCGCCGAGATGCCCGTCACCGCCGAGCCGGAGCCGCTCGTCGAAGACACCTTCCGTGCCGATGCCTACAACGAGTTCTCCGAGGAAGAGCACGTCTCGCAAGCGGTCCTCTCGCCGCCCGACGAGCCCATCGAGCTAGCGCCGTACCAAGGAGAACGGGACCTGCTCGCGTCCCCGGCCCTCCACGCCCCCTCGGCCGCCCAGACCAAGCCCGGCATGGGCCCGCCGCTCGAAGAGCAGCCCCACCGCCGGCGCGCCGACAGCCCACCGGTCGCCTACGTCGAGCCCATCGCCGACGAGCCGCCGCGACGGAGCCGCGTCCCGCTGATCGCCGGCACCCTGATCGCCCTCGGGGCCCTCGGCGTCGGCGGCTGGTTCGCCTACGACCGCCTGCGCCCGCGCGACAGCACCACCTCCGGCGGCACCGCCATCGAGCGTCGCGATGCGGCCACCGCGCCCGATGCCCTCGTCGCCCTGCTCGACGATGCCGGCGGCATCCCGATGCCCTCGG
The DNA here is from genome assembly GCA_022842285.1 of Kofleriaceae bacterium. GTDB lineage: Bacteria > Myxococcota_A > Polyangia > Haliangiales > Haliangiaceae > JABFXX01. The sequence goes on from JALHPV010000319.1 coordinate 3,203, forward strand.
GCTCCGATGCCACCCCCGCCCCCGATGCCGCCCAGGTCGCAGCCGTCGACGCCGCGCTCACCGTCGACGCCACCCAGGTGGCCGCCACCCCCGACGCCGCGCAGGTGGCCGCCGCCACCCCCGACGCCGCGCTGCCCATCGACGCCCCCCAGGTGGCCGTCGTTCCGCCCGATGCGGCCGTCGCCCCGCCCGATGCCGCACCGCCCGTCGTCACCCCCAGCACCAGCCTCAAGATCGCGACCACGCCATCACGCGCGCGCGTCTACATCGACGGCGCTGACGTCGGCAAGACGCCCCTCGAGGTCGGCGGGAGCAAGGATCGCCACTCGATCGCGCTGTACGTCCCCGGCTACGACCTGTACCGCGGCGACATCGACGGCAGTGGCGCCTTCACGATCCCCCTCACCCCCGCCCCGAAGTTCCAGGGCGAGGCCGGCATCAAGGTGCTGAAGTGCGCCGCGAACCGTTACTACGTCTACGTCGACGGCAAGCCGACCGGCCAGCTCTGCCCGACCGAGCAGCGCATCGACGCCGCGCTCGGCAAGCACACCGTCGAGGTCTTCGACATGGTCTCGGAGACCACGCGCAAGTGGGACATCGACATCGTCGACACGCGGCTCTCCTTCCGCGTCCGCATCGACCCGTAGGTTGATCACGTCGCGCACTCGTGCGGGTGCCCCAGATTTTTCACCGCCAAGACGCCGGAGACGCCGTCGCGTTCACTCGCGCCACGCGTTTTTGCACACGCGTGTGCCCCAGAATCTCAACGCCAAGACGCCATAGACGCCAGGAGGTTTTGGGGGCCCTTCGCTCCGACCGTCGAGGTCCGCGCGGCCGTTCTACGAGCACACGTCCTGGGGCGCGCAGCGCCTGAAACCCCTTCTGACCTTGGCGTCTATGGCGTCTTGGCGTTCAGAAATCTGGGGCGCCCGAATGGGGGGCACGCGAAGGGACGAACGCGACGATCTAGTCGTCGCCGAGATCGTCGGCGATCGCCTCGCCGTCACGCGACGCGCGCGGATCGAGGCCGTACTTGCGGATGAGCTCGCGGAGATGCTTGCGGTCGATCTGCGCTTCGCGCGCGGCCGCCGACAGGTTCATCTTGTGCCGGCGCATCAGGTCCTCGATGTACTCCTGCTCGAACCGCTCGACGAGCTGACCCTTGGCTTCCTTGAACGGGAGGTCCGTGCGGATGCCCAGGCTCGGCGCGGCTTCGCTGGTGAGCGCGTCCTCGAGGTTGATCGTGTTGCCGCGCGCGAGGAGGCAGGCGCGCTCCATGACGTTGCGCAGCTCGCGGACGTTGCCCGGCCAGGAGTGGCGCACGAGGCGCGCCATGTCCTCGGGCGTGATGGTCAGGCCCGGACCGAAGGTGTTGACGAAGTGCTGGATGAGGAGCGGGATGTCCGTGCCGCGCTCGCGGAGGGGCGGGACGCCGACGCGGATGACGGCGAGGCGGTAGTAGAGATCTTCGCGGAAGGTCTTCTTCGCGACCTCGGCGCGGAGATCGCGGTTCGTCGCGGCGACGACGCGGACGTCGATCTTCTCGTAGGTGTTCGAGCCGACCTTGCGGACGGCGCGCTTGTCGAGGACGCGCAGCAAGCTCGGCTGGAGGTCGATCGACATCTCGCCGATCTCGTCGAGGAAGATCGTGCCGCCGTGGGCCTCGGCGAACGCGCCGCGGCGATCGGTGACGGCGCCGGTGAAGCTGCCCTTCACGTGGCCGAAGAGCATGGACTCGATGAGCTCGCGCGGGACGGAGCCGCAGTCGAAGACGACGAGGGGACCGTCGCGGCGCGACGAGTGCTCGTGGATCTCCTCCGCGATGAGCTCCTTACCGGTGCCCGTCTCGCCCTCGATGAGGACGGTCGCGTTGGTGGGACCGACCTCCTCGAGCAGCGTGAACATCTGCCGCATCTTGGTGTCGCCACCGACGATGGTGCCGAAGGCCGCCTGCGCGGAGGGCTTCGGCTCGACGATCTCCTCGTCGGGGAGGAACTTGATGACGGTCCGGCCGAGCTTCACCTCGCCGCCGAAGCCGATCTGGATCTTCTCGAACTTGCTGCCCTGGATGAACGTCCCGTTGGTCGACCCGCTGTCGACCATCATCACCTCGTCACCCATCATGTGGGCTTCGAGGTGCTTGCGCGACACGGTCTTGTCGGTGAGCACCATGGTGCACCCCGAGCCAGAACCGAACGAGACCGGACCGGAGGTGGGACCGATGCGAACGGTCTCACCGCGATCGGGGCCCTTGATGACGAGGAAGATGCCACCCGCGTTCTGGCGCGAGTAGGACGGAACCTCGTCGAGGAGTGCCGTGACGTTAGAGCGATCCTTCGACATCGCGAAAAGGCGCAGCCATCGTAGCTCACTTACCGCGTTGCACGGCGACGCTCGGACCTGAAAACGCTACGAGGCCGGCGGCAATCCCCGCAAGCACGAGAATCACGGCGATCACCATCCACGGCCGGATGGGCGACGGTCGCTTGGCCGCACGCTGGGGCCCAGTCCGCGTCCGCGGGATGTCCCCCATGGGATTCGGCGCGTAGTAGGGACGCGGGTTATTCGTACCCGGCGCCATGGCGGGGTAACTGGGCGACGACAGGGGCGCAGACATCGGCGCGGGATGCGACATGGACCCCGGGGCCGGCGTCGGGATCGCCGCTGGCTGCGGCAGCCGCGCCCCGGCCGGCGGCACGGGGTTGGACGGACGCACCGGGAGCTGGGGGATCGACTCGAGGGGCGACGCGCCAGATCCGTACACGGGGTGGAGAGGGATCGAGAGCGAGCCGGAGTCGATCTGCGTGCGACGCGGCGGCGCCGGGCCGGCCCCGAGGGGACCTGTTCCGGGCATGTCCTCGTCGTGCACCGGCATCGGACGCGGGCCCGTGGGCAGGTTGTCCATGTCGAGCTTGCCCATGCGCGTCGACACTTCTTTGTCGCCGAGGCCGCCGCGGGCATAGGTGGGTGCGTCGCGGTTGTGCGTCTTGCCCTCGCGGGCGAACGTCGGGGCGTCCCGGTTGTAGGTGGGCGCCTCGCGATTGTGGGTCGGCACCTCGCGGCTCCCCGTCGGGATTTCGCGCATCGCCGTCATCTCGCCCGTCATCAGGGCGGGCCGGGCCCGGGGCGGGGTCATCATGTCGACGAGCGGACGCGAGCCATCCTGGGGGGCGCCGTCGATATCCATCATGTTGATGATCGACGTGAGCTCGACCCCCTGGAGCTTGGCGATCTCCGTCTTCGGCCGCTTCGGCGCCAGACTCTCGGCGATCGAGTGCATCGATCGCAGGCCAACCGCCGGCAACGACGCCGCCGGGCGGCGCGAGATGCCCTGCGGAGCCGAGTCCTCATCCTCGTCCTCGTCCTCGTCGTCGCTCGCGTCGTAGACCTCGGTGCCGCCGCGCGCCTGCGCGTACGGCATGTCGTCTTCCTCGTCCTCCTCGCGCCAGGTCTCGCGGGGACCGACGGTGTCCTCGAGCTCGGCCGACAGCTCGGGGGCGGACATGAGGAGGCCGTTGCGATGCGCGCAGCGCGTCAGGGCCTCGTTGAGCTCGCCCGCCGTCTGATAGCGGTCGTCGGGGTTGATCGCGAGCGCCTTCTTCATGATCGCGTCCATGTCGGTCGTGAGACCGGGGACCTTGCGCGACATGACCGGGATGGGCTGGCTGTAGATCTCGTCGGCGGACGTCGTGAGGCCGGCGTGCACGAACAGGCGCTCGCCCGTCAGCGCCTCGTACATGCACACCGCGAGCGAGTAGAGGTCGCTGCGGTGATCGAGCGGCTCGCTGCGCGCCTGCTCGGGCGACATGTAGCCGATCTTCCCTTTGACCTTGTAGAAGAGCGAGTTGTGCGTCGAGGCTTTTGCGATGCCGAAGTCCGTCAGCTTCACCTCGCCGGAGTGCGAGACGAGGATGTTCGACGGCGAGACGTCGCGGTGGATGAGCTTGAGCGGCCGGCCGTCGAAGTCGCGCTTGCTGTGCGCGTAGGACAGCGCCGAGGCGATCTCGCGGCCGATGTAGATCGCGGCCGCGGGCGAGAAGCGCTTGCCCCGGCGGCGGGCCCGCTTCACGAGGGTCCGGAGATCCCCGCCCGGCAGGTACTCCATCACGATGAAGTACTCGCCCCCGGCGGTGACGAGGTCGATCGTGTGGACGATGTTCGCGTGGTCGAGCGTCGCGGAGAGCTTCGCCTCGCGCAGGAACAGGTCGATGAACTCTTCCTGCTGGGTGAACTCGGGCAGGAGCTGCTTCAGGACGACGGCCATCTCGAAGCCACCGGCTCCGAGCTTCTTACCGACGTAGATCGCGCCCATCCCGCCCTCGGACAGGTGTTCGAGCACGACGTAGCGATCGACGGGAGCTCCCCCGACATCGACCATTCGCGCGCAGTGTAACATCTACAAATGCGCTACCGACTCGAGCCGGTACGCGGTGTTCGCGACCGCGCCGCCCAGGGAGCGCGGAGCGAGCTCGCGGGAGCTGTCGGGGCTGCGCGAATTACCGAGGCCGACCTGGTCCGGGCTGCCGAACGCACCCACGTCGCGGAGGAGCGGGTCCGCGCCGCCCGCGCCGCCCGCGCCGGGCTGTCGACGGTGGGACAACCGCCGGCAGCAGCGCCGAATGGCGGTGCGGTTCGAACGACGGCGGCCGCGATCGCCCGGGCCGACCGCTACGTCGCACGTTGCCTACATGCGCTCGCCCAGGCGCGCATCGAGGAGCACGCCGCCCGCGAGGTCCACGCCGGGCGGCTCGAGACCGTCGATGCCCAGCGCGCCAAGCTCGCCACCGCCCGTGCCGAGAAGCAGGCGATCGACAACCACTTCGCGGCCTGGCGGGAGCAGCAGCGAAAGCTCGCGGACCGGCGCTCCGAGGAATAGGCGGTCCCGCGCTACGATCGGCGAACTCATGAGGTTTGCCCCGTCGATGTTCGCGTTCCTGGTCGTCGCGACGCTCGCATCGTGCGGCGGGAAGACGACGACCACCACCACCGTCCTCGCGAAGCCATCCCCGCCATCGCTGCTCGAGACAATCGCCGCCGAGCTCGACGTGGGCCCCCAGGAGCCGCTCTGGGGCCGGCTGCCCGCGGCCCGCATCGAT
>JALHPV010000320.1 GCA_022842285.1 Kofleriaceae bacterium
GACGGTGAAGCGCGCCGCGCGATCCGCGAGGACCTCCACAAGACGCTGGTCGTCGAGGCCGCCGCGGGCACGGGCAAGACCACCGAGATGATCGCGCGCATCATCGCCGTGATTCGCACCGGCGCCTCGACCCTCGAGCGCATCGTCGCCGTCACGTTCACGGAGAAGGCCGCGGGGGAGATGAAGCTGCGCCTGCGCACGGAGCTCGAGCGGGCCCGGCGGGCGGCCACCGGCGAGGAGCAGCAGCGGCTCGAGGTCGCCCTCGCACACCTCGAGGTGGCGCGCATCGGGACGATCCACTCGTTCTGCGCGGACCTCCTGCGCGAGCGGCCGATCGAAGCGGGCATCGATCCGCTCTTCCAGGTGTCGACCGAGGACGAGGCGCAGCGCCTCTTCACGCGCGCCTTCGAGCCCTGGTTCGAGGCGACGCTCCTGGCCCCGGGGGAGGGCGTGCGGCGCATCCTCCGGCGGCCGGCGCCCACCGAGCTCCTGCGCGCCGCGGGCTGGAACCTCGTCGACCGGCGCGACTTCGCCGGCGCCTGGCGGCGCGACCCGCTCGATCGCGATGCCGCCCTCGATCACGTGATCGAGCAGCTCACCGCGCTCGCGGCGCTCTCGACGGCGGGGCCACCGCCGGCAGCGACGCCGAATGGCGGCGCGGTTCGATCGGGCAGCGCGGGCCGGAGCAACGACTTCCTCGCGCAGTTCCTGGTGAAGCTCGACCACTGGCTCGCCGAGCTCGGGCGGCGCGAGCGCGTCCAGTCGCGCGATCACGACGGGCTCGAGGCCGAGCTCACGGCCGTGCTGCGGTGGTGGGAGTGGAAGAACGACGGCCGCGGCGCGCTCTTCGGACCCGGCATCGCCCGCGCCGACGTGCTCGCGCAGCGCGACGCCGCCAAGGCGCTCCTGACCTCGACGCTCGAGGCGACGGGGGCGGATCTCGCGGCCCGGTTGCATGCCGAGCTGCAGCCGCTCGTGCGCGACTACGTGCTCCTGTGCGAGCGCCACGGCCAGCTCGACTTCCTCGCCTTGCTCGTGAAGGCGCGCGACCTGCTCGAGGGCGACCGCAGCGTGCGCGCGGCCATGCAGGAGCGCTTCACGCACTTCTTCGTCGACGAGTTCCAGGACACCGATCCGCTGCAGGCCGAGATCGTGATGCTCCTGTGTGCCGACGGCCCGGATGCGACCGCGCTGCGGCCGGGGAAGCTCTTCGTGGTCGGCGATCCGAAGCAGGCCATCTACCGCTTCCGGCGGGCCGACATCGCCCTCTACGAGGCGGTGAAGCAGCGCCTCATCGCGGATGGCGCGACCTTCCTGCAGCTCACGACGAGCTTCCGCTCGGTGCCCGCGATCCAGTCCGCGATCAACGCGTCGTTCGAACCCATCATGCGCGGGGACGGGCAGGCATTCTACGTGCCGCTCTCGCATCACCGCACCGACATCACGACGCAGCCGGCCGTGGTCGCGCTACCGGTGCCGCGTCCGTACGGCAAGCGCAACGTCTCGAACCCCGCGATCGACGCGTCCTATCCGGATGCCGTCGGAGCGTTCATCGAGTACCTCGTGACGCAGAGCGGCTGGACGGTCAGCGAGCGCGGCGGCGCGGATCGGGTTCCGATCGCCCCACGCCACATCTGCCTCGTCTTTCGACGCTTCCAGTCGTTCGGCCAGGACCTGACGCGCGGGTACGCCCGGGCCCTCGAGGCGCGCGGCATCCCGCACGTACTCGTCGGTGGGCGGTCGTTCCATGATCGGGAGGAAGTGGAGGCCGTGCGCAATGCCTTGCACGCGATCGAGTGGCCGCACGACGAGCTCTCCGTGTACGCCACGCTGCGCGGCCCGCTGTTCGGGTTCCACGACGAGGATCTGTTCGCGTTTCGCCACGCGCACCATCGCCTCCAGCCGCTGACCTGGACCAAGCCCAGCGAGCAGGTCCTGTCCCCCGAGCGGCGCGCGATCGCGGACGCCCTCGCCATCCTCGGCGGGCTCCACCAGAAGCGAAATCGCCGCGCGATCGCCGATACGTTGTCGCGCCTCCTGGCCGCGACCCGCGCGCACGCCGGCTTCGCGGTCTGGCCCGCCGGCGAACAGGTGCTCGCGAACGTCCTGCGCGTCATGGACATGGGGCGCCGGTTCGAGGCGCGTGGTGCCATCTCGTTCCGCTCGTTCGTCGACTGGCTCGACGGCGACGCCGAACGCGCCCGGCAGTCCGAAGCCCCCGTGATCGAGGACGGGACCGAAGGGGTGCGCATGATGACCGTGCACGCCGCCAAGGGCCTCGAGTTCCCGGTAGTCATCCTGTGCGATCCGACGGCGCCGCTCGCGCAGGAGCGCCCGTCGCGCGCCATCGATCCGGCGCGCAAGGTGTGGCTCGAGCCGATCGCGGGCGGTCTCACGCCCATCGAGCTCCGCGAGCAAGCGGCCGAGGTGCAGCGACGTGACCGCGAGGAAGGCGAGCGCCTGACCTACGTCGCCGTCACCCGTGCGCGCGACCTCCTCGTGGTGCCCGTCGTCGGAGACGAGGAGCGCCCGGGCTGGCTCGAGCCGCTCGCCGCCGCCGTGCACCCCGCCAAGGCGCAGCGGCGACGGCCCGCGCCCGCGCCCGGATGCCCGGCCTTCGGCGAGGACAGCGTCGTGGAGCGAGCGATGGGCAGCGAGCTGATGCCGACCGACTCGGTCGCGCCGGGCCTGCACACGCCGCGGGTCGGCACGCATCGGGTCGTCTGGTGGGATCCGAATATCCTCGGCCTCGATCGCGCCGCCGGCGGCGGCATCCGTCAGCTCCAGATCCTCCAGGCCGACGAGTCCGGGGGCTCCGGGGCCGCCGGCCAGCAGGCGCACGCGGCCTGGCAGACGCGCCGCACCGCTTCCCTCACCACCGGCCAGACGCCCAGCCTGCTGGTGCGCACCGTCACCGAGGACGCCCAGCTCGGAGGAGCGCCCGCCAGCGGCGTCACCGTCGAGGCCGTCGGGACGCGTGGGAATCGCCCGCACGGCAAACGCTTCGGCGTCCTCGTCCACGCGATCCTCGCTGCTGTCGACCTGGATGGTAGCGCCGACCACGTGACGCTCGTGGCCGCGAACCAGGCGCGCATGCTCGGAGCACCGACCGACGAGCGCGCGGCCGCCATCGTCGCCGTCCACGCCGCCCTCACGCACCCGCTGCTGCGCCGCGCCGCGCTCGCCGCGAAGCAGGGCCGCCTGCGGCGCGAGGTGCCCATCTCGCACGCGACCCCGACCGGCCTCGTCGAGGGTGTCGTCGATCTCGCGTTCGCCGAGGACCAACACTGGACGGTGATCGATCTGAAGACCGACGTCCAGCTCGGCGCCGAGGCCCGCGCCATCTACGAGCGGCAGGTCGCGACCTACGCCGCTGCCATTCGCACCGTCACCGGCGGCACGACCTCGGCCGTGCTGCTCCTGGTCTGACTACTTCAGGTGCTTCTCGAAGAACGCGAGCGTGTGGCCGATGGCCAGCACCTGGTTCGCGCGCTTCGCGACGCCATGCCCCTCATCGGGGAACAGGATGAGGCCGCCCGGAATCTTGCGGCGCTCGGCTTCCTTGTAGAACTGCATCGCCTCGCCGACCGGCACGCGCGGATCGTTCACGCCCTGGATCGACAGCAGGGGCGCCTTCAGCTTCGCGACATGCGTGATCGGCGACAGCTTCGTGAGCGCGGCCTCGTCCTTCGTCGGGTCGCCGTACTCCGATACGCGGAGCGCGCGGCGATACGGCGCGGTGTTCATGAGAAACGTCTTGAGGTTCGAGATGCCCACCGACTGCACGCCGGCGTCGTACGCCCCCGCGAAGTAGGTCATTGCCATCAGCACCGAGTAGCCGCCGTAGCTGCCCCCCAGCACGCCGAGCTTCGGGGCCTTGCCGCCGGCCGTCCAGGTCTTCTTGATGTAGATCGAGGCGTCCTCGATATCCGTGACGACGTCGAGGCGCCGCGCGGCATTGTCGGCGTTGAGCCACTGCTTGCCGTAGCCCGACGAGCCGCGCACGTTGGGCTGCACGATGATGAAGCCGGCATCGACGTAGGCCTGCGCGGTGCCCGAGAAGCCCGCGCGCGTCTGACTCTCCGGGCCGCCATGGAACTCGACGATGACGGGGCAGGGCGTGCCCGTCTTCGCGCCGGCCGCGGGACAGCTCGCAGGGCGGCGGACGAACATCGGAATCGGAGTTCCGTCGCGGGCGGGGTACGACTCGAGGGTCGCGACGGCGAACTTGCTGACATCGATCTCGGGCGTCATCGGAACGCGCCACGTCGTCAGTCGCTTCTTCTGCCAATCGTAGACCAGGCTCTGGCCGGGCATCGTCGAGCCCTCGAGCGAGATGCCGATGTAGCGGCCGCCATGCGAGACGGAGGTGACGCGGACGTGGTCGGCCGCGGGGAGCTTCGGGAGCTTCAGGGCCTTGAGGCTCCTGGCGTCGAGGACGTTCGTCTTCGCGTAGCCTGCCTCGTTGGTGCGCACGTAGATGCGAAGGCGCGCGTCGTCGATGCCGAAGTCCTCGACGTCGAACTTCGTCTCGGGGGTGATCGCCTTCAGCTCGGTGGAGCCGCGCGTGAGCTCGTAGAGTCGGAAGTACTCGCTCGGCTCGTTCGTGCGCACGAGGAACTGGTCTCGCTTCGCCCCGAACCGCACGTGGTACTCCTGCGCCTTGTTCTGGCCGAGGAGCGGCGTGAGGGTCTGCTTGGTCAGATCGTACGTGTAGATCTCGTTGGACGTGTTGCCGGTCGTCTTCACGAGGATCCACTCGGTGCCCTTGTGGTCCGCGATCGACCACAGGCCGGGCTGGTCGAAGACCTTCTCCTTCTTCTGCGTCGAGACGTCCCAGCGGTAGATCGCGAACGAGTCGGCGGCGATGTCATTCGCGCGGAAGTAGAGCGACTTGCTGTCGTCCGCCACGAACTCGTGGAAGGTCTGCACCTTCGGCGTGTGCTGCACGAGGGTCAGCGCGCCGCCGGCGACGGGCATCGTGTAGAGGCCGGGGTTCTCCTGCCCGCCGACGTCACGCTGCACGACGATGAAGGCATCGTTCGGCGCGATCTCGACGATCGACGTGCGGTCCTCGCCCCCGGTCACCTGGACCGGGAATCCCATCGCCGCGTCCTGGCGCCAGACGTGGAACTGGCCCGTGATGCGCGACGTGAAGAACGCCTTGTCGCCCTTGCGCGTGAGCGGGCCGTCGCTCGCGCCGCGGAGATCCAGCATGGTCTGGATGCGCCGCGACACGGTGTCGGGCAGCGGTGGCGCCGCGAACTTCGCGACCTCTGCTGCCGACACGCTCTCCGCGCCAAGGCCCTTGTAGGTCTCCGCGTGGGCGACGGTCGTCAGTCCGAAAAGTAGAAGTGCGGCCCGTTTCATGGGCCGCACTCTAGATCGACTCGGGGGCTGGCGATCTCACATCTCGACGTGACCGCGGTGCTCGCGCTCGAGGGCGCGCTTCAGCTTGTCGAGAGCCGAGTTCTGGATCTGGCGGATGCGCTCGCGCGACAGCTGGTACTGGTCGCCGATCTCGCGGAAGGTCCGCTCCTCGTCATCGCCGAGCCCGAAGCGCTTCGTCAGCACGTCGGCCTCGATCGGTGACAGGAAGTGGAGCAGCTTCTTCACCTGACCCGTCAGCGTCGCCGTGGTCATCTCGTCGGCCGGCGAGTGCTCCTCGCTGTCCGGATCGGCCATGGTGTCGCCGAAGCTGCGGTCGTCGTCATCGTGGACCGGCCGGTCGAGGGACATCGGCTGACCCATGATGTAGCGATGCATCTGGTTGAGCTTCGCGAGCGGAACGCGCGCGGCCTTCGCCAGCTCCTGCGGAGTGGGCGGACGACCGAGCTCGCCGACGAGACCCTGACGCACCTTCTCGAGCTGCTGCTGCGCCTCGAGCATGTGCACCGGGATGCGGACAGCGCGCGCCTTGTCGGCGAGAGCCCGCCCGATCGCGTGGCGGATCCACCAGCACGCATACGTCGAGAAGCGGAGGCCGCGACGGTAGTCGAAGCGCGCCACGGCGTGCATGAGCCCGAGGTTGCCCTCCTGGATCAGGTCCGCGAGTGGCATGCCACCACGGTCATAACGGCGAGCCATCGTCACCACGAGGCGCAGGTTCGCCCGCACGAACTCGTCGCGCAGATTCGCGGCATCGCGGTACGCCTGACGGACCTCGTTCACGTACGTGCCGGCATCCTTCGCCTGCGCGTCCTCCCACCACGGGTCTGCACCCGCGCGGGCACGGTCGAGCTCGCGCATCACCGCGTCGATGTGGACGCGATCGAGATCGACGGCCCGCAGTGCCATGGCCGCTTCCTTGATGGCAGCGGTCACGCGCTTCATGACCTTCGGATCCTTCTTCCACTTCTTCGTGGTGCCGAGAGCCTCGAGCTCCTTCATGAGCTTCGGCGCCTTGATCGGCTCTTCGAGGTTCGGCGTGATGAGGCCGAAGATGTGCGCGAGCACATCAGGCCGCGCCAGCACACGCTCCCACGTGAGGATCTCGGTGTCCTCGATCCCCTGCGAGAGCTCGCGCTCGTCCTCGGGCGTGAGCAGGTCGTGCTCCGCCAGCTGACGGAAGTACGCCGCCAGGTGGTCGTCAGAGTCCGCGGTGCGGATGCTCTTGACGGCCTTCACCGGGGCCGTGAGCGCCGGCGCCACATCAGAATCGTCCACAGGGCGATCCTGACGCCCGCTGGAAGCCCGCGTGGGCGTGTGGAGAGTCCGCGCATGGGCCGTGGTCGACGTCGTCCGGCGCGTTGCGGGCTGGCGTCCTCGGGCAGTGTGGGTGGTAGCCATGGCGGTGTTACTCCTCGATCCTCTGGGCCTTTGGGGCTGTGACGCCCTTCGGCGACGTTTCGTTGCTCGAACCTCTGCACTTCGACGGCGATTCCCGTCGAAACAAGTACGAGCCACGCTGGTTCGTGGTTTCAGTGCACGTTGCGCACCGATCGGCATGTCGGTAACGGGCCGACCAGGCAGGAGCGATCACTTTCGGATCGGCGCGAGGCATTTCCACCTCTTGCGCTCCGCCGGGCGACTGGGCCTACCCGGCGAGACTCCAACGTGCCGTGCTCTCACGACACAGCGGTCGCGCAATCTGCCACACGCTGCAGTTTTGTCTATCGAAAACTGATGGAGGGTGTCAGCCAGGCCGACACTTCTCGTCCATCAGCCTGCTGCCGGATCCTGACAGTCGTCGCCCTGCGACGTCGCAGGGGTCGCACCGAGGTGTCGGAGTAGCCGATCTAACAGGGGGGCCTGGTCGGGATGGATGATCCGGCGGGCGCGGGAAATCTCGATGAACTCGACCTTGTCGACTTCCCAGGAGGCACAGCGGGGCGCGGCGCCGTCAGGGGCCGGTCCGGCAAACGCATGCACGCGCTTCTTCGACCGCGTGTAGTCGACGTGACCCAGGTCCGTGAGGCTGCACTCGATGGCGAGCCCGGTCTCTTCCATGACCTCGCGGCAGGCCGCTGCCGCCATCGACTCGTCGGGCTCGGGTGCGCCCTTCGGGATGCCCCACGGCGCCCGGCGGTTGTAGTTGCCCGAGGGGTGAACGAGGAGCACCTCGAGGGTCTCGCCGACGCGCCGGTAGAGCACCAGCCCGGACGATTCTTTTCCAGCTCGCTCGGCCATGCCCCTACCGTCCACCGTAGTGGGGGTTTCCTGTACCGTCTAGGGCCGATGAGCCAGGAACAGCGCCAGCAGTGGTTCGCGCAGATGATGGAATCGGGGCTGCAGCACAGCATCTTCGCGCCCGGCGATGTCCTCGCTCACGCGACGCCGGACGTGCTCGCCACGCATCTCCCGCCCGAGCTCCTGGGCAAGGTGCTGCAAGCCTCGCTCGCGGCGGGGGCGATGACGCCCGAGCGGGTGATGGAGACGGTGACCCCGGACATCCTCGCCAAGCACGTGCCGCACGACGTGCTCTGGGCATGCATCGCCGCAGCGGCTGAACGGGCGGGGGTGGGCGGGGGCACGAGGTGACGGGGATCAAAGACTTCTTCGTAGCCGCCCTGTCCTCGGCGCTCGAGCTTGGCATCGCGACGCCCGATGATGTGATCGAGTTCGCAGCGCCCGAGGTCCTCGCCGCGCATCTCCCGCGGCCCCTGTGGGCGCGTCTCCTCACCGCCTGCATCGGGGCACCGCGGGTCGATGCCCAGCTCGTCGTGGACACGGTCGGGGTCGCGAACCTCTGCGAGCACGTGCCATCGCCGATCATCTGGGCGTGCCTCGCGAAGGTGGGGGCGCG
>JALHPV010000321.1 GCA_022842285.1 Kofleriaceae bacterium
CGTGCTCGGAGCGGAAGCGCTCGTCCTGATGGTGCTGCTCGGCCTCGATCGCGCTGGCACCAGGCACCCCGTGGCGTACGCCATCGGAGGGCTGATCCTCTGGGTCCTGATGCTCTCCTCTGGCGTGCACGCGGCACTGGCGGGAGTGCTGTTGGCCCTGTGCGTGCCGGCACGCAACTTGATCAGTGCCCCCGAACTCATCGCGCGGACCGGGTCGGGTCTCGAGCTCTTCCGCTCGGCCGGTCCGCCGGGGCACCTGGGACTCAGCAGCGGCGATCACCAGACGGCGCTGCTGGAGATCGAGAGCGCGGCCGAGCTGGCGCAGTCGCCGCTGCTCCGAATGGAGCGCACACTCCACCTTCCGGTCGCATTCGGCGTCATGCCTTTGTTCGCGTTGGCGAACGCCGGGGTGACGCTCGGCGGTGGCGCGCTGCGCACCATCGTCGACCCGATCTCGCTGGGCATCATCGCGGGCTTGGTGATCGGCAAGCCGGTCGGGATCGTGCTGGCGAGCGCGGCCGTGGTCCGCATCAACGCCGCGGCGCTCGCGGGCGTCGGATTCACGATGTCGATCTTCATCGCCGGGCTCGCCTTCTCGGATCCGTCGTCGCTGGAGACCGCCAAGCGCGGCATCATTCTCGCCTCGGTGCTGGCAGGGACGTTGGGCTTCTTCCTGCTGCGCCGCGAAGGGTCCGTGTCGGCATGAGTCCCCTTGCCCCCGCGGCCACCGAGTTGCCGGACCTGTTCGCCGTGATGCCCGGAATTCAGGGAGTCATGTGGCCCTTGGTGCTGCTCGTGGCGTGGGCCGCGGGCGAGTTCGCGTTCCGTTTCGCCCGCGTGCCGAGGATCAGCATCTACGCGGTCGTCGGCCTCGCCTGCGCCTCGTCGCAGGCGGGTCTGCTGCCGCCGAGCGACGGCGGATCGATGCTCTTCCTCGCGGATGTCGCGTTCGGCCTGATCCTGTTCGAGACCGGCTATCGGCTCAACCTCGGCTGGCTGAAGGCGAACCCCTGGATCGGCGTCACCAGCGTCGTCGAGGCGACGCTGACGTTCAGTGTGGTCAGCATACTGTTGCACCTCGGGGGGCTCGAGTGGGCGACGTCGCTGCTGATCGCGTCGTTGACGATGGCGACCTCGCCGGCGACGGTGCTCCGTGTCATGTCGGAGCGCCGGAGTTCGGGTCAGGTAAGCGAACGCACCCTGCACTTCGCTGCACTCGACTGCGTGCTCGCGGTCTTCGTGTTCCTCGTCCTGGTCGGCCTTGAGGGCGCCACGACACCCGAGGATGTCGGGATCGAGACCTATCGCGCGGGCATCGTTCTCGTGGCCTCCGCTGCGATGGGTGCGCTGCTGGGAATCATCGTGCCGTCGCTGCTCTGGGCGCTTCGCCGCACCAAGCAGGACGCGTCGCTGGCGGTTGCCGTGACCGTCATCCTGCTCGTCTCGTTCTGTCACGGTTTCGGCCTCTCGGCTGTGCTCGCGACACTCACGTTCGGAATGGTCGCGCGCGGCCGCCGCGTCCTCCTCAGTCGCACCGATCGCGGCTTCGGCGTCCTGGGCGACCTCCTCTCGCTGCTGCTGTTCGTGTTCATCGCGAGCACGATGTCGTGGACGCATGTGCGCGACGGACTTGGCCTCGGGGTCCTCATCGTCGTGTCACGCCTCGCGGCCAAGAGCGTCTCGATCGGTGCGTTCGCGCGCGTGAGCGGCATCTCGTGGCGGAAGGGCCTGCTGACCGGCCTCGCGATGTCGCCGATGTCCGCATTCGTGATCCTCATGCTGGAGCAGTCGCTTGCGTCAGGTATCGACCTGATGGATCGTCTGGCGCCGTTGGCGGCGGCGGCGCTCCTGTCGGAGCTCGTCGGCCCGATCCTCGTCGGACAGGCCATGGTGTTGGCCGAAGAAACGACCGATCCACAGAGAGTCTGAGATGCCACTCGCCGCGTTCTCGACTTCGGCACCCCTCACCCTTGGCGTCGAACTCGAGCTGCAGTTGGTCGGCCGAACCGATTTCGATCTCATGGCCGCCAGTCCGGACATGCTCGAGTTGCTGGGTCGCGCACCGTTTCCGGGCACCGTGACGCCGGAGATCACCGAGAGCATGATCGAGATCTCGACGGCGGTGCAGACCGAGCATACGCCGCTCCTGGCACAGCTCCGCGAGATTCGCGACGTCCTCGTGCGCGCCGGAGATCGCCTGAACGTCGGTGTCTGCGGTGGCGGAACCCATCCGTTCCAGATGTGGGCCGATCGCAGGATTTTCCGCAAGCCGCGCTTCCAGGAGGTCTCGGCGCTCTACGGCTATCTCAGCAAGCAGTTCACGGTCTTCGGGCAGCATGTGCATGTGGGGTGCGCCAGCGGGGATGATGCGCTCTTCCTGCTGCACTCGCTCAGTCGCTACGTGCCGCACTTCATCGCGCTTTCGGCGTCATCGCCGTTCGTGCAGGGGAATGACACGCTCTTCAATTCCGCGCGACTCAACTCGGTCTTCGCGTTCCCCCTGAGCGGCCGAGCGCCGTTCGTTCTCCGGTGGGACGACCTCGGCAGCTACTTCTCGAAGATGGAGCGGACGGGAGTCGTGAAGAGCATGAAGGACTTCTACTGGGACATCCGACCGAAGCCCGAGTACGGGACGCTCGAACTCCGCGTGTGCGACACGCCGCTCACCGTTGAACGTGCCGCGGCGATCGCGTGCTACTTCCAGGCCCTTTGCCGGCATCTCCTCGAGAGACGCGAGCCTCCGCCGAGCGAGGATGACTACCTCGTGTACAACTACAACCGTTTCCAGGCGTGCCGATTCGGTCTCGACGGCACGATAGTGCTGCCGCAATCATACGAGCCGATGCTGCTGCGAGAGGACATCCTGGCCACGCTCCGCCGACTGGAACCGCATGCCGAGGCGCTGGGATGCTCGGCGGCCCTCGATCATGTGTATCGCGAGACGCACACGGGGGGCGACGCGAGCTTCCTCCGGCGGGCGCACGCGGCCACCGGCGGTGTCGAGGGCATGGTGGACGCGGCGCTTCGGCGCTTCCGCTCCGACGCGGATGAGGACTCGATGTAGTCAGCCGGACCGTCGTGCTCATCGCAGGCGTCGCAAGGCCTCTGGCAGACACGCGAAACGGCGAGTGCGTCTCTGTCCTCGACGGCCCCCAAGTGCGCGGTGGGTGAGCACGTCCGTTCGTTGTGAAGCACCTCTCCATCACGCGCAATGCGCTTCACGCAGGAGCCCGGATGTCCATCTGGACGAAGAAGCCACTCTCGATCCTGATGCAGGAGGCGAGTGGAGAAGGTGATGGTGCCCTCAAGCGTTCGCTCACCGCGATGAATCTCACATTGCTCGGCATCGGTGCGATCATCGGGGCCGGCATCTTCGTGCTGACGGGAACCGCAGCAGCGCAGCATGCCGGTCCCGCGATCGTGATCTCGTTCCTCGTCGCCGGTGCCGCGTGCGCCTTCGCCGGACTGTGCTATGCCGAGTTCGCGTCACTGATCCCGATCGCCGGATCGGCGTACACGTACGGCTACGCGACGCTTGGGGAACTGCTCGCCTGGATCATCGGCTGGGACCTGGTCCTCGAATACCTCTTTGCCGCATCGACCGTTGCCGTCGGCTGGTCAGGCTACTTCGTCCAGTTCCTGAAGGACATCGGCATCGCACTGCCTGCATCCCTCACCACGGCGCCTTTCGCGGTGGAGGGAACGCACACCCTCGTCCGGACGGGCGCGATCATGAACTTGCCGGCGGTCCTGCTCATACTACTCATGACGGGCCTGCTCGTGGTCGGCATGAAGGAGTCCGCCAAGTTCAACAACTTGATCGTATACGTGAAGATCGCGATCGTCCTGCTGGTCATCGGCTTCGGCGCCTTCTATGTCGACACGGCCAACTGGAGCCCGTTCATCCCGCCACAGCTCACCGACGCGGTCACCGGCGCTCTCGTTCCCGGGAAATATGGTTGGAGTGGGATCTTCGCCGGCGCCGGCGTCATCTTCTTCGCCTACATCGGCTTCGACGCCGTGTCGACCGCGGCGCAGGAGGCGAAGAACCCGCAACGGGACCTTCCGATCGGCATCCTTGCGTCGCTCGCGATCTGCACCGTGCTCTACATCCTGATGGCCCTCGTCATGACGGGAATGGTGCCGTTCATGAAACTCGACGTGGCCGAGCCGGTATACGTCGCCCTTGACGCAGCGGGACCCCAGCTCGCATGGCTCAAGTACTTCGCGACGCTCGGCGCGATCGCCGGTCTCGCATCCGTCGTCCTCGTGATGCTCATGGGCCAGCCGCGGATCTTCTATGCCATGTCGCGGGATGGCCTCCTGCCGCCGCTGTTCGGACGAGTCCATCCGAAGTTCGGAACGCCCTGGCTGGCGACCATTGTCACGGGCGTGGTCGCCGCCGCGGTCGCCGGGCTCTTTCCGATCGGACTCCTCGGGCAGCTCGTGTCGATCGGCACCCTCTTCGCCTTCGTGATCGTCTGTGCCGGGATCCTCGTGCTACGGTATCGGAGCCCCGAGCTGAAGCGGCCGTTCCGCACGCCGTGGGTGCCCTTCGTCCCGCTTGCCGGCATGGCGATCTGCGGATGGCTCATGTACAACCTGCCGAGCGATACGTGGTGGCGGCTCGGCATCTGGATGGCGATCGGCATGCTCATCTACGTGTTCTATGGGCGCACGCATTCCAAGCTCGGACGCGGGAGCGTCTGACGGCATCGAGGCGTCACGACGGTGGCGGGCGCGGGAGCCCGCGGAGGTCGGATCGGTTCTCTCACGGAGGAACACCATGGCAAGGACCAAGCGCGGAACGAGTGCCGAGAAGCGGCTGCTGATGGGCGAACGTGCGGCTGAGGTGCCGAAGGCGCGGCGCGGACGCACCACCGCCGCCAGCACTCCCGTCGTCATCCGGAACCTGATGCCCGACGATGACACGTTGCGGCGAGAGTGGGTGCAGGAGCGACTCGGCGTCGCGCTCGGCAGCGTCGCCTGGCGGATCGACCGGGTGAACGTGCACGTGCGCGACGAGAGCGGGCCCACGGGCCGCAAGACGGCACGCGCGACGATCACGCTGCAGGCCGCGCGGCATGAACCGATCGTCGTGACCGCGCGCGCGGGCACGAGCCAGCAGGCGACGGCTACGGCGATCCGCGCTGCGGAGCGGGCGCTGCGCCGCCGCACCGAGCGCGCGCGCTGACGAGCGCGACGGTCGTCGCGATTCAGAACAGGATGCTGACGACGATCTCGTCGTCCGTCGACGTCAGGGGACTGGGGGTGCGTCGGGCTGGGCGGCCGTGGCCCGTGCACCGCCGGCCATCCGGATGTCGAGCGGCGGCCACTCCACCAAGTGGAAGGTGGCGGAGGCGAGCGCCACGGTGCCGCCCGAGGCGTCGATCGCGTCGAGGATCTGCGTGAAGAGGGCATCCTTGGTCACCCGGCGACGCTTGTAGTCGACGACGTAGCGCAGGGTGTACTCGATCCAGTTGTCGTTGGCGACGAGGTGGACCATGGGTTCGATCCGGGCATCCTCGATGCGGTACGCTCGCACCAGGCGGGCCCAGGCGACCTTGGCGGACGCGGCGTACTCGCCGACCACTGCCTCGGCGGCCGCCTCGATGATGGTGCGCGCCCGCGCCCGGTCGCTGCCGTACTTCACGGGGATGGAGATCTCGTCCCAGAGGAATGGGAAGTCGCCGGAGTAATTGAAGACCGGCTCCTTGAACACGAAGCTGTTGGCCACGCGTACGATGCGTCCGGTGTACAGGTCACCCTTCACCCACTCGCCCACCTCCATGAGCGTGGTGCGCAGGATGCCGATGTCGATCACGTCGCCCTTGATGCCGCCGAGCTGTACCCGGTCGCCCGGCGCGTAGAACCGCGAGAAGGTGAGGGCCACCCAGCCGGCGACACTCGCGATCACTTCCTGCAGCGCGAACGCGATCCCGGCACCGGCCACACCGAGGAAGACCCCGAGTCCCTGCAGGCGCGCACTGTACACGCCCACGATCACGAGCACGATGGCCGCGTACCCGAGCCCGGTGCTGATCTTCCGCGCCCGATAGCGGGCGTCAGGGTCGCTGAGGCGCGCCGAGAGCAGCCGCCCGAGCGTGCGTGCCAGGAGCGGGACGAGCACGAGGCTCGCCACGACCACGAGCAGGCGCTGGGTCGCGGGCGACGCGAACCAATTGATCACGGAGTCCATGTGCCCGGTCTTCTCTCGTGGAGGATCACGCGACGGCGAACACAGGTGGTTCCCTAGGTCGAGGGTCCAGCGGGCAGCGGAAGCTTGAAGAGCCGCCGCGCATTCTCGTACATCATCAGGTGGTACGCCTCGCTGCTCAGCCCCAGCTGCTGCACGAACTTCACGTACGAGGTCATGGAGCAGATCGGCCAGTCGGTGCCGAAGAGGAAGAACTTCGGGTCGCCGGCATAGATGATGGCGTCCTTGATCTCGTCCGACATGTAGTCCTCGAACGCCTCGGTGAACGTGCCGAGGACGAGCCCGGAGATGTCGGTGTGGACGTTGGCGTTCTTGTAGACCACCTCCATGCAGTCGGTCAGCCACGGGTTCCCGAGGTGGCAGATGACGAACTTCACGTTGGGATGGTCCACCGCGACCTCGTCGATCTCGAGGGGATGCGAGTACTTCAGCTTCCCCTTCGCCGAGTAGGTATCGCCCGAGTGGATCATCACCGGCACGTCGAACTCCTCGGCCAGGTCGTACACGACCTTGAGCCGCTTGTCGTGCGGGAAGAACGGCTCGTAGCCCGGATAGAGCTTGAGGCCCTTGACGAGCCCCTGTTCGAGGAAGTCCGCGAGCTCGCGCAGGTCGCGCTGACGGTAATTCTCGTAGCTGATCCCGGCGACGACGCCGAGGTTCGGGATCGACGCGATCGCCTTCACGACCTCGGCCGTGCTCGGGCGATGCGGGCTGACGAGATAGCTCGTGAGGACGAGCGCGTAGTCCACGCCGGCCTCGCCCATCGCCGCCTGGAGCTTGTCGAGGCTCTGGTCGAGCGAGACCGCGACCTGCTCATGGTAGTTGTTGAGGTGCACGTGGCAATCGATGATCATCGGGTCTTCCGAGGGGTCGAGGTGCCGGCGCGCGCGGGCGCGCCGATGGTGCGACGACCTTCGAGCGCCTGCATCATCAGGCGGAAGGCCGGACGCTCGAGTGGCCGCGGGATCCGATAGATGCGGCGCCAGATGGCGTAGAGGATCCGTCGCAGCTCCGAGACGGCGAGGCGCGAGCGCGGGCGTTCGATCCCCTCGTAGTACAGCGTGAAAGGCGACGGGAGGTCGCCCTCCCGCAACCGCGGCTGGTGATACGGCAGGTCGAGGAGCAGCACGCCCTCGCGCGTGGCGAGCTTGCGCAGCCACGGGTTGCTGGGCGACACCTCGCCGACGATCGCCGCGAGCGGCGCCTCGGCGATGCGGGCCGCGTCGCGCTCGAAGGCGCGGCGGAGTCGGCCGCGCATCCGGGAGCCGAGCCCGCGCGCGCGCGCCTCCGACGAGATGGCGAGGTAGCCGATCACGCCGACGTTCACGTTCCCGAGGTACGTCCCGGAGACGAGGCCGAGCACGTCATGCTCCGCGTCCTCGGCGATGATGAGGTGCCAGGCCAGGTCGGAGAGCACGCGATCGGCTCCCTCCTGGAGGCTGCCGATCCATTCGCGGCGATCGACGCGCTCGCCGGGCTCGAAGGTGCGGCTGAGCAGCCGATATGCCTTGGCGATCGCCGGGTCGGCCGGATCGACCACCTCGCGGATCCTGATGGGCGCTGCGGAACGCTTGGTCGGCATGCGTCAGGGCCAGGGTGAACACGGCGCCGTCGCGCATCGATGCGACGCTGACGGACTCCGCGCGTTGTGGAGCGACGGAACGCATCCCTAATGTACAGTGTCGGCACCGCGCCGATGACTGGATGCGCCCTCGCGGCTACAAGACCCCTACATGCTCCCCATCTCCGGCCGGTCCCCCCGCAGCGCCGGCGTCTCCCTGGTCCTCCTCGCCGCGCTCCTCGCGGCGGCATCGCCGTCGGGTGCTCAGGTGGCGCGGTCATCGGCAGCGCCGACGGATTCCGCCGCGCCGCTCGACCAGGGGAGTCTCGGCGCGGCGGTCGTCGTCCGCGGCG
>JALHPV010000322.1 GCA_022842285.1 Kofleriaceae bacterium
TCTGGGTCTGGGTGCGCGCGGCGAACATGACCACCGCCACCGCCGGTAACTACCTCGCCAGTGTCTACATGGCCGAGGATGGCACCCGCGTCGATGCGATCGCGGTGGTCCGCTCGGGTAACGCCACGACCCCGCCGTTCGACGAGCGCACGTGGGCCTACGCGACCAACCGCAAGGTGGCGCAGCCGACGACGTGCAACGCCGACGACTTCGACACGACGCCGGGTGGCACCGATCAGGATGCCATCCTGGACACGGGCACCCTCGCGCAGTGCTTCGCCGACGGCAGCGGGGCGAACGACGCGTTCGACATGAGCGGCAACGTGAAGGAGTGGACGATCGAGCGCTCGGCCGGGAGCAACCCGCTCCGCGGTGGGGCGTCGAACAACGAGGTCAGCGGGACGACGTGCAACCTGAACTTCACGCTCGCCGACGACCAGTTCTTCTTCCCGAATGTCGGCTTCCGATGCTGTAGGTAGCGCGCGCTGCCCGGACTGCCTGTATCCGAAGCGCGTGTGTTTCTGTGCGGCGGTCCCCACCGTCGTCACGCGCACGCGCGTCGTGATCGTCCGGCACCACACGGAGCGTGACCGGTCGTCCAACTCCGGCCGGCTCGCGCACCGGGCGCTGACCAACAGCGTGCTGGTCGACTATCCCGATGGGGCGGTGCCGCCCCTGGAGGGGGCCTGGCTCCTGTTCCCCGAGGGCAAGGAGATCCCGGTTGCCCCCGAGCATCCTCCCTCGACCATCGTGGCCCTCGATGCCACCTGGGCGCAGGCGCGCAAGATGTACCGGAAGCTGAACGCCCTGCGGGGCCTGCCGCTGTTCAAGCTGCCTGTGGCCCCCATGCCGGCGCAGCGCCTGCGGTCTGCCCCCGCCCCCGGCCTGGTCTCGACCATCGAGGCGATCGCGCGGGCGCTCCGGATTCTCGAAGGGGACGCCGTGGCCACCCCCCTGGAGGATCTGTTCCAGGCGGCGGTCGCGGCCACAATCGCGACCGGCCGGATCCCCGCGCGCGGCGCGTCATAGGATAAGATTTCCTCGCTTGGGAGCGCCGCGTCAAAGACGCGCCGGGATCTCGATCTCGGTGAAGCTCATCATGGCGACGTCGCTCGTGGTGGCGGCCGCCGTGGGGATGTCGGCGTGGTTTGCCCAAAAAGCGATCGCGGAGCTCGGCGAGCGCAACATCGCGGCCCGCCGCGAGGCCGGCGAGAAGGCGATCACGCGCGAGTCGAAGGTGATCCTCGAGGCGATCGCCCAGACCGTGCAGCTCACGGTCATCGGGAACCAGCCCGCCGAGACGCAGCTGATCGTGGAGAAGACGCTCGAGGAAAACTCTCAGGTCCTGTCGATCGTGGTCACCGATCACACGGCCAAGGAGAATCAGGTCGTCGCGAAGACCGAGCGCAAGGAGCGCCCGACCGGTGGCGCCGAGCTGCCGTATAGCAAGCCGGTCCTCGTCGGCTCGAACCCGACGCCTCACTACACCGTGGACATCAAGGTCTCGACCGCCGAGTTCGAGGCCGAGCTCGCGACGTCACTGGCCGAGGCCAAGACCCGCGCCGAGCGCACCCGCAACCGCGTGCTCATGGTCTCGCTCGTCGTGCTCGCGATCGGCATCGTCCTCGCCGCGCTCCAGGCCGTGCAGCTCGCCCGGCCGATTCGCCTCCTGACCGCGCAGGCCGCGCGCATCGCCGGTGGTGACCTCCAGGCGCGCGTGCCCGACGGACGTCGCGACGAGCTGGGCACCCTCGCGCACACGTTCAACCTCATGGCGAACGAGATCCAGGCGCTCCTGTTCGAGCAGGCCCAGAAGGCCTCTCTCGAGAAGGAGATGGAGCTCGCCCGCCAGGTGCAGCAAGCGATGCTGCCGCCGCACACGCTCGATTCGCACGGCTACCTGAAGGTGGTCGGCTACTGCCAGCCCGCATCGAGCTGCGGCGGCGACTGGTGGACGTATCGCAAGCTCTCGAACGGCCGCATGCTCATCGTCGTCGGTGATGCCACGGGGCACGGCATCCACTCGGCCATGATCGCGGCCACGGCGCGCGGCGCGGTCGAGGCGTTGTCGGCGATCGACGAGCGACTGCTCACGCCGGACCAGGTGCTGCGCGCGATCGACTCGGCGATCCGCCAGGTCGGCGACCACAACGTGCTCATGACGGCCTTCGCCGCGGTCCTCGATTCGGCGAATGGCATCCTTCACTATGCGAACGCCGGCCAGAACTTCCCGTACGTGATGAAGCTCGGCGGGACGCGGATCCTCGAGGACGCGAGCATCATCGCCGCGAGCGGCAATCCCCTCGGGGATCGCAACATCGCGGTCGAGATCCGTCGCGGGTCGGTCCAGCTCCGCCCGGGCGATCTGTTCGTGTGCTTCACCGACGGTCTCGTCGAGCGCAGCAACCGCGCCGGCAAGCTGTTCGGCGATCGCCGCCTGCGCAACACCCTGACGGGGCAGTCCCTCGCCGACGACCAGTCGCTGATCCGGCTCCGCGACAACCTGGTGGCGACACTCGAGCGCTATGCCGAAGGGTCGCTGCCCGAGGACGACATCACGCTCGTGCTGTGTCAGTTCGACCCGCCCATCGCGGGTCGTGGGTCGATGGGGCGGGGCGCCGCGTGAAGCTGCGGGGAGCGGCGCTGGCCTTGCTGGCCAGCGCGGGGATCGCGAACGCACAGCCGGCCGTCGCGGTGCCCGCGGTCGATGTCGCCGACCTGCCGCCGCTGCCGCCAGCCAACGAGGACACGAGCGCGGCCGCCACGGTGCTCGCCGCCTCGTCGGCCGAGGAGGATGTTGTCGTCGGTGCCGCGAAGCGCGAGCAGTCGCTCGGCAACGTGGCCTCGGCCGTCACCGTCGTCACCGCCGATCGCATCCGTCGCTTCGGCTACCGCACGGTCGGCGAGGCGATCGCGGGCGTCACCGGCATCTACATCCAGGACACGCGGCTCACGCACCAGGTCGGCGTCCGCGGCGTGCAGATTCCGGGTGGCTTCAACAGCCGCATCCTCGTGCTGGTCGATGGCGCGACGGTCAACGAGGCGTGGGGCGGCTTCGCCGGCGTCACCTACGACGGCCTCATCTCGATCGACGATGTGGCCCGCATCGAGGTCATCCGGGGCCCGGTCGGCGCCGTCTACGGATCGAATGCGTTCTTCGCGATCCTGAACATCGTCACGAAGAGCGCGACCGAGAGCTCACGGGCGTGGGGCCGCGTGACCGCGGGCTCGATCAACGGCGCGGGCGCGACGGCCGGCTTCGCCGTCGGTGACGTTCACAAGCAGGTGCGCGGCTCGGTGTATGCGCTGTCGCGCTTCGGCGAGACCTACTCGCTGCCCGAGATCGGCGACAACCTCCAGGGCGACGGCGGCACCACCTTGCTGGGCTCCCTCGTCGCCACGTGGGGCGGCAGCTTCGTGCAGTTCCGCGCGATGCGCTCGGCGCGCGATTCACCCTTCGCGCCCTACGATTCGAACCCGGCGCTCGATCCGCCCTACACGCTGTTCAACACCCAGCTCCTCGTCGAGGGCGGGCACACGCGCGAGCTGTCCGAGAAGACGACGTTGACGGTGCGCGGCTACGGGACGCTCTACCAGTACGGCGACGAGATCAACTACGCCCTCGACGACACGTTCATCGACAAGGGCGACGCGACGACCGTCGGCGGCGAGGCGCGCATGCGCTACGCGATCCTCGACGAGAACAAGCTCGGGATCACGGCCGGTGGCGAGGCGAACTACAACGCGACGGAGAGCCGCGCGTACTCCGAGCAGACGCCCCAGGACGCAGTCGACGTCCCGCTCGACTTCACGATCCTCGGCCTCTACTCGGAGTTCGATGGGCAGCCGCTCCCGTGGCTCGGCTTCACCGCCGGTCTGCGCTTCGACCGCAACTCGAAGATCTCGAGTCGGTTCTCGCCGCGCGCCGCGCTCTTCCTGTCGGAGAGCGGCAAGGCCCCGCGCTACGGTCTCAAGCTCCTCTACGCCGAGGGCTTCCGCAACCCGAGCGCGTTCGAGGGCTTCTTCGAGGACGGGGTCGACTTCATTGCCAACCCGGCCATCGAGCCCGAGACGATCCGGTCCTACGAGGTCGTCGGCTGGGCGAAGCCCGTCGCCGGACTCTCGACGCGACTGTCGGGCTGGTACTGGGACGCGCGCGACGTGATCGAGCAGGTGCCGGCCGCCCCCCCGATGGAGAACCTCCTGCAGTTCCAGAACGTCGGTCGTTACGTCACGATGGGCGTCGAGGGGGAATTTTCGTACCGCAACAGCAATGGCTGGTACGCCTTCGGTGGGCTCTCGTACGCGCGCGTCGGTAACGCGGCGGCGCCGGGCGCGGCCGTCGAGTACGGCAACGTCGTCAATGCGCCCGCGGTCACCGGCAACGCGGGCCTCTCCACGCCCCGCATCTCCAACCTCTTCCATCTCTCGACCGACCTCGTGCTCCTCGGCCAGCGCCCCACGCGCAGCCCCGGCGTCGATGCCCCGGTCTGGGTCGGCCTCGGCGCGACGCTCTACATCCCGAACGTGAAGGGCTTCGACCTCACCATCGGCGGTCGCAACCTGCTCGGCACGCGTGATCAGTTCCCGGCCGTCGGTGACTACGACCGCTTCCCCGATCCCACCACCACCGTCCTCGTGCCCCGGATCCCCGGTGAGGGGCGCGAGGTCTTCATCCGCGTCGGCGCTTCGTACTGAGGAGGCTCCCCATGACCAGGACGCTAAGGTTAGTGCTCGCGGCGACGCTCCTCCTCGGGGCGCCGACGATCGTGCATGCGCAGCGCGCGGGGCAGGGCGAGGACGACAGCGCGGCGCTCGTGGCCGAAGGGCGCGAAGCGCTGAAGGACGGCAAGCTCGACGATGCCGGCAAGGCGCTCGACCAGGCGATCGCGCTGAACCCGCGGCGCGTCGAGGCGTACGTCCTCCGCTCCGCGGTCTACGCGGCGAAGCAGCAGTACGCCGAGGGCGTCGCGCTGATGCGGCGCGCCCAGCAGCTGTCCCCGACGGACGAGGAAGTGCTCACCGCGCTCGGCTCGCAGCTCGTGCTCGCGGGTGAGGTCGAGGAGGGCGTGCCGCTGCTCACGGCGGTCACCGCGAAGAATCCCAAGCGCTACGACGCGCAGCTGCTCCTCGGTGGGTACCACCATGCCCAAGGTAAGTGGCCCGACGCGATCACCGCGTTCGAGGCGTACTTCACGAGTCGCCCGGCCGAGCTCGCGGGTGACGATGCGCGCCACCAGGTCGACCTGGCCGATTCGTACTTGCGCTTCCGGCAGCCGGCCAAGGCCCAAGGATTGTTCCAGCAGGCGCTCGACGCCCGGCCGCGTGATCTCCGGGCGCGCATCGGTGTGGCGTGGTCGACGGCGGCGATCGATTGTCGCAAGGCGCGGCCCCTTCTCCGGGAGCTCGAGCCGATCGCGGTGACGTATCCTGCGATCTGGCTCGTCGATGGCCAGTGCGCGCTCGAGATGGGCGATGTCAACGCGGGCCTCGCGCTCGGCCGCAAGTTCCTCGAGAAGGCGCCCGGTAGCTCGGCGGCAGGCCATGCCCTCGTCGGCGAGGCGCAAGCCCAGCGCGGCAATCTCGTGGAGGCGCGCAAGGAGCTCGAGACGGCGCGCAACCTCGAACCGAAACGGCGGCGGTGGTCGGTGCGACTCGCGGTCGTGTTGCGGCGCGCGGGCGAGCACCAGGAGGCCCTCGCGGTCCTCGACGAGCTGGGACCGCCGTCCCAGGCGAACGTCGATCCTGACTGGTGGTACGAGGTCGGCGAGACCCTCCTCGCCAAGGCCGACCCCGCGACCGCCGTCACCCGGCTCACGCCTGTCCTCGATGCGCTGCCGGGCGACGCGATGATTCGCACGCTGCTCGGAGCGGCGCAGCTCGGCGCCGGCCAGGCCGAGATCGCAGTGAACACGCTCGGCGATGCGGAAGCGATCACGAGCACGCCGCGCAGCCGGCAGCTCCTGTCGAAGGCGCTGACGACCGTGGCGGTGAACGACCTCGGCGTCGGTGATGCGGCCGCCGCGGAGCAGCGCCTCACCAGGGCCGAGCAGCTCGACGCGACCGCGGTGACCCTGAAGAACCTGGGCATCGCACGGCTCGCCCTCGACAAGCCCGCAGATGCGATCAACCCCCTCGATCGCTCGAACAAGCTCGCGCCGGCCGCCTCGACGCAGATGCTCGCCGCGCGCGCTCGCGCTCTCGTCGGGGATACGACCGGGGCCCGCCAGCTGTACGAGAAGGCCTCCGGCGACAAGGAGCTCGGCGTCGAGGTCGCGATCGATTGGGCCGCATCCGAGGTCGCGGCCGGCGATGCCTCCGTGGCCGTCGCGGCGCTCGAGAAGGTCGCCACGGCGGCCAAGAACGGTCCCCTCGCCCAGCGTCACAAGGTGGCGCTCGCGACGGCGCGCCACGCCGCCGGGGTCGCGGCGATCCGCTCCGGTAACGGCGGCAAGGCCGTCGACCTCCTCACCGCCGCGGATGCGGCCGACTCGTCGCTCGCCAAGAAGTGCGATCTGGCGCTGGCCGCGGTCGTCGCGGGCGAGCAGGGCGCGGCCCTGAAGGCGCTGAAGAAGGTCAGCGGTCAGAGCTGCCCGTTCCCGTCGCCCGCTGATACGCAGGCCGCCCCGATCCTCGTCGCGTTCATCGAGGGCCGCTCCGCGAAGAAGGCGAGCAAGTCGCTCGACAAGCTCACGAACCTCTCCGGCAAGTCGAATGGCGCCGCCGCCGTGCTCCTCAACACCGCCATCCGCGTGGTCGCGCTCGAAGCGGCGCAGGACGCGTACCGCAGCGGTTCGACGGCCTCCGCGAAGAAGTTCCTGACCACGGCGAAGAACGCGAGTTCGCGGACGGGCACGGACGAGATCGCACACAACCTCGCCGTGATCGACCTCGCGGAAGGCCGCCTCGACGCTGCGATCACCGCGCTCGACAAGATCGCGGCGAAGGTGCCCGAGGCGTACGTCAGCCTCGGGATTGCCTACGAGAAGAAGGGCGAGCCGATGAAGGCGCTCGAGGCGTGGAAGAAGGCGAAGCGCAGCAACGTGCGGTTCGCACAGCTGAACGAGTGGATCGAAGCCAAGGAACGTATCTACGGGGAGGCGCCATGAGGCTCGCGGCATGCCTCGTCGCGATTGCGGCCGTGGTACTCGGGCTCGCGTCCCCCGCGCAGGCCGACATCACCGTCGGCGTGTTCGCCCCGAGCGCGCCGTTCCCGACGACGGTGGCGCGCGTCGAGTTCGCGTCGAAGCTCGCCGAGCAGGTGGGAGCCGCCGCCGGCACGAAGGCGACCGGTCGTAATTACGCGCGGGCGAGCGACTTCGCCGCCGCAGTGAAGAAGGGCGAGGTCACCGTCGCGCTCGTCGATGCCACGTACCTCGCGTCCCAGAGCGGCTACACCGTGATCGGCGCGTCGGTGCGCGGCGGCGATACATCGCAGGGCTGGCAGCTCGTCGCGAAGGGCGTCTCCAAGGTGAACGACCTCCGCGGCAAGAAGATCCTCGTCCCGTCCGTCGGGGGTAAAGAGACGGACTTCGTGCTGAACGTCCTCCTCGGCGGCGTCGAGAAGGGGTACTTCAGCGCGATCGAGTCGGCCTCCGACACGGCGTCGGCGCTGGCATCGTTGAACCAGGGCAAGACCGACGCGGTGGTGTGTCCCACCGGGGTCGACCTGCCGTCCGGCGTCTCGAAGGTGATCGGCCTGCCGTCGCTCGCGACCCCCGTGCTGGTCACCTATTCGGCGCTGCCTGCCGCGCAGAAATCTGCGATCACGAGCGCGGTCGGCGGGTTCAAGGGCGATGCGACGCTCGGCAGCTTCCGCGCCTCGGACTCCGATGGCGTGAAGGCCATCACGAAGCGGTTCGGCGTGCCCGTGAAGCGCGGTCCGTTCGTGGTGCCGTCGGTGCGTCTCCTCGTCGGCGACCTCGTCGAGGACCGCAAGCTCTCGATCGAGCGCACGCCCGTCACGACATTTGCGGAAGCGCCCTAACTAAGAGGGCCGCGTCTCACTCGGCCAGCGGCTGCCATCGGTCGTACTATTCCCGGCACGCCGGAATGCGGTCTACTCGGTACATGACGCGCTGCCGCTGGGTGATCTGGGCAGCGGGCCTCCTGTG
>JALHPV010000323.1 GCA_022842285.1 Kofleriaceae bacterium
GTGCTCGGCCTCGAGGATGGCGCGCGCGGCGGACACGTCGAGGCGGTCTTCGGTGAAGGTGCTCCACGGGATCTCGAGGAGGTTCTCGACGTAGGTGCGCGCGATGTTGTACTCGGGCGACGACGACGCCATCTGGCTCATGCGCGAGATCTGCTTCTTCGCGACGGCCCGGACCTCGTCGGTCATCTTGCTGTCTTCGATCTTCTTCCGCAGCTCGTCGATCTCGGCGTTGTCGTCCTGCTCGCCGAGCTCCTCCTGGATCTGGCGCATGCGGTCGCGCAGGACGCGCTCGCGGTGCGTGCGGGAGGACTCGCCCTCGAGCTCGGCGCCGATGTCGGCCTTGAGGCGGAGCACGGTGGCCTGGCGCTCGAGCGACGGGATGATGCGCTCGAGGCGCTTCATGGTGTCGGTCTCGATGAGGAGCTGGCTGAGGTCATCGCGCTCGAGCTCGAGGTACGGCACCGCCGCATCGACGAGCTTGTCCGGGTCCGTGATGGCCTGGACCTGCACCCGCGTCAGGTCGCCCTTGGGCTCCTTGCTCTCCTTGCCCTCGCCCTTGCCCTCCTTGGCCTGCGCATCCGTGACAACGGCGAGCAGGTAGTCGCGCACCTTTTGGGTCGTCGCGTTCAGCGCGTCGGCCTGCGCCGGGCGCACGAGCGTGAGCGGCGAGACGCTCGCCACGAGGAACGGCTCGGTCGCGACGAGCGCATCGATGTGCACGCGCTCCAGGAAGCGCATCACACACGTGAAGCGGCCGGGGGAGTGCTTGACCACCTGCACGATCTCCGCGCGCACACCGACCTCGTGGAGGTCGCGCTGACCGGGGTCACGGACCGCGGGGTTCTTCTGCGGGATGATGACGATCAGATTGTCATCGCGGGTCGCCGCTTCGATCGCCCTCACCGATGCTTCGCGACCGATCTCCAACGGCCCGACATGACCCGGGAGTTGGACCTCGGTGCGCAGCGGAATGACGGGATACTGACCGGCAGTCTCGGTGTGCTTCGTCACCCACCGAGTCTACTGGCTTTTAGTCGTTCTGCTCGCGCTTGCGGAGCCGAGTTACGAGCTGAATCAGCTGCTTTTTCGCATCGTCATCGAGCCCCGTCGGCACGTCGATCTGGACGGTCACGAGGTGATCGCCGGTATGGCCTGCCCGATCGGTCATGCCTTTGCCGCGCAGCCGGAGTCGCTTGCCGCTCGAGGTGCCGCCGGGGATTTTTACCTCGACCTTGCCGTCGACGGTGACGACGGTCGCGACCGTGCCGAGGATCGCGCGGTCGAACGAGATGCGGACGTCCGAGTGGATGTCGCTCCCCTCGACGCGGAGCCAGGTGCCGTCGCTCGCCTTGACCTGCTTGATCTCGTCGGGCTCGCGGCGCGGCGGCCGCTCGCGCTCGTACGGCGGTCGCTGGGCCCGGCCGCTCGCCTGCGCCCCGGCGAAGAACTGGCCGAACAGATCACCGAGGTCGAATACCCCCGGACCACCGGGACCACTCGACGTGTAGGTGTACTGACCCGGCCCGCCGCTCATGCGCGGGCCACCCCCGGCGCGAATCTGGTCGTAGAGCGCCTTCTTCTTCGGGTCCCCGAGCACGTCGTACGCGTTCGAGATGTCCTTGAAGCGGGACTCCTTCTTCTTGTCGCCACCCGTGGAGTCCGGATGGTTCGTCTTCGCCAGCGTGCGATACGCCTTCTTGATCTCGGCATCGGACGCCTTCGCGTCGACGCCGAGCGCCTTGTAGTAATCGACGTTGGGATCGAAATCGATCTGCTGCGGCATGGCCTTTACGCTGCGGCGCCCTTGGCGGCCTTCCTGAACATGACCTGGTTGCCCTCGAGGTCGGCCTCGATGTGATCACCCGGGTGGAAGTCCCCATTGAGGAGGTGGATGGCGAGCGGGTCGATCACGAGCTTCTGGAGGGCCCGCTTGAGCGGGCGGGCACCGTACACCGGATCGTAACCCGCCTCGGCCACCGCGGCGATGGCGCGATCGGTCAGGTGCAAGGTCAGCTGGCGCTCGGCCAGGAGCTTGTCGAACCGCGCGAGCTGGATCTTCACGATGTGCCCGAGCTGCGCCTCGCCGAGCGAGTTGAACTCGATGATCTCGTCGATGCGATTCAGGAACTCGGGGCGGAACACCGCCTTCGGGTCGGTCGCGTTGCTGGTCATGATCACGACGGTGTTCTTGAAGTCGATCGTCCGCCCCTGGCCGTCGGTCAACCGGCCGTCGTCGAGCACCTGGAGCAGCACGCCCCACACATCGGCGTGCGCCTTCTCCATCTCGTCGAGGAGCACGACCGAGTACGGATGCCGGCGAACCGCCTCTGTCAGCTGGCCACCCTGGTCGTAGCCGACGTAGCCCGGCGGCGCGCCGACGAGCCGGCTGACCGAGTGCTTCTCCTGATACTCGGACATGTCGATGCGAACCATCGCGGATTCGTCATCGAACAAGAACTCCGCGAGTGCACGCGCGAGCTCCGTCTTGCCGACGCCCGTCGGGCCGAGGAACAGGAAGCTGCCGATGGGACGGTTCGGATCCTTCAGGCCCGCGCGGGCCCGCCGCCCCGCCGCCGCGATCGCGGCCACGGCCGGGTCCTGCCCGATGACGCGCTGACGGAGGCGGTCCTCCATCTTCGTGAGCTTCTCGCCCTCACCCTCGAGCATCTTCTCGACGGGAATGCCGGTCCACTTCGCGACCACGGCCGCGATGTCGTCCTCGGTCACCTCCTCGCGCAGGAAGCTCCCCTGCGCGCGCAGCTCGTCCGCCTTCGCCGTCTCGGCGGCGAGCTCCTTCTCGAGCGCGGGGATCGACCCGAAGCGCACCTCGGACGCGCGGGCAAAGTCACCCGTGCGCTGGAGCTTGTCGGCCTCGAGCTTCAGCTGCTCGAGCTGCTCCTTCTGGGTGGAGAGCTTCTTGATGAGCTCGCGCTCGTGTTGCCAGCGCGCCTTCATCGAGGAGGTCTGCTCCTTGAGATCGGCGATCTCGCGCTCCACCTCCGGCAGGCGCTTCTTCGCGCGCTTGTCGTTCTCGCGCTCGAGCGCGGCACGCTCGACCTCGAGGGTCGTCACCCGCCGCTCGATCTGATCGATCGGCGTGGGCGTGGACTCGATCTCCATCTTGAGGCGCGATGCGGCCTCGTCGACGAGGTCGATGGCCTTGTCGGGCAGCTGGCGCGCCGGAATGTAGCGATGCGACAGCTTCGCCGCCGCGACGAGGGCCGCATCCCGCACGCGGATGCCGTGGTGCACCTCGTACTTCTCCTTGAGCCCACGGAGGATCGCGATGGTCGCTTCCATCGACGGTTCCTCGACCATCACGGGCTGGAACCGGCGCTCGAGGGCCTTGTCCTTCTCGATGTGCTTCCGGTACTCGTCGAGCGTCGTCGCGCCGATGCAGCGCAGCTCGCCGCGCGACAGCGCCGGCTTCAAGAGGTTGGCCGCATCGGCCGCACCCTCGGCGGCCCCCGCTCCGACGAGCGTGTGCAGCTCGTCGATGAACAGGATCACGGTGCCCATGGCGGCCGCGATCTCCTTCATGACGGCCTTCAGCCGCTCCTCGAACTCGCCGCGGTACTTCGCGCCCGCGATGAGCGCCCCGAGATCCAGCGCGCAGATGCGCTTGTCGCGGAGGCTCTCCGGCACGTCGCCGCGGGCGATGCGCTGGGCGATGCCCTCGACCACCGCCGTCTTGCCAACGCCGGCCTCACCGACGAGCACGGGGTTGTTCTTCGTCCGCCGCGACAGGATCTGGATGGTGCGGCGAATCTCTTCGTCGCGTCCGATGACCGGGTCCAGCTTCCCCTGGCTCGCCAGCGCCGTCAGGTCGCGCGTGTAGCGCTCCAGCGCCTCGTACGTCGCCTCGGGATTCTGATCCGTCACGCGCTGATTGCCGCGCACGCTCACGAGCGCCTCGAGGATCGCGGCCTTGGTGGCGCCCGCCTTCTTCAGGGTCTCGCCCGTCACCCCGCGCGACTCCGCGAGCGCGATGAGCATGTGCTCGGTCGACGTGTACTCGTCCTTCATGGCGTGCGCCTCGCGCACCGCCTCGACCCACACGTCCTTCAGGGCGCGCGACAGGTCGACATCGAGGGCCGCCCCGTGCGCCTTCGGCAGGCGCCCGAGGGCCTCCGAGATGTCGTTCGTGACGACGCGCGGGTCCGCGCCCAGCTTGCCGAGGATGCGCGGCACGACGCCGCCCTCCTGCTCCATCAGGGCGAGGAGGAGATGTTCGGGCCCGATCTCGGCATGGTGCCGGTTCACCGCCACATCGCGGGCGGCGCTCAGGGCTTCCTGGGCCTTCACGGTGAGCTTGTCGAGCTTCATGGTGCCCGTACGGTAACCACGCTTACGTTTGCGGCAACCCCCACCCGCGCCCGTTCCGAAACGCGCACGCGTTGCGCGACCTCACCGACAAGCTTGGCTACGCGTGCGGCAAGCCCCGCCGCGACGCCATCGTTACCGCGTGAAGCTCGGGAAGGTAGGGTCGTAGACCCCGTCGGGCGAGTCG
The DNA here is from genome assembly GCA_022842285.1 of Kofleriaceae bacterium. Taxonomy (GTDB): domain Bacteria; phylum Myxococcota_A; class Polyangia; order Haliangiales; family Haliangiaceae; genus JABFXX01. Next base: position 4,511 of record JALHPV010000323.1, read on the forward strand.
CTGAGGTCGAGGGTGGTGGCGTCGTAGTAGATGATGAAGCTGACGTCCGCCGGTGCCCCGACGGGCTCGAAGCGGATCGACGGGTAGTCCGGGTCACTCTCCGGTGCGAGCGAGTACGTCCCACGTTGGTACTCGATCCAGGCCATGTCCTCGGATCCTCGGTCGACCTCGCGTCGGATGAAGATGTTCTCGTCCCCCTCGGTGGTGAACTCGAGCTGGGTTGGGTAGTCGCCGTCCAGGATGGTCGACGTCCACGTATCCGCGAGGTCCTCCTCATCGGGCGGGGTGAACCCCAGCCCGTTGCCACACGACCAGGCCATCCCGGCGACGATGAGCGCGATACCCCAGGGCAAGCGGACCATGTCCCCCAGCGTACCACCGGACGATCGACGGCCCGCAACCATGGCGCGCAGCGGCCGAGGGCCGCGGCATGTCACGCAATCCCTTGCTCGACTGGCGGGCGGTCGGCGTCTCGAGCTTTGCCGTTGGATTCAGGTTCGAGGGCGGGCTGCAGGCCTTCTCGCATGCCCTGTCGGCCGCGCAGGCGCCGTGGGTGCAGACGCGCGAGCACAACGAGCGCTGGTCGAGCTACCTGGTCCTGAGGCCCACGCGCGAGCAGCGCGGCGTGATCCGGGTGATGCCGCGCGCGGGGATCCTGGTCGCGAACGCGAGCCTGCGGCGGCTCCCCGGTGACGGCCAGCCGGCGATCACCGAGGCGAACCTCATGAAGCTCGTGCGGTGGGTCGGAGGCTCGGAGGTGCGGAGCGTCCCATCGCTCGAGAGCTCGCTGGAGAACCCCCGCCTCGAGACGATGCGCCTCGCCGTGTACCGGACGCGGTCGGCCGGCAGGGCGATGGGCACGTCACCGCTGACGTTCGTGGGGACGCTGGCCGAGCTGGTCGCCCGGGCGCGCGCGGTGACCCCGTGGACGTGGACCGAACACGCGACCTACGTCACGGCGAGCGTGATGCCCGCGCCGCATACGGGATACGTGCAGCTCGTGCACGCCGATGTGTGCCGGGCGACCTGGTACTTCGAGGCCATGTCGACGAGTGACACCCCGTGTGCCCCCACCCGGGGCAAGGCGCTCGTCGAAGCGGCGCAGCGCGAGGCGCTCGCGCTGATCGAGGCGTGGCGGTAACAGTCGACGAGGGGCTGGTCGCGCTCACGGAGCATTCATGCGTCCGCAACCGGCTGGATTGACCACGCGTTGCGTCGAGGGAGGATTGGCCGCGAGGGTGTGCGGGGGGCGTCGAGGCCGCGGGACGAGCTCGCCGCCGCAATTGGGGCAGGCGCCCATCAGCCGCTGCGTTGCACAGGCCGCGCAGAACGTGCACTCGAACGAGCAAATCCGCGCGTCGGTCGCGTCGGGCGGCAGATCGCGGTCGCAGCATTCGCAACTCGGTCGTAGCTGGAGCACGGGCGGTCTCCTTCGGCCACCGAGACTACCAGCAGCAGGCGATCATTCGCGGGGTCGTGCGCTGTGGCAGTCCTCACAGACGGGCGGCCGGTCCGCCGCGCCATCGCAGATCGAACGGACGACCGGCGCGTTGCAGAGGGTGATGCGCGCGATCGCGATGGTCTTGCTGTTGGTGGCAGGAACGGCGGAGGCGGGGACGGCGGAGGAGCTGCTCGCGAGTTACGCGACGAAGCGCGGCTATCGCGACGTGAAGCGCGAGGTGCTCGCGTGGCACGGCACCACCAAGAACGGGTGCGTGGCGTTCGCGTCGACGGCGCTACGGAAGATCGGCGTCGACGTGCCGCTCGACGCGGAGATGGACGGCGAGAAGGTCTCGCGGCTGACGTTGCCGTTCGTGAAGTGGCTCGAGCGCGAGCTGCACTGGACGCGCGTGACCGACGCGAGCGCGCTGATGCCGGGCGACCTCGTGTTCACGGAGAACGCGGAGTACCCGTGGCACGTGTTCGTCTTCCACTCGTGGAAGCGCGAACGGGCGCACGTGGCGCGCATCATCGACAACAAGGGTCGGCTGACATCGCGCCCCGTGCTCGGTGACGAGAGGCGCGACATCACGCCGATGGCGTACGCGCTCCGCGCCCCGGATTGAACTGGTCGACAAGACGAGCGGCGATCCTGGCTCGGACGCGCGGGCCGCTGGACACCGTCGTGCGGGCTCGCAGCCTCGAGCTGCGTCCGGATCTGCTCGACAAGAAGGCGACGCGTGAGGCGCGCCAGTCCGGCGGCAAGCCGCGCTAGAAGGCCGACGCGATCGACGTCGCGGCGGCGGCGGCGCGGAGCTTCGCGAGGTCGAGGACGCCCCGGCGCGCGAGCTCGGTGATGGCCGTGCTGGCGGACGAGACCTGCATGCGGCCCTCACGGGCTTCGAGCTCGGTGAGCGCGCCCACCACCTGCGGCGCAGCCGATTCGCCGAGAACCGTCGCGAGCTTCTGCGCGAGGGTGGCTTCACCGACGAGGGCGGTCGCGACGAGCGCGCGGCCGAGGGTGCGCTCGGCGATGCCGTTCGCGAGGGCGTTGCGATCGGCGAGCTCGGAGGCGACCTCGACGATCTGCCCCGGCTCGTCAGCGCGCCAGTAGACGTCGACGAGGCGGCGCAGCGTGGGGATGTGCGCCGGCTCGAGGTCGGAGGCGCGCAGGAAGATGTCGTCGGCCCGCTCGGCGTCGCCCAGGTGGATGAGGACCGCCTCGCCGAGTCGATACAGGCGGTCGGCGCGCGAGGCGGGCGTCGGGGCCATCGGGACGAGCTGGTAGAGGAAGCGGGTGGCCGTGGTCCAGTCGCTCTTCGCGATGTGGAGCTCGGCGAGAGCTTCGAGCACGGGCTCGTGAAAGGGATGGTCGCGGCGGATGCGGTCGAGCTGACTGATCGCGCCATCGATGTTGCCGGCCTCGCGCATCAGGTCGACGAGGGCGAGCTGCGCCCGGAGCTGGCCCTCGTCGTCGTCGAGAGGCGTGAGATCGTGAACGGCGCGCGCGGCGGTGAGGGCCAGCTCGAGGTCGCCGATCCGGGTTGCGATGTCCTGTACGCGCATGGCGAGGTCGAGGCGCCCGGGCGCGGCGGCGGCGGCGGACTGCGCGTGCGCGAGGGCCTCGGTATCGCGGCCGAGGCGCTCGGCGATGATGGAGCGACGCAGGGCGACCTCGTCGTCGCCGAGTGCGGACTCACCGGGCGCGAGGTCGCGATAGATCAGGTCCGCCGTCCGGTAGTCGCCGAGCCGGAAGGCGAGGGCGCCGCGCGCGTCGAGCGCGGTGATGTTGCCCGGATCTTCGACGAGCGCCTGGTCGTAGGCATGCGCGGCTTGCTCGAAGGCATCGAGCTCGTCGGCGAGACGGGCCACCTCGAGCCAGGCTGCGCCGCGCTCCTCGCCCGTCTCGGCCTGCGTGGCGCGCACGCTGGTGATGTCAGTGAGGGCGGGCAGGTCACCGGCGGCGCGATGCGCCTGGGCGAGGACCCGGAACGCGGCTGCATTGCCAGGCTCGGTTCGCCAGAGCTGGTGCGCGAGATCGCTCGACGCGTCGACATCACCGGCGGCGACCGCACGATCGAGCTGCGCCGCCACGTCGCCGGGCTGCGCGGTCGTGGAGGCGGCGGCCCGGGCGCGCTCGGCCGCTTCGTGGAGCGCACCGC
>JALHPV010000324.1 GCA_022842285.1 Kofleriaceae bacterium
CGGGGTCGGCCCGCACCACCGTCCCCGATACCGCATGTTCGGTCCGCGCGAGGTCGACGCAGACGTGGCGGGCTCCGAGCCGACGCGCCAGCTCCTCGCCGTACGGCTCCGACGTGAACACCACATCCACCGGCTCGTCGGTCACGGAGCGCGCCGCCTCCTGCATCAGCGCCACGTGGGCGCGCCAGATCGCATCGCTCTCGTAGTCGACGGGATGATCGTCGCGGATCCCTACCACCGTCACGTTGCGATCCGCCGCGTGCTCATCCCGCAGCCAGGCCACTCGCTCCGCGAGCGGGATGCTCTCGACGTGGGAGGCCATCACGACGACGGTCACGCGGGCCGCGTCGCGCGCCGCCGCTCGCACCAGGTAGTGATGCCCGGCGTGCGGCGGGTAGAACTTGCCGATGACGAGGCCGTGCCGCGCGCGGGCCCCCCTCACGCCGCCGCCTCCTGCGCTCGCAACGTCCGCGTCCAGCTCCGCAGGCCGACGAGGCACAGGATCCCGAAGATCACGTACAGGCCCGCCGTCGGGTACAGGGACCGGCTGACATAGAGCGGCACGCTGATCACGTCGACCGTGATCCAGATCCACCACGACTCGACGAGCTTCTCCGCCTGGCCCCACGTCGCGGCGAGGCTCAGCGCGAGCACGCTCGCATCCGCGATGGGCGCCGGCGAATCGGTCGCATGCGCGAGCCAGGCGGCGAGCCCCGCGATCACCGCGACCACGAGCCCCGCCAGCACCTGCCATTCGCGCGCCGAAGTTCGCCGCACGCGGATCACCTCGCCGGTGGCGCCCTTCTTCATCCAGCGCCACCAGCCGTAGCCGCCGAGGACGAAGAAGAAACCCTGCAGCGTGCTGTCGCTGTAGAGCTTCGCGCGCCAGAAGAGCAGGGCCCAGAAGACGTTGTTGAGGAGGCCCAGCGGCCAGTTCCAGACGTGCTGCCGCGCGACGAGCACCACACACGCCGCGCCGGTCACATCGCCGAGGACCTCCGCCCAGGACACCGGCACGCCCGCGATCACGATCGCGGCGCTATCCAGCCACGCGAGGACCGCCGCGATCACCGGATGGAAGGTACCGCAGCTCGGCGAGGGCGAGCTCGAGAGCCCCTAGAAGAGCGGCAGCAGCACGGCGACGACTCCGCCAACGGTGAGCGCGAGCTGCAGGCCGCGATGCGCGAACCGCGTGCGGGGAACGCCGGTGACCAACACGAGGGCAGCAGCGGCGCGCTTCATCGCGAGGATGCCCGGCACCACGGCAACGACCGAGATGAGGGCCGGCAGCCGTGACACGAGATCCGCGTGGCCGAGGAACGCGCGCGGCCAGATCGTGGGGAGGAGGAAGAGCTGCGCGACCACGATGATGGCGATGGCCCAGCGCTGCCCGGCGAGCAACGCCACCGCAGCCACCGCGAGCGTCGCCGCGACCTCCGGGCCATGCCAGGCGGACTGCGCCAGGGGCAGGGCGGCCATGCCCGCCACGAGCGCTGTCGTCGCGATCCAGGTATCGCTGCGGCGGCTGTGCGCGGCGGCGACCTCGGGTGCTACGGGCGACAGTACATCCGCCATATAAGACAAATGTAATCGACTGCTGACAACTGTACAAGTAAGTAATCGATTCGTGACAATTGTAACTAGGCAACTCCCTGGAATGTCATCATTTCCGTGTCATGCTGCCCGATATGGACGGTGTCACGGGTGTGCTCCTTGGCCTCGGCGTACGGCTCGTCGTCTTCGGCCTGGTCATCATCGTGGCCGCGAAGAAGAGCCCGAAGGTCCTCATTCACAAGCGGTGGGCCACGCCGCTGATCGCGCTCGTCTTCGCGGCGCTGAACATCGGCCTCTACTGGGCCCTGACCCCGATCCTGAACCTCGCGACGATGGGGGCGCTGGGCTTCGTCATGCCGCTCGTCGCGAACATGATCTTCCTCGCCATCACGGTTCGCATCTTCGAGTCGAAGCAGTGGTTCGAGATCAAGGGCCTGCTGACCCAGGTCTACCTCGCACTGGCGCTGACGGCCGCGCACGGCCTGTGCTGGCTCGGCCTCGACTACCTGCCGCGCAAGTTCTGACCGCGCGCGCGCGGCGTCACGGCCACAGCGAGATCATCCAGGCGACCATCATCGCCTGCAGCACAAGGATGCCCGTGCCGACGATGCCGCAGATCATACCTGCGAGCGCCATCCCGCGGCCCTCGCGCGGAAGGCCTCCGCTGTCGATGAGCTTCAGCTCGCTCCGACCCATCGCCCACGCGAACGGTCCGAAGAGGCCGATGACGACGACAGAGAGAATCCCGAACACGAGGATGAGCACGTGCCGCGAGTCGCGGGACGTCGGCGTCTCGACGGCGGGACGCATCGGCTCGTAGGCCGCGCGCGCACTTCCCGCCGGGGCGCCGATCAGGCTTCCGCAGCGAAGGCAGGTCTTGTTCGGTTCACCGGCGAGCCCACAGTTGCTGCAGTACATCGTCAGCCCTCCTCACGTCGTGTGACGTGCAGGACAACGTGCGAATTCCTGCTAGCCGCGCAAGGCCACGAATGCCGGAATATCCGGCGCGCTACTCGGCAATCTCTTTGAGCTTGCGGAGCAGGTCGCGCGCTTCATCGCAGCGCTGCGTGGAGTCGCGCATCGACTGACGGATCAGCTCGTACGACGCACGCGGAATCTGGTTGGCGTACTGCTCGAACTCGCCCTCGGCCGCCATCACCTCGATGCGCAGACTCGAGAGCAGGTCGTTCAGCGAGAGCGCCGTCTCCGCCGTCATTGCGGCGATCTCGAGCGCGCGCTTCACCTTCACGCTCGCCGCCTCGGTCACGAGGCGACCCTCCGCGTTCTCCATCCGGCTCTTCAGGCTGTCGCGCTCGATCTCCATCATGGAGAGGTCGTTCTCGAGATCCTCCATCCGGCGCGCGGTCTCCTGATTGAACTTGTTCGCGCGGTAGACGCGGAGCTCGGTCTGGAGCTGCTCGACGCGGCGGCGCAGCACGCGAATCTCGACGTCGGCTTCGCTCGGGCCGAGGTTCACGGGGGCCGGGGCCGGGGCGGCCGGGGCCGGGACCGGCATGGCCGATCCCGAGGGGGTGGGCTGGATGCCGAGGGCCGACGGGGAGACGGCCGACACGTGGCCCGTCGGTCCGACCGAGCCGGTGGCGCCCATCCCCGGGTGCTGCATCATCGGGGCGGCCTGATTGGTCGCGGCGGCGGGGCTCACCTGGGCGGCGTTCGCATCGACAAAGCGCAGCCAGAGGCTGCCGCACCGCACGGCATCACCGTGCTTGAACATGTGGCTCTGGACGCGCTGCTCCTGGAAGTACACGCCGTTTGCCGACGAGAGGTCCTCGAGGATGTAGCCGCCGCCGCCCCAGTAGATGCGCGCGTGATGCCGCGACACCATCGCGTCATCCGTACGGATGGCGCAGTCCATGGCACGGCCGACTCGAATCTCCGCCGAAGCGAGATCGAGCGATCCCTCGATGCCCTGGGCATCGCGCCAGAGGAGACGCGCCACGCATCCGAAAAGGTATGTCAGTCGAAGGAGATCCACAAGTTCGCTACTGGGGATCAGGCCTGCATGGTAAGTGACCGGCCATGTGCGGCGTCTTCGGGATCCACGGTCACGACGAAGCCTCGAACATCGCCTACCTCGGCATGCACGCCCTCCAGCACCGCGGGCAGGAGTCGGCGGGCCTGGTGGCTTGCCGGGACGGGAAGCTCCGCCAGCGGGTCGCCATGGGGCTGGTGTCGGATGCCTTCGACCGCGCCACCCTGGCCAATCTGCCGGGGGAGACGGCCATCGGGCACATCCGGTACTCGACGGCAGGCTCCTCGGAGCTCCGGAACGCCCAGCCGTTCCTGTTCGAGTACGCGGGCGGCTCCCTGTCGATCGCCCACAACGGGAACCTGGTCAACGCGGACGAGCTCCGCGCCGAGCTCGAGGCCCAGGGATCGATCTTCCAGACCTCCAGCGATACCGAGGTCATCGTCCATCTGATGGCCCGCGCCCGGGCCCAGAAGGGATCGGCCGACGTCGTCGGAGCCCTTATCGAAGCACTTAAACGAGTGCGCGGCGCGTACTCGCTCGTCCTCCTGACGCACGACGAGAAGATGATCGGCGTGCGCGACCCGAACGGCTTCCGGCCGCTTTGCATTGGCCGCCTGAAGGACGCCTTCGTCCTGTCGAGCGAGACCTGCTCGTTCGACCTCATCGAGGCGGAGTTCATCCGCGAGGTCGAGCCCGGCGAGATCGTCGTTGTCGACAAGTCCGGCATGACGAGCCACAAGGCTCTGCCGGCCCAGGAGCCCGGCTCGGGCGAGACGTTCTGCGTGTTCGAGCACGTCTACTTCGCGCGGCCCGACAGCCTCGTGAACGGCAAGAGCGTCTACCGGGCACGCGAGAAGATGGGCCATCACCTCGCCCGGGAAGCCCCCGTCGAGGGTGATGTCGTCATCCCCGTGCCCGACTCGGGGGTCCCGGCCGCCGTCGGCTACTCGCGCGAGAGCGGCATCCCGTTCGAGATGGGCCTCATCCGCTCGCACTACGTCGGCCGCACGTTCATCGAACCCCAGGACTCGATCCGCCACTTCGGCGTCCGTCTGAAGCTCTCCCCGGTGCGATCGCTGGTCGACGGCAAGCGCGTCATCGTCGTCGACGACTCGCTGGTCCGCGGCACGACCTCGCGCAAGATCGTGAAGATGCTGCGCAGCGCCGGCGCCCGCGAGGTCCACCTCCGCATCAGCGCACCGCCGACGACGAACCCGTGCTTCTACGGCATCAACACGCCGACCCGCAGCGAGCTGGTGGCCGCCTCGCACACCGTCGACGAGATTGCCCGTTACGTCACCTGCGACACGCTCGCGTACCTGTCGCACGAGGGCCTCATGGCCTCCGTCGGCGGGACCGGCTACTGCTCGGCGTGCTTCACCGGCAACTACCCGGTGCCCCTCGGCTCGTCGGATCTAGTGCAGCTGCGCCGCGCACGGGTATAACCGGCGCATGCCGATCGAGACCGTCGACACGCGCGCCATCCGCACGCGTATGAAGGAGCTGGGCGACAAGCTCACCGAGCTCCGGAGGTTACTTTGACGTCGACGCGAAGCGTCTGAAGATCGAGGAGCTCGACTCCATCGCGGCCCGTCCGACGTTCTGGGATGATCAGAAGAAGGCGCAAGCCATCCTTCGCGACAAGAAGAACCTCGAGACGGTCGTCTCCACGTGGGACACGCAGACCCGGGCGCTCGCCGACGCCGAGGTGCTCCTCGAGCTCGCCGAGGAAGCGAGCGACGAAGGCTCCGCCAAGGAGGCGGAGAGCGCGGTCACCGGCATCTACACCGCGCTCGACGAGATCGAGTTCAAGCGCATGCTCTCGGGCGAGCTCGACAGCGGCAACGCCATCGTCCAGCTCACGGCGGGCGCCGGCGGTGTCGACGCCTCCGACTGGGCGCAGATGCTCATGCGCATGTTGATCCGCTTCGCCGACCGCAAGAAGTGGAAGGTCGAGGTCCTCGACGAGACCCCGGCCGACGAGGCCGGCATCAAGAGCGCGACCTTCACCGTCGAGGGCGAGTACGCCTACGGCCTGATGAAGGCAGAGAACGGCGTCCACCGCCTCGTCCGTGTCTCTCCGTTCGACGCGAACGGTCGCCGCCAGACGTCCTTTGCCGCCGTCACCGTGACCCCCGACATCGACGACGACATCGAGGTCGAGATCAACGAAGCCGACCTGCGCATCGATACGTACCGCGCCGGCGGTGCCGGCGGTCAGCACGTCAACAAGACCGACTCCGCCGTCCGCATCACGCACAACCCGACGGGCATCGTGGTGCAGTGTCAGAACGAGCGCAGCCAGCACGCGAACAAGGCGAAGGCCTTCAAGCTGCTCCGCGCGAAGATGTACGAGTACGAGCTCGCGAAGCGCGAAGCCAAGGCCGACGCCGAGGCCAAGGCGCGCCTCAAGATCGAGTGGGGCTCGCAGATCCGCAGCTACGTCCTGTTCCCGTATCAGCAGGTCAACGATCACCGTACCGAGCTGAAGACCAGCGACGTGTCATCCGTCCTCGACGGTGACCTCGATGACCTGATCCGCACGTACCTGCTGCAGTCCGCGAACGCGAAGGCCTCCTGAGGCCATTCGAAAAGCGCGAACGGGCGAGCGCTACGCCTCGTCCTCGAGGCGCGTGACGCGGTCGTCGAGACCCTCGATCGCGCGCTCGTGTCGACCGATGCTGTGCTTGACGTACTTGGTCAGCATGAGTTGCTGGCCGGCCACATCCTTCAACGTCTCCTCGACCACGTCGAGCCGCCCACCCATATCGGTAATGGCGGACGTGTTCGCGCGGGTCTCCACCCGCAGCTCACCCACGTTGTCCTGGAGGTCGCCCACGCGGTCCTGGAGGTCGCCCACACGGTCCTGGAGGTCACGGAGAACTCGGATCACGAGATCGTCGTTGCCCATACCCGGAAGGCTAGCATGCGACTCTGACGTCCTCGTCGAGAATCTTCGGCGGCGCGTGTCCGAATACCGGACACTGAGTACTCCTAGCGCTGCAGGATCGCGATGCGCTGCTTGATCTTCTCGACGTCCTTGGCGGTCGGCGCCGACTTCACGTACTGCTGCAACGCCTTCACCGCGTTCGCCTTGTCGCCGGCCTGCTCGTACGCGAGCCCGAGGCCCCGGTAGCCGGGCGCGTAGCCGGGCATGAGCGACAGCGCCTCGCGGTACGCCCGAATCGCGCCCTGCGGATCGCCGGCGAATAGCCGCTGGTTGCCGGCGTTGTACGCGGCCTTGGCTTGCTCGCGCGCAGTCGTGTTCTCGGGAGGCTCCGCGACGGCGACGGTCGTGGTGGTGCCGGTGCCGGTGGTCTTGGGCTTGCCCTTCGGGCGGCCCTTGGTCGCCGTGGGACGCGTCTTCGTCGTGCCCGTGGGGCGGGTGCCGGTCGTGCGCGTCGGGCGCGGGCCCGTCGTGCGCGGACCCGTGGTCCCGGTCGTGCGCGCCCCGGTGGTGCCGGTCGGATCCGTGCTGTTGGTGCCGGTCGGTTCGGTGCCGGTCGGTTCGGTGCCGGTCGGTTCGGTGCCGGTCGGTTCGGTGCCGGTCGGTTCGGTGGGTTCGGTGCCGGTCGTGTCACTGCCCGGTGGATTCGTTCCGGTCAGGTCCGTGCCGTCGCCGACGGCGACCTGATTCGAGCCCGCGGCCGATCCGGGAGCCGCGCCTCGATCCACCACCGGTGTCGAGCCCGCTGGCGTCCGCGTCGCGAACAGCGCGATCGCGACGATGGCCGCGAGACCGAGCACCCCGCCGACGACATAGACCGCCTTGCTGCGCTCCCCGACGGCACGGAAGCTGTCGGTCCGGCGATGGCGCTCGTCGCGCTTCGGGATGGGCGTTTCGTCCTGCCGATGCGACGGCAGGAGGTCGAACGGCATCTGCGCAGATCGCTCGGATCGTGCCGGGGCGATCGGGTCGGGACTGCTCGGGGCTGGCGCAGGCCTGGATGGCTGCGAGGCCGGCAGGAGCTGGGCCGCGGCGGCAAGTTGCACGTTCGGGGTCAGGGCGGGCGCCTGGTACGCACCGGCCATCGGCTGGGTCTCGCCCGCGGACGGCTTGGAGGGCGCGGCCGCCTGCTGCGTGCCCGTCGGCCCGAAGTCGGTGTCGGCCGACGTGCCGCCGGCGGAACCACCACCGGCAGGGCGATACGCGGCCGCACCTTGCTGCGTGCCCGTGGGGGCGAAGGCCGGGGCGGGCGGCGCGCTCGGGGGCGCGGCCACGGTGGTCGGCTCGCTGGGCAACGCCGTGCCGGCGCTCGCGTGGCCCATGAGGGTGGCCTTCGAGGCCGCGCTCGGGGGCGGCGCCGCGGGCGCGGGTGGCGGTGCGGCGGCCGTGATCGGATTGGGCGCGATGACCGCGTCCTGCGGCAGCTCGAAGTCGTCGACGATCTCGTCGGCGAGGCCGGTGTCCTCGTCGCCGTCGTCGGCGTGGAACCCGGTCTCCT
>JALHPV010000325.1 GCA_022842285.1 Kofleriaceae bacterium
CCCGTACCGCCGCCCGTGATCACCACCGTGCCGTTCGCAGGCTGCGTCACCGCCGTGATCGTCAGCGTCTCGCCCGCGTCCGGCGCGATCGTATCGTTCGCGAGCACCAGCACCGCCGTCGCCGCGCTGTTGAAGCCCGCCGCGTAGAGGTCGTCGTTCGCCCTCGGCGCATCGTTCACCGGCGTCACCGTGATGGCGAGCGTGTCCGTGTCGGTCTGCGCCCCGCCCGTCCCCGTGTTGCCCTGGTCGTTCGTGACGATCGTGACCTGCGCCGCTCCGTTGAAATCGGGGTTCGGCGCGTAGATGAGCGTGTTCAGCGCCGTGTTGATCGCGGCGATCGTGCCCGTGAACGTCATCGTCCCATCGGCCGTGCCGTCACCCACCGAGAAGGTGAGCCCCGCCGGGTTGAGCGTGAGCACGCCGTTCGTCGCGGTGAGCGTCACCCGGACGGCCGCCGCGCCCGCGTCGGGGTCCGCGATCGTGATCCGCGCGCCGCCCGTGAGCGAGAGCGTCGCGTCCTCGGCGATGGTCTGCGCCGCCGGCAACGTGTTCACCGGCGGATCGTTCACGTTGTTCGATGCGGTCGTCGCGGTGGCGGTGTTGTTGAACGTCGACGGATCGGACGTCGCCGCGGTCACCGTGACGGTGTTCGTGAACGGTCCGCCGCCCGCGCCCGCCGTCGCGATGATGGTGATGGTCGGCGCCGCGCCGACGGCCAGCGTCGGACGGGTGCACGTGACCGTGCCCGCCGCCTGATTGCACGTCCAGCCGGTGCCCGTCGCGCTGACGAACGTCACGCCCGCGGGCAGCACGTTGGTGACCGTCAGCGTCGACGCGGAGGCGGGACCGATGTTCGTGACCGTGACCGCGTACGTGATGTTGTCGCCGGGGAGCACCGGGTCCGGCGAGTCGGTGATCGCGATCGAGAGATCCGCGAGGCAGGCCGGCAGCGTGCCCACCGTCGCGGTGGCCTCGCCCGTCGCGCCGCGGGTCGCGCCGTTGGCCGGGAACTCCGTCAACGGCGGACGATTCGTGGTGCCGTTCGCACCGCCGGCGGCCGAGCGGGTGATCGCGCCACCGCTGACGGCGATGTAGCCGCCGCCGCCACCGCCGCCCGGGCCCTCGGCCTCGAGGTCCGCGGCGAGCGTCTGCAGACCACCGACGCCGCCGTTCGCGCTGGCGGTGACGCCCGCGAGCGTGCCGGCGCGAATGATGATGGTACCGCCGCCGCCGCCGCCACCTGGGGCATCGCCCGGGTTACCCGCCGAGACGCCGCCGTTCGCGCCGTTCGCGACGATCGCGCCCGACCCACTGACGGCGCCGGCCATGAGGAAGACGATGCCGCCACCGCGACCGCCTGCGCCGGCCGCCCCGTTGTTGCCGTCGCCGGCGCCACCGCCGCCGCCGAGGAAGATGCGCGTCGCGGGATCGTTGGAGAGCGGACGACCACCGAGGCCGCCCGCTTCGCGGCGCGAGTCACCAGCCCAGCTCGCCGTGCCCGGCCCGACCGTGAGCGCGTCCTGATTGGCTCCGGAGAACGTGTAGCCGCCGCGGCCGCCGCCCGATGACGTCGTGAGGGCATTGCCGTTCGCGACGAAGCCCGGATCCAGCGCCCATGCCGCGGCGCCGGTGATGGTGCCGTCCATGACGCCCTGCCCCGTCCATGCGCTCGCGTTGTTGCCGTTCGCGCCACCACCGCCGCCGGCGTTGTGACCATTGCCGCCGCCGCCGCCGTTCGCCGGAGCGCCACGACCATAGCGACCATTGAAGTTCGCGTCGTAGCGAGCCGCATCCCCAGCGATGCTCTCGCCCTTCTCGCCGCCCTGCCCCGGTTCGTCGCTGCGATACAGGGTGACATTGTCGATGGCGGTCGCGTTGTCGGTCGCACCACCGCGGAAGCCGATCGCGTTTGCGTTGATGCCGGCACCGCTGATGTTCGCCGTGCCACCGACCTGGACGGCGACGACGCCGCCCCGCGTGCCGTCCCACGGGGTGCCCGTGATGGAGCCGGCGCCGGTGACGTTCAGATCGGAGTACTGCGGGATGCGCACGACCTGCGCGCGACCGGCCGTCGTGTACGCGTTGCGGAGGCCACCGCACTCCGTGGTCGCGATCGTGATCGTGTTGTTATTGATGCTCGCGACGCGAACGAGCTCGTAGTTGCCAGCGCCGCCCAGCGCCGTGACCGTGCCGAACGCGACGCCGTTCGTCGCGTTGATGGTCGCGCCCTGCATCTGGATCACCATCAGGAGGTCGCCCGCGGCCAGCGGCCCGAGGCCGATGCTGGTCGCGTCGAGCTGGGAGACCGTGACCGCGAGCGTGCTCGCCCCGGCGGCGGCATTGGCCGTCAGCGCCGAGTACTGATTCACCGTCGTGGGGGCGGTGATGGTCCCGACGCCATCCTGACCCGTGAGCTCCGAAACCGTGGTTCCGTAGTCCGTGTCGTCGACAGTGTCGCTGGGGGTTGCCGGGCTCGCACACGCGGCCAGCACGGCCGCGAGCAGCGTCGTGAGCAACCGCCGGTAACCCGTTCGCGCGAGGCGTCGACCCTGGCTCGGAGTGCTACGGAATACAGCAGCGCGTGACATAGGCGCGCACACTACTCCGAACACCTGTTACAGCCACAGTGTAATCAGGGTATTCGCCGGGTAGTGGCCCCGATGGGGCAGACTGCCGCAGTCAGTCGAGGTGGAAGGCCACGCCGGCGACGGCATCGAAGGCCAGGTCGTCCTGGAATACCAGTGTGTCGAAGCGGAGATAGGCCGCCACCCGGCTGCCGATATCGATCCGGGTGGCGAGCCCGACCCGGCCGCCCACGTCGCCCGAGAGGTCGACGATGGCGCCGAGGCGTAGCATCGGCGTGACCGGGTGGAGGTCGAGCTTGCCAATGACGCCCGCGTCGACCGTGTCGCGCCCGCCTCCGCCAAACGCCGCCCCCGCGTCCACCGCGATCCGACGCGCGAGGCCGACCTCGATGCTCGCCCCGCCGACCGGGTCGGCGCCGTCGCGGGCCGTCACCCCCCCGAACGCGCTCACCCAGATGCGGGGCGCCCGGGCCGTGGTGACGACGGACGGAGCCTCGTCGAGCCGGGCGACGGCCTCGACATCGATGGTGGTCGTGCCGATCGCGACCTCGCCGGCACTCGTGATGAGGGCCAGCTGGACGCGAGCTTGCCCCGCGGTGCGTCCGGCGAGAGTCACCGACGCTCCCGTGGCGGTCCGGGTCACGGACACGACCCGGACGTGATCGTCGCTGGTCGCGACGAGCTTCGCCGTGGGGGACAGGGGACCGGTGATCGCGAGATCGATCGTGGCGACCTGCCCCTCGGACACGCCCCCCGATCCGGAGCTCGCGAGGGCAACCGCGACCGGGGGCGTCGTGATGGCGAGGTCAGCACTCGCGGTGCCCGCGTGACAGGCGACCGTGCTGGTCCCTGCAGTCGCCACCGTTCGCCCCGCGATCGTGCACGTCACCCCGGCGGGGACCTCCAGCAGATCGCCGACGGCGAGCGTTCGGGGAGCGTCGTCCGCCGGGCCCGCGACGACGTCCGGATCACCGGCCGGGACCGCGCTCCCGGCGACGGCGAGGGTGGCACCGCGAATGGTGCGGCTGCGGGCGGCGGCTCCTTCGAGGCCGGTCGCGTCGATCGAGGAGATACCGAGCTGGTAGACGCCACCGGGAATCCCGCGGAGATCGACGGCCGTGATGTTCGACGGCACGACGAGCTGGATGATCGCCGGTTCGTCCCCCGAGCCCCGGTCGGGGACGAGTTCGAGCCGGTACTGGGCCGCGCCCGGAGCGGCGTTCCACGAGGCGCGAAGTGCGGCCCCCGTATCGCGCCAGCCGACGGCGAGCGCCGGGACCTGCGCCCAGACCGGAGCGGGGGGCAACGGTCGCGCCTTGCTCGGCCGCTTGCCCTTCGGTGCATCTGCACCGTAGCCGGCGTCGATCGTCGTCGAGCCGCCCACACGACCGCGCAGGCGCGCGGACTTGCCAGCATGGTTCGAGACGCGCGTGGTGCCGGTGGTGTCGACCTCCACGACCGACGAGCCCGGGCCCACGTCGACCACGGAGCTGGGCGTCTCGATCTCGACCACCTTCCCATCGAGCTCGCCGAGCCGGGTGCGAAGACCACCCGTCTCGAGCGTCGCTTTCGCCGGGGCGCTGGCGGCCGCCGTGGCGCCATAGATGACGACGACCGTGTTCTCGCGGAGCTCGATCGCCGAGGTGTCGGCGAACTCGAGCCGCGCACTCGCCTGTTCGCGGGCGCCCACGCGCCACGCCTTGAACAGCTCGTTGCCGACGGTGGCCTTGGTCCACGTGTCGTCGTTCGCCTTGCGGACCTCGACCGTCTTGTGGGTGCGCGCGACCCTGGCGTCGGCTCGCCGCCGCTTCGCGGGGAGCTTGAGCACCGAGCCGGCGACGAGCTCGTGCGGCGTGGCGCCCAGCTGGGGGTTGAGCTTGTGGATCGCCGCGAGCTCCTTGCGATCTCCGAGCACGCCGATCGCGATGCCGAGGCACGTGTCGCCCGCCTTCACCGTGTACTCGGTGGTGTCGTCGGCATGCACCCCTGTCGGGACGAGGGCGACGAGGACAGCGAGGAGAGCGACGCGGTGCTGCATGTCAGGTGCCTCGGCGCAGGATGCGCTGGACTTTGGTCACGAGCGTGGCCGGCGTGATGGGACGCATCACGACGTCCGCGACCCCGAGCCGCAGGAGGCGCGTGATGCGTGGAAAGTCGGCCGGCTCCGCATCGGCGATGACAGGCGTGCCAGCCGCGACGAGCTGGGTCAAGCGATCCATGCTGGCTCCGAGCGCCACCCGCACCGCGCTCGGTTCGTCGGGGCCGACGACCTCGAGACCAGCGACGGCGAACGCGGCCAGGAGGTCGACGGACAGCTCGCCACCAAGGGCGATCCGCGGGCGGCCCTCGGGGGCGGGCTCGTCGACGGCTTCGATCGGACTCTGCGTGATCATGCGGGCGAGTCGACCACCGAAGGACGCCGGTTCGTCATCGGGCGGCAGGTCGAGCTCGCCGGACGGTAGCAGCAGCGCGAGCCGATTGCGCACCATCGCGGAGGTCGGACGTGCGACCGGTACCTTGCCGAGCATTCGCATCACGAGCTCGTCGAGCGCGCTCGGGATGTTCTCGCGAAGCTCGCGCGGGGGCCGCGGAGGCGCGTACAGGTGACTGGCCATGACCTTGCCCTGCGCGCCGAGGAACGGGCACACGCCCGTGACCAGCTCGTACAGCAAACAGCCGAACGAGTAGACGTCGCTCGCCGGTCCGAGGGTGCCTCCGTTCACCTGCTCGGGTGACATGTACGGGGGCGTGCCCGCGATGGAGCCGTCGGTCGTCAGCCGGCCTTGCCGCGGATCGGTCGGCGCGACGAGGTAGGCCAGGCCGAAGTCGCCGACGTAGACCCACGGTCGGCCATCGCGAAGCTCGACGAGGATGTTCTCGGGCTTCAGATCGCGATGCACCATGCCGATCGCGTGCGCGCCGGCGAGGGCGTCGGCGATCTGGTGCGCGATGCGAACCACGGTCGGGATCGGCACGCGTCCGTGATCGAGCTCGTAGCGCAGGAGGTCGCCTCCCTCGACGAGCTGGGCGGCGAGAAAGAAGGTCGCTTCGTCGGCGGCGCCGAAGTCCAGGGTCTGCACGATGTGCGGATGCGAGAGCGCCGCGCCGACGCGGGCCTCGCGCTCGAAGCGCTCCTTCGACAGGGCGGCGCCCTCGGTGGGACGTACGAGCTTCACCGCAACGGGCCGCCCCAGCGAGAGATCATGGGCGCGGTACACGGTCCCGCTCCCCCCGGTGCCGAGCAATGCGTCGAGTCGGTAACGACCCTGGATCGTCGAGCCGAGTCCGAGCGTGGGTACCGCACTGCCGCGTGGGAGCGTCATCATAATTTCACCTCGAAGAGCTCGACGGGTTCGGCGCGTCCGGCGAGCTGCCGCGTGCCGAGAGATGCAAAGCGACTCGCATCGCCCGCGCGCGTCGTGACCGCGGACGTGACAAGGATCTGGTTCGGTCGCGCGATCGCCTCGAGGCGCGCCGCGACGTTGACGGTGTCACCGATGGCGGTGAACTCCATGCGCGTCTCCGAGCCGAAGTTCCCGACGATGGCCTCACCGCTATTGACGCCGATGGCGAGCTCGATCGTGAAGCCGAAGCGCTCGCGCCAGCTCTCGTTTCCGGTCTCGAGCCAGCGCAGCATGTCCTCGGCGGCGGCGACCGCACGCTTCGCGTGGTCGGGCATCCCTTCGGGCGCGCCCCACGTGGCCATCACGCAGTCACCGACGAACTTGTCGACCATGCCACCGTGCCGGAACACGATCTCGGTGAGGATCGTGAACAGCTCGTTCAGCATCGTGACGACGGTCTCGGCCGACTGCCGCTCCGCGAGGGGCGTGAATCCGACGACGTCGGCGAACAGGACCGTGATCTCGCGACGCTCGCCACCGAGGGCCAGCTCCCGACGGCGCTCGATGATCTGATCCACGAGGGGCTGGGGCAGATACCGGCCCAGATCGGTCCGGATCGCCTGCTCCTTCCGGATCACCGCGTCGCTCTCGGCCAGATCGGTGGCGGCGCGCTCGAGCGCATCGCCGACGAGACCGAGCTCGTCGTTGCTGCGGAGGGTGATGGTGCGCTGGTAGTTGCGGCGACCGAGCTCACCGGCGAACGCGACGAGCTCGCCGATGGGCTTGGTCATCCGATGCGCGAACAGCACGCCGACGAAGACCGCGATCACGATCGCTGACGCGACGGCAGCGATGACCCAGCGGCGCACCTGGGCCACGGTGTGAAGCACGTAGCGCTCGGGAATCTCGACGACGATCGCGAACGGCGTGCCTGGCACGGAGCGCAGCGTGCCCAGCATCGGTTCCCGGCCGGCCAGGAAGCGGGCGTCGAGGCGGAGGCCCTTGTCGATCGCCGCACCGTCGACACCGGTGAGCGTGGAGAGCTGCGCCGGCCCCACGATCTTGCCGGCGAGCGCCTCGTCGGCCGAGAGCAGGACACGCAGGTTCGTGTCGACGAGCGCCACCGTGGCCCGACCGCGTCGGGTGTTGGGACTCTCGGCAGCCGCGTCGATGCGCGCTGCGACGGCGCCGAGGTCGATGCGCCCCACGAGCCACCAGGTCTTCACGCGGTGCACGCGCAGTACGGAGGCCTCCCCCTCGCCGACCAGCGCCGGCAGATAGCCCTCGGCGATGGGCAGCGTCAGCGTCGGGGGCAGCTGACTCGTCGGGGCGGAACGGATCACGTCGATGCGGGCGCCGGTCGCGTCGTAGATGCCGACCTCCGCGAGCGCGGGGAGGGAGCTGGCGAGTGCGGTGCTGGTGGCGACGCGTTCCTCCTCGCTCCGGCTCGCGTCGGCGAGCGTGTCGCGGATCCCGAGCAGCACGGCGTCGGCCCGCTCGAACGTCGAGGAGGTGACATCGAGCAGGTTGCCCGCAACCTCGGAGATCCAGTCCCGGTTCGCATCGCCGAGGCCATCCTCGTAGCGGTCGTCGACGATGAAGCCCACGGCGATGAGGGGCACGACGGCCACGACGATCGCGATCAAACTCAGTTTGATCCGAAACGACCAGCCACGCCGCCGCGGTGACACCACGGCGCGGACTGTAGCTCCACCCCGCCAGGGTGATACGAGCAGGCTGGTTACGCGCCGGGTATCTCGCGCCCGAATCGCCCTAGCATCGTCGCGATCGGGGCGATCGGCCCCGGCCAGCGCACCGCCGCCCGATACCCGGCCCGGATGGCCGCTGCAATTTGCGGCGGTGTCGGACTCGCATACACCGCCACGGTCGGGATGCTGCCGTCCGGGACCGCGGCGAGCGTGGCCCCGTCGACGACCCGGACGTCCGCGTCTCCCGCCACGACCTGCACGCCCGCCTCGCGCAGCGCCGCCGCCAGCGCCTCGATCGGCGTGGCGACCGGCACCGGCGCCCGCTCGCGCAGCGCCGAGGGCGTCCCGGTG
>JALHPV010000326.1 GCA_022842285.1 Kofleriaceae bacterium
CGCGGTCGCGGAAGCGCGGACGGTCGCCGCCCTCGCCACCCTCGGGGCGCGGGCCACGCTCACCGCGGTCGAACGAACGCTCGCCGCCGAAGGGGCGCTCGCCGTGATCGCGCTCGCCGCCGGCGCCTTCCGCGTCGCGCTCCGGACGCTTGGGCTTGCTCCGGGTGGAGAGCTTGTCGAGGCGCTCCGCCACCAGGCGAGCGAGGACACGGCGGCCGGATTCCGTCTTGTAGAGCTTCTCGAAGATCTGCTTCTCGAGGTCGCTCGGCGTGCCCGGGACGCCGCGGATGAGGATCTGGATCGGGTCGGGCGGCTGCGGCGTGCCGACGGGCGGCAGGGGTACCTTCAGCTTGCCCTCGAAGATGTCGTCCTTCGGCAGCAGGCGCTCCTCCGGCTTGATGCCGAACTGGAGGCGCACGTAGCGGAAGTTGCCGAGCTCGCGCGGGCCGACCATCGAGAGGGCGGTGCCCTTCTTGCCGGCGCGGCCGGTGCGGCCGGTGCGGTGCACGTAGACCTCGGGCGACTCGGGCACCGAGAAGTTGATCACGTGCGAGAGGTTCGAGATGTCGATGCCGCGGGCGGCGACGTCCGTCGCGCAGAGGAACCGGAGGTTCTTCGCCTTCATGCGGTTCATGACGCGCTCGCGGTCCGCCTGCGAGAGGTCGGACGACAGCGGCTCGGCGTCGAGGCCCTGCTTGTTGAGGTACTTCGCGACCGCCGTGGTTTCGTCGCGCATGTTGCAGAAGATGATCGCGGACTCCGGCTCCTCGGCGTAGAGGATCTTCAGGAGGTCACGCGTACGCGCGACGCCGCTGACGATGTAGTACGCGTGGTGGATGTCGCTGACGCTCACCTGGTCGCGCGACAGCGAGATCTGCTCGGGCGCCGTCATGTGGCGGCGCGCGTAGCGAGCGACCTCGTCGGGCATCGTCGCCGAGAACAGCAGGGTCTGCTTCTTCTCGGGGAGCTCCTTCACGACGCGCTCGATGTCCTCGAGGAACCCCATCGAGAGCATCTCGTCGCACTCGTCGAGGACGAACGTCGAGATCGACTTCGTGTCGAGCGTGCGGCGGCCGATGTGGTCGAGCACGCGGCCGGGCGTGCCGACGACGACGTGCACGCCGTTCTTGAGGTTCGTGATCTGCTTGCCGATCGGAGCGCCGCCGTAGATCGGCTCGACCACGATGCCGCGGTGCGCACCGATCTTCGTCAGCTCGCGCGCCACCTGGATGGCGAGCTCGCGGGTCGGGGCCAGGATCAGCGCCTGGGGCGCGCGGTGCGTCGGCACCAGCTTGTTGAGCGTCGGCAGGCCGAAAGCCGTGGTCTTGCCGGTACCCGTGCGCGACTGGACGAGGAGATCCTTGCCCTCGCTGACGGGGATGAACACGGCTTTCTGGACCGCGGTCGGGGTGATGTAGCCCATCTCATCGAGCGACGCCTTGATGTCGGGGTGCAGACCGGGGAAGTCTGACCAGCTCAACGGAGCGGGCTCGGCGGGCGCGGCTGCGTCGGCAGCCGGGGTGGATTCAGACGTGTCGGTGGTGGTCGTCAGGACCGCAATCGCGGCCTCGGCCGCCGGCACCGCACTGGGCGGGGCGACGGGGGTTTCGTTCGTCATCGGTGGAAAGAGCCTTCGAGTAAGAGAGCTCTCCGAAAGAAGCTGGTCGGAGCGCCAGTGAGCGCGCGGCGGGGAGATTCACAACTGGCGCGCGACGTCGCTCGCCATTGCTCCCGGGGGCGTCACTCAAGCAGAGCTCGCGCACCGCACCAACGAGGTGCTTGGGGGCGCGGGCTTCTGGTTCGCAGTTCACAGAGGTGGACCTTGAGTTCGGGGCGACCTTAGTCGCACCCCCAGACCCGGTCAAGAGGAGCCTTAGCGGGGCAGGGTCAGGCGCAGGATTCCGGAGGTATCCGAGGCGCCGCGACCGAGCAGCTGGGCCGGGATCGGGCAGGTGGGCGGGGCCCAGTCGACCATCGTGCAGACGCTGGCGAGGTTCACCGGCAGCCGGAACACCTTCAGCTCGGCGCCGGATACCGGCACGCCCTGGCCATCGAGCACCATTCCGCGGACGTGGGCCGAGTCAGGGAGGCGAATGCCGGGCAGGGCCACGGCCATCATGTCCTCGTCCATCGGCACGGCGATGTCGAGCTCCGCGTAGCTCGGGAGCATCGACGCCGTGGACGGCTCCAGGGCAAGGTCGTACCGCCCCCAGACCTCGTTCACCGCGCGATCCACGAACACCACGAACTCCCCCGACTCGGGCGTCACGGTCGTGGCGGGCGGGATGGCCGAGAGCAGCTCCTGCATCTCGGGCGGCATGTTCCAGAGGAAGCGCAGCGACGGCTTGGCCGTGACGGCCACATCCTTCACGGGCTCCCCCTTGAAGTCGTGAACCACGCCGCGAATGGCGATGCGTTCGGGCAGGCGCGTGGGCGCCAGGGACGCCTCGGGCACGAACGGCTGCGCCACCACCACGCCAACCGTCGCGCTCGCCGGCGGCACGATCGTGATCTTGTAGTCCTCGAGGAAGGGCGCGCCGTCGAACAGCTTCAGCTCCGTCGCCACGCCCTCGGCGTTCGTGGTGCTGGATGCGGAGATGGTCGCGCGCGTGTCGCGCATCTCGATCGAGCCTGTCACCAGGACGCGGGCCCCGACGACCGCCCCGACGCCACCGCTGCCGTCCACGCCTTCGACGTGCACCGAATAGTCACGCGGCTGGCCGAGCCCGTCGGGCAGGGTGAGCAGCAGCTCCTTGGTGTTCTCGGTGCTGCGCACCGCATCGCGCGCCAGCGTCGGCCGCAGCGTCGTGTTGAACGACGTGGCCACGACCTCGACGTCGCCCGAGAGCCCGCTCGCGAGTCGCAGCTCGAACGAGCCATCCGCGCCGGTGTAGTCGACCGTCGAGACCTCGCTGAAGGGCGCGCCCGCTTCCCAGTGGCCGCGCGCGACGACGCGGTACTGCGACACGGGGACCCCGGTGCTCGAGACGATCATGCCCTTCACCGTGCGCGCCTTGGTCGCGGTGTCGAGCATGATGATCTGGTTGTTCAGCGACTCGGGGAGGGCCAGCTCGAAGCGCATCGGCGGCACGAGCTGGGCGAGCGTGGTGTTGCCGCCCGGGTCGTCGTCGCGGCCCTTTGGCACGACCGTCACCGAATAGCGCTCGCTGTCGCGCGTGCGCGGCAAGCGCAGCAAGAAGCCGTTCTCCGCCGTCGCCTCGAACGACGCCGTGAACTTCGCGCCGCCCTCGAACGGAGCCGGACCGGTGACGACAATCGTCGCCGCGAGCGAGTTGCCCTCGCAGGTGAGCGGCGCGGGGCAACCGGCGAGCATGCCCTTGAAGGTCACGGCCTCTTCGAGTTGCACCGCCGGGAAGAAGCCACTCGCGGGAAACTCGAAGTCCATGAGCTCGGTGGATACGAGCTCGGGACGCTCGCTCGGAGGCGAGGCCAGCAACGCGAACCGCCCGTCGGGCGGGTTGCCGTAGCAGACGCCTTCGTCGCAGGTCTCGCCCGGATCGCAGTCGTCGGTCGTGACGCACATGGGGGTCGGCTGCTCGGCGACGTCGAGGCAACCGCCCGCGAGCAGCGCCGCGACGAGATATGTGGCTCGTCTCATCATTCGATGGGGTCGTCGCAATCGAGCTTGAAGGTGAGTCCCGAGGTGAGGCCTCCCTCGACCATCGCCTGGAAGGGAGGATCGCCGGCCGTCATCGGCTCGCGGTCGAAGACCTTCACGTTCACGAGCGGCAGGTTCTCCGGCGGCGCGGCGACATCGTTCGACGTGCACAGCGCGGTGAGGTCGGCCGCGCAGTCCCGCCGTGGGGTGTCCGAGCCGGCGGCGACGCAATCGGCCCGCGACGGCTGAGGCTCATCGATGGTGTAGTTGACGTAGAGGCGCACGAACAGGCGGTCCGCCACATCGGTATCGACCACCTCCACGCTGAGCGAACCGGCGCTCGCGCCGCGGATCACCTTCAACGGGCCGGGCTCGCGGATCTGCTCGGTGTTGCTCCGCACGGCCGTGATGACCGGTGCCGAGTTGGCGGCGGCGTCCTGCTGATCGACCTCGAGCGACGGCGGGATCACGCAGCCAGTCAGCACCATTGCGAGCAGGGGGAACGCCACGGACACCCCACTTTCATGCACCCGATGCGCCAAGGGCGCACAGCCCTGTGATCGTGCGGAGTTGGGAGCGCCCACATGGCGAAATGCACGTCCGCGCCGAGACACGCACGTCATGGCCATCCGGGTGAAAGTCGCGACTTGCCTCACACCTGGTCCGGCGGCAGTTCGTCGCCGCCCTCCTTCTCGAGGTGACGGAAGACGGTGCGCGGATCGACGCCGAGGTCGCGCGCGGTCTTCGTCCGGTTGCCATTATTGAGCGCGAGGATCTCGTTGATGTAGTCGCGCTGGAACTTCTCCTTCGCGTCGGCGAGCGTGAGGATCTGCGGCAGGACATCCGGCGTGAGGCCGAGATCGTCCGGGCCGATCACCGACGAGTCGCAGAGGACGATCGCCTTCTTGATGCGGTTCTCGAGCTCGCGAATGTTGCCGGGCCAGTTGTGCTTGCGAATGCCGACGGCGGCGTTCGGCGACAGGCCCTTCACCTTCGCGTCGTACTCGCGCGAGTAGCGGGAGAGGAGGTAGCGCGCGATCACGAGCACGTCCTCGCCTCGGTCGCGCAGCGGCGGCAGCTCGACGTTCACGACGTTCAGGCGGTAGTACAGATCTTCGCGGAACCGGCCACGGGCGATCTCCTTCTCGAGATCGCGGTTCGTCGCGGCGACGATGCGGATGTCGACGTTCTCCGGCCGCGTGTCACCGACGCGGTAGACCACGCGCTCCTGGATCGCGCGCAGGAGCTTCACCTGGAGCTCGATCGGCATCTCGCCGATCTCGTCGAGAAACAGCGTGCCGCTGTCGGCTGCCTGGAACTTGCCCTGCTTGTTCGCGACGGCGCCGGTGAACGAGCCCTTCACGTGTCCGAAGAGCTCGCTCTCGAGAAGATTCTCGGGAATCGCGCCGCAGTTGATGGTGACGAACGGCTTGCCGGCGCGCGGGGAGCGGTTGTGGATCTCGCGCGCGATGAGCTCCTTGCCGGTGCCCGTCTCGCCCGTGATCATCACCGAGATATCCGTCGCGCTGATCTTCTCGACCTTGCGAAACACCGCCTGCATCGGCGGGCTCGTGCCGACGATCTCGCCGAACCGGTACTGCTCGAGGCGCTCGGTGAGTCGCTTGTTGTCGACGCGCAGCTCGTTCATGAGCAGGGCGTTGGCGACGATCAGCGACGCCTGCGACGAGAACACGGTCAGCACGCGCAGCGTCTCTTGCTGGAACAGATCGCGGATCGAGTCGTTGCCGACGTAGATGAGGCCCAGGAGCCGGCCACGATCCAGGAGCGGCACGCAGATGACCGAGCTGACCCGGAGATGGATCACGCTCTTCGCGGCCGCGAACTCGTCGTCGCGGAGGGCGTCGCTGACGATCACGGGCTTGCGGGTCCGCACCACCTTCGCGACGATGGAATCGCTGAGCTGCGAGACCGCATCCGCGATGTTCTCGCGGTTCAGGTTGCGGGCGACCTTCACGTCGAGGGTCTCGGACTCGAGCAGCACGAGGAAGCCCTTGTCGGCGTTCGTGATCGCGATGACGGCGTCCATCAGCGCGTCGAGCATCTCGCCGAGGTCGCGCTGATGGATCAGCCGCTCGGAGAACTCGAACAGCTGCGTGTACGCATCCATGTCGGTGACCGTCGCGGCGGCCTCGTCCTCCGTGGGCGCGACCTCGTCCACCATGACGAACCGCAGATCGACGCTGCCGATCACGAGGCGCTCGTCGTGCGTCAGCTTGTGCTTGCTGCGCTTCTTGCCGTTGACGACGAACTCGGTCTTCTTGGGCGCGAACACCGTGTAGGTCTGGCCGTCGAAGTGAATCGCGAAGCCGTCGGGCACGAGCGGATCGGGCAGCACGATGTCGTTGTCGGGCCCCGAGCCGAGCGACGTGATCTTCTTGTGCAAGTTGTAGACGGTCGGGGTCTGACCGGGCGCGGTTAGTCGAAGCGAGGGCATTAGAAGTTCTCCAAGGTGATGCCAAGGCCCGCGCCGCCGTCGAGCAGCATGGGGGTGACGTGGATGCGCTCGCGCAGCGACGTCTTCGGCGTCGGCTTCTTGTTCATGATCTCGAGCACGGCGTCGTCGGCCTCGATCTGGACGGTGGCCTTGTAGTTCAGGAGGGCGTCGACCACGCCGACGGCGTAGAGGCCGAGGAACACCAGGCCGGTGCCGATCTCGACCTGCTGCATGCGGCGCACGAACAGGCCGTCCTCGACGGGGACCTTCGCGACGAGGCCGTACTTGAAGCCGAGGTAGAGGAAGATGCCAGCCGAGACGCCGCCGGTCACGATCTGGCTCGCCGCGAGCGCGAGGCCCTTGCCGTTATGGCCGTTCTGGAACTGCCCTGCGCCGAAGGGGACGAAGTTGACAGCGTACGAGCTGCGCTTGAATGTGCGCGCATTCTTCAGGGCCTCGGCGATGCGCCGGCTCTCGTCCTCGCGCGCCCTGAGCTCGGCGTCGCGCTTGGCCCGCGCCTCGACGTCCGCCCGCACGTCATCGAAGAAGCGAATGGCGTCGGCGGAGTAGATCAGGCTGTCCAGCGTCTTGTCCGGCTGGAGCGCGAGCAAGGCCTCGAACTCCTGGCGAGCGTCCTCGCGGCGATTGCCATCGTAGTAGCAAAGGCCGAGGAGGAGCCGCGCCTCGACGATGTCGTAGCTGTTCGCGAGCTGACTGCGCGGGTAGATCAGCGGCTCGGTCGACTTGATCACCGTCGCGCAGTCCTTCAGCCGGTACGCGTCGCGGGCCTTGTTGAGATCCTCCGTCGGACCGGCGACCGCTGTCGTGGACACGAGGAGGAGCGCGAGCGTCACTTGACGACGCATTCGACCTCCTTGGAGCCGCCCGGTTCGACGGTCGAGGTGACGGGCGCCGGGTCGACCTTGTCGCTGCCCGAGAACACGACCTTCACCGACCGCGTGGCGTCGACGGAGTTTCCGAACACGACGTCGTAGCGCTCGCCCACGTCCCACGGCCGACCGTTGATCTCCACGCGGACGCCGGCCTCGGCGCATACCGGAATCACCGCGCCCGGGAGGAACGCCAGCGTGAAGACGCCGGCATCCGCGCCGGGCTCGAGCTTTCCCGTGACGTCCTGGCAACACGAGCTCTTGTTGCGGATGTGCACCGCGGTCGGCGCCGCGAGCTCGATGTCGACGACGCCATCGCCGGGCACCTGGATCCACGTCCCCCCCTCGAGCCGGTACTCGGAGTTGGCGCGCGGGAAGACCTGGAACCGGGTGCGCTTCGCCACCACGACGACCGCCGGGGCGGCATCGATCGGCAGCGGGGGAGGGCGCGTGTCGGCGCTCGCGGCCGCGTCGAGACCAGGCTCGTCGCCCCCCGCGTCGGCGTCAGGCGGTGGCAGCGTGATCTCGTCGAGCTGGCCGAGGCGGACCGGAGGATCCGCGATCGCGACCACCGTGACGCCGAAGGTCGAGACGGCCTCGGGGGCGGCGACCTGCGAGCGGCGATGGATCCCGTACGCGCCAGCCACGAGCATGCCGACGAGCAGCACGGCGGCCGCCCCGGCCTTGAACCGCACGCGGCGGTTGATGCCGTCGAGAATGGCGAGGACCTTCGTGTTGTCCGCGTCCATCGTGAGCACGCGGTCGAAGGCATCGAGGGCGGCGGCCCGGTTGCCCTCCACGAGCAGCGTCTGGCCGGAGCGTGTCAGGTGATCGATGAGGCGCTCCTCGAGCGCATGCTCGTACGACGCGGGGCTCGCGAAGTAGCGCCCGAGCTCGCCGGCCACCTTGTCGGCGGCGATGCCGCTCTCCTCGAGATACTTCTCGAGCGCGGTCACCATCTCGCCGATCGCGGGGAAGCGAT
>JALHPV010000327.1 GCA_022842285.1 Kofleriaceae bacterium
GGCTCTTGCTTCGCGCGGTCCGCGGCGACTTCTCGCCGGACTACTTCGGGCCGGTCGACTTTGCCGCGCTGTACTGGCACATCGTCGACTTGATCTGGATCTTCCTCTTCCCGCTCCTCTACCTCATCCACTGAGGATCACGGCATGGCGACCCAACATATCGAATCGGATCACCACGACGAGCACGGCATCTCGCACGTGGCGTCGGTGAAGGTGCTGCTGGGCACAGGCGGAAGCCTGATGCTCCTGACGATCGTCACCGTGCTCGCGACGCGCGTCGACTTCGGCTCGAGCATCAACCTCGCCGTCGCGATGCTCATCGCCGTGATCAAGGCGACGCTCGTGGTGCTGTTCTTCATGCACCTCAAGTACGACAAGGTGTTTCACAGCGTGGTCTTCATCTCCGCGATCCTCGCGGCCGCGCTGTTCGTCGGCTACACGCTGATGGATACGGGGCAGTACCAGCCCACGAACATCTGGAACCCGGACTCGCCGCCGCCGGCGCCCATCGGGCCGCGGCCGCCGACTGGCTGATTACGGTTCGAGCTGCTCGGCGATCGCAGCGGCGACCCCCGCGGCGAGCTGGTCTTGCGTCTCGGGCAGGGCAAGCTCCTTGCCCTCGATGGGATGGTCGAGGAAGCCAACCTCGACGAGCACGGCGGGCATGGTGGCCCCCAGCAAGACGTGATGAGCGTCCTGCCGCACGCCGCGGTCACCCTCGGCGCCGCGCCGCTCCTTCAGCGAGCGTTGCATGCGCGCCGCGAGATCGGCCGATTCCCACTGGGCGGCGCCGCGCTCGACGTCATCGAGGACGAGCGCGATGTCCGGGTCGATGCCGGGCCGTGCTTCCTGGGTATCGGTGCGAAGCGCGCGACCATCCACGTCCACGCCCCGGGCCGAGAGGACGAACGTCTCGTAGCCGCGTTGCGTACGGGTAGGGGAAGCGTTCGCGTGGATGCTGATGAAGAGGTCGGCCTTGCGAGCGTTCGCGGCCGCGACGCGCTGGCGGAGCGTCATCGTGCGGTCGTCGGTGCGCGTGAGCTCGACCGTGATGTTGGCCTTGGCGAGCCGCTCGGCGACGCGCGTGGCGATCGCGAGCGTGACCTCTTTCTCGTGAAGTCCCGGGCCTTTTGCACCGGCGTTGGTTCCACCATGACCGGGGTCGATCACGACGAGCTGAGACGCCATCGCCAGCAAAGCCAGGTTCATCTGACATGTAGGATATCGGCGACCGATCCACGGGGCCCAGTTTTCTGCGCCGTGCTTGTATCAACTGTTCGGTAACGCTACGGTTTTTGTCTTGTCGGAACGCCGAGGGTGGAACGCAGTCCATGTGCTGCTGGTCGTCGCCCTCTTCGAGGTCGTCGTCGATCGCGTGGCCGTGCCCCTGCTCCGGCCGGCGAAGGGTGCGCCCCCCCTGTGGCATGCGCTGCTCGACAACGTCGGTCTCTTCACCTTCTACTTCGTCAGCGCGCTTGCGGCGCTGATCACCGCGCACCGGATCTGGCTGGTCCTGCGGCGAAAGCAGTTCGACCTGCGCGCGGTCGCCTTCGGGATCGTGGGCGTCGCGACCCTGCTCGCGGTGCGGCCGCTGCTGCTCGATTCATCCACCACCTATGCGCTGGCGATCGAGGTCGCGTACGCGCTCGCGCTCCTCGCGCTGATCGCCGCGAACATCAGCGGCACGCGTGACCTCGGCGTGCAGCTCGGCCTCGGCGTCCTGGTCGCGCCGCTGCTCGTGCACTCGGTGACCGTCCTCGGCGGGCTGTTCCTGTTCTCCGCAGATCCGTACGACGGCCCGGTGCGGTGGCTCGTCAAGCTGGGGCTCACCACGACGTGCGTCGCCGCGCTGCTCACGCCGTACTGCTTCGCGCCGCGACCGTTCGCCCGGGCCGTCACGCGTCCCCTGCCGCTCGTGACGGCGATGTGCATCGCGTCGATCGGGGCGGTGCTCTCGCGCGGCTTCTATCCGGTCGTGGCCAAGGCGGCGAAGCTCGCCACCGGGTTCGAGCTCCATGTCGGGGCCGCGGATCCGCAACTCGCGCTGTATTTGCTCTCGTTCGCCACGCTCAGCTGGACGCTCGTGTCGTGCGCGATGTCGGCGGCGCCGTCCCGTCGGCAGATCGGGGTCGGGATCCTGTTTATCGTCCTCGGGGGCTATGGCTTCGAATGGCCGCATCACTTCCTGCTGCCGCTGCTCGGGCTGGTGCTGGTCGTCGAGGCCGGCGCGACGGTCCGCGACGAAGAGCTCGCGGCGATGCCATTCGAGACCGATGCGCCGCCCGTCGACGACACCACCTGGGCGGCATACATCGCGTCGGTCTCGCAGGGAGCGCGCCGACTCCTGGGCGGCGTGCACAGCCTCACCACGCGCGGGGAGGGCGGCATCGCATCGTCGGTCGTGATCGGCGAAGCGCGCGGCGTGCCCGTGCGTGTCCGCATCGAACGGATCGGCGGCGCGGCTGTGGCCCTCGATATCGTGCTGGGACGCGAGGTGGACGAGCTCCGCGGCGCCACGCTCTGCATGTTGGCGATTCCGGCGAAGGAGCATGGCGCGGCGCCTCCTGGTCCCCCCGCGGCTCCCGCCTTCAAGACGGGCGATGCCGAGTTCGATGCCCGCTTCGCCGCCCGTGGCAGCGAGATCGCATTCGGCAAGCTCCTCGACGAGGAGCTGCGCGCCCGCGCGCTGGCGTCGCTCGACGGCTGGCTCGCGTACTGGGACCGCGAGAGCGTCCGCTACCGCGTCTACCCGGGCCGTGGCGCCCCGCTGGATCATCCACTCCCTCTCGGTGATCTCGCCACCGGGCGGGTCCCGTCCGCGGAGCGGCTGCTCGCCGTCATCGAGCTCCTCATCGATATCGCCGCACGCGCGGACCTGGAGACCACGCCCTCGAAACCGTCGGAGCTCGACGCATGAGATGCGCATGGCTCCTCGCCCTCGCCGCGTGCGGACCGACCTACGTTCGCAGCGCACCGAAGCCCGCGTGGGTGGAAGCCACGGCTGGCTTCACGCCGGGCACGCCCACGACACCGACGATCGTGCAGCGCTACCGCGCGACGGCCTCGCGGATCATCTCCGCCGCTCGCCACGATCACGCAGCGTACCGCTTGCTCGCCGAGCTCACCGACACCATCGGCGCGCGCCTCGCGGGCTCACCGCAACTCGACAAGGCGATCGACTGGGCAGCCCGCCGGCTGCGCGATGCGGGACACGATGTCCGGACCGAGCCGGTGATGGTCCCGCACTGGGTGCGCGGCCGCGAGGAGGCCGCTCTCGTCGAGGCCGACGGCTCCGAGCGCGAGCTCCATATCATCGGTCTCGGCGGTACCGTGTCGACGCCGTTCGGCGGCGTGACGGCCAGGGTCGTCGTCGTCACGAGCTGGGATGACCTGGAGGCGCGCGCGGCCGACGTGAAGGGCGCGATCGTCCTCTACAACGTCCCGCTCCCTCCTTGGGACACCGCTCGCGGCTTCTCCGGCTACGGCGAGGTCGCTCCCTATCGCTCGCAGGGACCCTCGCGGGCCGCGAAGCTCGGCGCCGTCGGCGTGCTGATGCGATCGGTGACCGCGACGTCGCTGTCGACGCCCCACACCGGGGCGATGCGCTACGCCGATGGGGTCCCGAAGATCGCTGCGGCGGCGATCACGACCGAGGACGCCGAGCTGCTCGCGCGGCGGGCGGCCGCCGGGCCGACGGAGGTGCGCCTCCGGATCGAATCGCAGCAGCTGCCCGATGTGCCATCGGCGAACGTCATCGCCGAGCTCCGGGGCCGCGAGCTCCCCGACGAGGTCGTCCTCATCGGCGCCCACATCGATTCGTGGGACGTCGGTCAGGGAGCGCACGACGACGGTGCCGGCTGCGTGATGATGATGCAGGCCCTCACCACCCTCCGCACGCTGGGCCTGCAGCCGCGCCGCACGATCCGCGTGGTGCTGTTCACGAACGAAGAGAACGGCCTCCGTGGTGGTCGGGGCTACGCGAAGGACCACGCGGCCGAGATCGCGAACACCGTTCTCGCCCTCGAGGCGGACTCCGGTGGCTTCGCCCCGGTCGGCTTCGGCGTCGAGCTCGCCGACGGCGCCGATCCCACGCGCTCCCAGCTCACCCGCACCCGCATCGGCGCGATCGCCGACCTCCTGCGTCCCCTCGCCCCCATGCGCGTGATCGAGAGCCACTCCGGCGCCGACATCTCTCCGCTCGTCGAAGCGGGCGTCCCCGGCGTCGGCTTGATCGTGGACAGCGCGACCTACTTCGACATCCACCACACCAGCGCCGACACGCTCGACAAGGTGGATCCCGACGACCTCGCGGCAGCCACCGCGGCCGTCGCGGTCTTCGCGTACATCGTCGCGGACCTGCCGGGCCGCATCGACGCGCCATAGCGGTCCTGCGCTATGGACCCTCAGCGCCCGTAGCGAGCGGTTACTCTCCTGGCGTGGCCGCCTCCCTCGCGATTCATCTCCGCGACCTCGGGCAACCTCTCGTCGATGCGTGGCGACAGGAGTTCGCCGACGTCCCGTCGGTTCAGATCAGCTGCGGCGACATCTTCTCGACGCAGCCGGGCCCCATCCGCGCGGGTGCCTCCATCGACGTCAAAGCCGACGCGATCATCAGCCCCGCCAACAGCTTCGGCTTCATGGACGGCGGTATCGACCTGCTCTACACATACCAGTTCGGTGAAGCGCTGCAGCGTCGTGTTCAGGACGCGATCCGCCGCGACTTCCACGGCGAGCTGCCTGTTGGCTCGGCGGTCATCGTGCCGACCGGGCACCAGGACATCCCGTGGTGCGTGGCTGCGCCAACCATGCGAATCCCCGGCGACGTCGCCGACACCGTCCACGCATACCTGGCGTTCCGCGCTGCTCTCCATGCCGTCCTCGCCCACACCTCGAGTGGTTTGCCGCGCATCGAGACCGTCCTCTGTCCCGGGCTGGCGACGGCGATCGGGCGCATGCCGGTCGCTCGCTGCGCCCGCCAGATGCGCCGGGCGTTCGACCGCGTGCTCGGCGGAGAGGAGTGGATGCCGGGCTCGGTACGCGCCGCCGTCGACGACGATTCGGACTTGCGGCGCTAGAGCTCGCCGCAGTCGCTCACGACATCGCCAGGCGCGCGAGCACGTCAGGCGGGATGCTCGTGAAGTCGCTGATCGCGAAGGCGGCTCCGGCCGCGAGGAGTGTCTCGGCCGTGTTGTTGGTCGTGACCGCGCCGACGAGCATTCCCGCCCCGACCGCCGACCGGACGCCCGCCACCGCGTCCTCGAAGGCGAGGCACTCGGTGGGAGGGATGCCGAGCTGACGGGCTGCCTCGAGGAAGGCATCGGGCGCGGGTTTGCCGGGCAAGTGCTCGGTGGAGACGACGGCCTTCACGAAGTCGCGCAACGCCAGGCCGTCGATCACCATCGCGCGATTCTCCGGCGGTGCCGAGCTCGCGATCGCGATGGGAATGGCGGCCGCCCGCAGCTTCTCGAGCAAGTCCTGGGCTCCCGCCACCAGCGCGAGGTGCGGACGATAGGCACGCCGGTACGCCTCTTCCTTGCGCTCGACGAACCGCGCCGTCTCGTCGGTGGACAGCTGCTTGCCCACGAGCTTCGGCAGGATGTCCTCGTTCTTGAGACCGTTGAATGACTGGAAGAGCTCCGGGGTCATCTCCACGCCGTGCGCGCGGGCGAGCACCTTCCAGGCATCGAAGTGAAACGCGATGTCGTCGACGAGCGTGCCGTTGAGATCGAAGATGACACCCCGCAAGGGGCCGCTGGTGGTGAACATCGCTGGTACCCCACTGTACCGGGGTGTCACGCGCTGACGGGTGCGAGCACGTGATCTGCGGGCCCCACGGAGACTCGCCGGCCACGTTCAAGGTCGTCCCGACGAGCCCATTGGGGCAGAAACTGGTCGGACTACTTCCGGGTTCAGCGAACGCGCACGTCGGCGCTGACGTGAGAGCGACGCGACTCCCAGGGTGACGACTTGTCGCCGATAGTTTCAGAGCACCACTCACGCGGTTCTCGACAGCCGGCAGGCTCCGCGCGCCGGTCGACCCTCCCCAAACACGCTGGTTCCGGCGACCACCGCCCTGCGCGCAGGCACGACCGCACGCGTCCCCGTCGCCGCGGACCGCAGCCGGCAAGCGAACGCGGTGACAGCCTCGTGCCGGCGAGGCCGCAAGGCCCCGTGACGAGCACCGCGCCGGGATCCGCAGGCAGGGGCGTGCGCCCTACCGGGTTCTCGTCGCCGCGGACCGCAGCCGGCGAGCGAACGCCGTGACATGTATCGTGCCGGCGAGGCCGCAAGGCCCCGTGACGAGCACCGGTCCGGGATCGCGCGCGAGCACCGCGCTCGTGATCAACATCTCGGGCACGCGTACGCACAACGCGAATTCCAGGGTGACGACGTTTCGCCGGTAGGTTTGGCGACGAAGTCCGCGGCTTACATGGGACTCACTGACTTCGTCGTGGACTTCGGTAGTCTCGTCGACCGGGATCGGGCGAACCGCGCCCGCAACATGGCCGGGCCGATCCGGATCAGCTGCGCTCGGCAGACGACGAGTCGGACCGGTCGGCCCCCTTTGACTAGTCGTCGTCGGTGCGGCCGTGGGGCGGGACGGAGATGAGGGTGATCGAGTCGGCGTCGATGTCGATGATGGTCGGGGCGCGTTCGCACTCCCAGGTCGTGCAGTTCACGTGGGTGGTAGGGCCGGGCCAGGCGCCACCATCCTGATGGATGTGACCGAAGAGGTGCAGGCGCGGCCGGACGACGGCGATGCGGGCGAGGAGGTCAGCGCAGCCGGCGCGCGAGCCGATGGGGGAGCGATCGCCGATGCCGGCGGGTGGAGAGTGGGTGACGAGGACGTCGATGCCCGGTGGGATCCTCGACCAGACGGCGGCGAGGGCCGGGCCGCGCGGGAGGTTGAAGGCCCAGTCGTGGAAGGCGGGCTGCCACGGGCTGCCGTAGAAGCGGAGACCGGCGATGGTCGCTTCGGAGTCTTCGAGGTACGTCATGTCGGCGAAGAGGGCGCGCGCGGCAGCCGGCTCGCGGGCGAAGGCCCAGTCGTGATTGCCAGCCACGATGACCTTGTGGCGATGAGGTAACGAGCGGAGATAGGCGGCGCAGGTGGCAAGCTCGTCGAGGTCGCCACCGCGGGCCATGTCGCCGGCGTGGACGAGGATGTCGCCGTCGGGGACGGTGAGGTCGTCGGTGAACGTGTGGGTGTCTGCGATGGCGACGATCCTCACCTGACGGATCCTACGCCGAGTGAGCCATCGGCGAGGGTCCAGGTCGTGCTGCAGAGGCGCCCCGCGAAGGCCGCGTCGTGGCTGACGATGATCAGGGCCCCGGGATAGTCGGCGAGGGCGCCCTCGAGGCGCTCGATGGAATCGAGGTCCAGATGATTGGTCGGCTCGTCGAGGATGACCAGCTGCGGTTCGCGCACGAGGCCGAGGGCCAGCACGAGCTTGCGGGTCTCGCCGGGCGACGGCGCGGTGGAGGCGGTCGCGCGTTCGGGGTCGATGCCGAGGGCGTCGACGAGCTGGCCGAGATGTCCACGTGTGCCGCGGTCGAGGGCCCGGAGCTCGGCGGCGAGTGCGGCGCCGGCGTTCGCTGACAGATCCTGGGGCAGGGCGAACACGCGATCGGGTGGCAGGGTGCACCGAGCCATCACCGCGCGCAGGAGCGTGGTCTTGCCCGCGCCATTCGCGCCGCGTAGCCACACGCGTTCGTCGCGGCCCAGGGTCATTCGGAGATCGCGCGCCAGCACCCGGTCACCCGCGAGCAGCCGGGGCTCGTCGAGTTGCACGACCCAGCGCCGCGCGGCCAGCTCGCCGCTGAAGGTGAGGCTCGCGCCACGCTCGCGCCCGACGACGATGCTGGCAAGGGCGGTGGCCGCGGCGCCGACACGCGTGTGGGCACGCTGCACGTCGCGTCCGGCCTTCGCGGCCGCCCAC
>JALHPV010000328.1 GCA_022842285.1 Kofleriaceae bacterium
CTACACGTTCGGCAAGATCGCCCACGCGCGGGAGGCGGCCCGCGCCGGCCTCGCGGCCCAGGTGGCGCTCGCCGACGAGGCCGCCGGTGACCTCGCGCTCGACGCCGCGCGCGCCTACTGGGGCGTCAAGGTCGCCCGCGAGCTTGGCTACATGCTCGATGATGGCATCGAGCGGATCGAGCAAGCGCTCGCGAAGCTCGAGGAGGACGACGGCGAAGGTCTGTCCATCCAGGACAAGCGCCGCGTCGACGTGCTCCTCGCCGAGGCGCGCGTGCAGCGCGCCGATGCCTCGCTCGGCGAGCAGCAGGCGCTCGCCGGGCTGCGTGCGCTCACGGGTGAGCGCGACGCCGATGTCGATGACGTGCCGCTCGATGTGGTGACAGTGACGTTGCCGAACGCCGTCGCCGCCGATGGGCGCCCGCAGGCCGTCGCCGCGAAGCAGGGGGCCATCGCCTTCGACGAGCTCGCCGAGATGGAAGAGGCGAAGTACTGGCCGGATGTCGTGATCGTCGCGACGGGCGTGATCGCCGCCGCCCAGGGCGCCGACGATCCGCCCAGCGTGTTCGCGAACGATCCGTTCAACCGCCAGGGCGTGGGCGCGGTGCTCGCGATGCAGTGGGTGATCGAGCCCTGGACCCAGCACGCGAAGGTCGCGCGCGCGCGGGGCGAGGCCAAGAAGGCCCATGCCCAGAGCGAGCTGGCCCAGGTCGGCGCCCGGTTCGATGCCGACAATGCCCTCGCCGAGGCCCAGGCCGCGCAGACCAAGGTCACGGCCGCCGCCGCGGGGGAGCAGGCCGGCAAGGAGTGGCTGGTTTCGGTGCTCCAGGGGGAGGCAGTCGGGGTGGTCGAGTCAAGAGACCTCGTGGATGCGTATCTGGCGTGGTTCCAGATGCGCGCCCGCTGGGCCCAGGCGGTGATGCAATACAACGTCGCCGTGGTACGCCTCGGACGTGCCGGCGGTGAATTCCACGCCGGGGGTCACCGTCCATGAGGTTCCACATGCGCCGTATCTTGCTCGCCCTCACGCTCGCTTCCGCCCCTGCCTTCATCTCGCTCGCGCCGGTCGCAGCGTATGCCGCTCCGAGCGCAGGGGCTGGCACGGCCGCGGTGAAGTCGGCCAACGAGAAAATCTCGGCGCTCCTCAAGCAGAAGCCGGCCGCCGGCAGCAAGGAGGAGAAGGAGCTCGCCGCCAAGGTCACGACCTCCGTGCGCGACTTCCTCGACATCGATCAGCTCGGCAAGCGGGCGATGGCCAAGAACTGGGACAAGCTCTCCGCCACCCAGCAGACGGAGTTCCTGACCCTCCTCCGCGCGCTCATCGAGGACAACTACATCCGCGGGCTGCGCGCGAACGTCCAGTACGCCGTCGACTACAAGGGCGAAGAGAAGGACAAGGATGGCAACGCCGTCGTTCTGACGTCCATCTACGCCGAGCGGAAGGGCCGCCCGATCACGATCAAGGTCGACTACGTGCTCATCGAGGAGAAGGGCAAGCTCCGCGCGTTCGACGTCCGGACCGACGGTGTCTCGCTCGTCGACAACTACCGGTCGATGTTCGACAAGATCATGACGAAGGACGGCGCCGACGGCCTCATCGCGAAGATGAAGAAGAAGCAGGGCGCCGGGGCCAGCGCTACGCCGGCCGCGACGAAGTAACGCCTCGGACTGGGCGTAGCCCGTAGGCATCGCGCGAGGGCCGTGGTCTATTCCCCTCGATGTCGCAAGCGCCTCGATCTGCTCGTGATCTCGCCGCGGACTGGCTCTCCGAGGACCCCGATGCCGTCACCGCCGACGAGCTGCGCGCGTTGCTCGCCCGCACCGACGAGGCCTCCGACCGCGAGCTCCACGAGCGCTTCACCGGCTCGCTAGAGTTCGGCACGGCCGGCCTGCGCGGCATCCTCGGCGCGGGCCCGCAGCGCATGAACCGCGTCCTCGTGCGCAAGGTGACCGCCGGCCTCGGCGCGTACCTGCTCGCGCACGCGCCCGACGCGAAGGCGCGCGGCGTCGTCATCGGTCACGACTCGCGCCGCAACTCGCGCGTCTTCACCGAGGACACCGCCCGCGTGCTCGGCGGGATGGGCATCAGGGTCTACCTCGCGCATCGCCCCTGGCCGACGCCCACCACGGCGTGGGCCGTCGTCGATCGCAAGGCCTGCGCGGGCGTGATGGTCACCGCGAGCCACAACCCGCCCGCGTACAACGGCTACAAGGTCTACTGGGACAACGGCGCGCAGATCATCCCGCCGCACGACCTCGGCATCGCGGCCTCGATCGCCACGATCGGCCGCAGCGATCAGCTCCCCATGCCCGAGCTCGCCGAGCTGCGCACGCAGGGCCTCGTGATCGATCTCGACGAAGCCTTTCATGACCGCTACCTCGCCGAGGTCATCGCGCTGCGCGCCCAGCCGCAGCTCGATGGCGGCGGACTCGCCATCGCGTACACGCCGTTGCACGGCGTCGGGGCCGCCTCGGTCGAGCCCGCCCTCGCGCGCGGTGGCTTCCCGAACGTGAGGAGCGAAGCCAGTCAGCGCGAGCCCGACGGCGAGTTCCCGACCGTCGCGTTCCCCAACCCCGAGGAGAAGGGCGCGATGGATCGGGTCCTCGCTCTCGCCACCGAGATGCAGGCGGACCTCGTGCTCGCCAACGACCCCGATGCCGATCGCCTGTGCTGCGCCGTGCCCGACGGCGCCGGGTACCGCGTGCTCTCCGGCGATCAGGTCGGTGTGCTGCTCGCCGACTACTTGCTCACCGTCGGTCCCTCCGACAAGCGCATGGTCGCCACGACGATCGTGTCCTCACAGCTCCTCGGCTTTCTCGCTGCGGCCGCCGGCGCCGACTACCGGGAGACCCTCACCGGCTTCAAGTGGATCGGCAACGCGGCCATGGACTACGAGCGCGAGCACGGCGGACGCTTCGTGATGGGCTACGAGGAAGCCCTCGGTTACAGCGTCGGTCCGCTGGTCCGCGACAAGGACGGCGTCTCCGCAGCACTGATCTTCGCCGAGCTCACCGCCTGGAACCGCGCGAAGGGGCGCAGCGTCCTCGAGCACCTCGACGACATCTATCGCCGCGTCGGCCTCTTCGTGACCGAGCAGGTCTCGCTCACCCGACCGGGGGCCGACGGCCTCGCCGAGATTCGTGCCGCGATGGCGAAGTTCCGCGCGACGCCGCCAACCGAGCTCGCCGGTCACTCCATCGACTCGATCGTCGATCTCTCGCAGGGCACAGGTGGCCTGCCGCCGTCCGACGTCCTCGTCTTCAAGCTCGCCGGAGGCCGCCGCGTGATCATGCGCCCCTCGGGCACCGAGCCGAAGCTCAAGAGCTACTACGAGGTGCGCGTCGAGGTTGGCGCGACCGAGCCGATGCCCGCCGCGCGCGCCCGCGGCCTCGCCGAGCTCTCGAAGCTCCGCGATGCGCACCAGTCGCTGCTCGCGTAACGGCCGCCGCGGCCCGTATCAGGCCGGCAGCAGGAACATCATCACCAGCACCTGCTCGTCGTCCCACGGCGCCGGCGTCTCGTGACGTGCAAGCCGATACCGCCCGGCTCCGAGGTCGACGATCAGCCCGCGCTCGCCGGGCGTCCCGATGGCCTCGAGCCACAGGTACGCGGCGAGGAGGCGGTCCGACGTCAGCTCGAGCTCGCCGACCTCGGTCGCATCGTCGTGGGCGGCGAGCGCCGTCGTGAACAGCGCATCCACGTCCTGCTCGGCGTGATGTTCCGCCCACCACGCGCGCGGCGGAGCCGCCAGGACGAGTGGTGCGGCCGGTGTGCGGTACGCGTCGATCCGGCCGGACCGGCCCTCGAGCTCGAAGGCAAAGCCGCTGTTCGGACCGACGTCGATGGGCGTCACGTCGTCGCCCGTCGCGAGGCCGCGCATGACCTCGGCCGGATGGCCGGTGAACTGGGCCTTGTTGGCGGCGGGCTTGGTGGGAACCCAGCTCGGGGCGGCCGCCGCGTCGACGATGACGAGGATCAGCGACGCCGTGGGCGAGGTGATCGTGCCGAGCAGGTCCGCCATGGCTACGTCGTGCCTTCGGCCGGCAGCAGCTCGAAGAAGGCATCGAGCTGCGCGCGCTGCTTGGGCGGCATGTACTCGAAGTTGCGGCCGCGATCGATGATCTCCCAGAACTCCTTCGACTCGACCTTGCCGAGCTGCTCGCGGATGAGCTGGAGGCGAGCGCGATCCTCGCCGGCCATGTCGTCGGCGATCTTCTGGGCCCGGCCACGGTCGCCCGTCACGAGGTAGTAGCAGGCGAGCTTGACCTGCGCCTTGCGGATGCCTTGCAGGCCGGTCTCCTGGCGCTTCAAGCGGAGCGGCTGATCGAGGTCGAGGAGCATCCCGAGCATCTGGTCATCGAGGCCGCTACCCGCCTTGCGGCCATGCACCAGCTCGCAGAGGGCCGACACGTCGTACGCGACCGTCTCGGTGACGAACCCGAGCTGCATGTCGTAGCTCGTCCGGCCGTAATAGATCATGTGCTTCACGCCGGCGAGCGCGATGTCGTCGGCGTTCGCCTTCACCATGCTCTCGACGAGGAGACGGTACTGATTCAGGACGTTGTACGCCGTGCGGACGGCGCGCGCGTTCAGGGCGGCGCGCATGTAGCTGTTCATGAACCGGAACGCGAGGTCGACGACAGCGCGATCACCGCGAGCGTGCGCGGCCTCGCCGACGTAGCGCGTGTCGATCGCGATCAGGTAGTTGATGTCCGGCATCTCGTTCTGCGCCTCGGCGGAGATGGCGAGGTACTGGCGGAGCGCCTTCCACTCGAGCCAGGTGCGATCCGTCTCGAGCTCGCGCAGCGACTCGGGGTCCATGGCCACGAAGTCGGGATTGTCCTTGATGCGCTCGCCGATCTCGAACCAGGCGGGCTGCGCCCGCGACTTCACCTGGAGATAGCCGACGACGAGGTCCTTGATCGCGTCGACGGCGCGGCTGGCGATGATCTTGTCCTTCCCGGAGATCGAGTTGGAGGTGATATCCGTGAGCTCTTCGAGCGCGTTGATCGCCGGGGCCTGGCCCTCGACGATGGCGCCCGCATCCTGCTCGGTGGCGGCCGCCATGACATCGCCAACCGCCTCGCGCTGGATGCGCGTGACGAGGTTCGTCGGCTCGAGGAAGCGGAACACGTACGCGAAGTACGGCAGCATGATCACGAGCCCCGCGACGGTCGCGATCATCACGACGATGACGGTGACCCGGGGGGCGAAGCCTGCGCGGAGCGAGAGCGAGGTGAACACGCCCACCACACACGTGACGACGTAGTAGGCCATCACGAGGACGTTGGTCCGGTCGCGCAAGAACATCTGCGCGACGCCGGTGTAGCGCTCGGACGTGAGCTGCACGAGGAGGGAGACGACGGTGATGACGATGCCGAGGACGGCGGCCGTCATGCCGGCGAGGCCCGAGAGCGCGTCCGAGATGAGGCTCGGCTCGAACTGGGTGAGGCCCGGCGCCCCGCTGCCGCGGTGATCGAGGAGATAGAAGAGCGCGAAGCCGAGCAGCGCGATGCCGCCGAGGATCACGATCGGCACCCCCCACAGGCGCACCCCGCTCCGATGCGTTCGGGAACGCTTCCTGCGGCGCGGGCTCACGCGCCGGACCTTACATCAGGTACCTCAGGGCAGGAGAGCCGCGGGCACCGAGCCTGGCGTCGCGACCGTGAACGTCGCGTCCCACGTGACCCGCGTATCCTCGGTGGTCTCGTCGTCGCCGACGATCCCGTTGCCACCCCCGCCCTGCTGCTCGTGACCGGCCTCGCCGGCGATGCGCTTCGTCGAC
The DNA here is from genome assembly GCA_022842285.1 of Kofleriaceae bacterium. Classification (GTDB taxonomy): domain Bacteria; phylum Myxococcota_A; class Polyangia; order Haliangiales; family Haliangiaceae; genus JABFXX01. Next base: position 5,784 of record JALHPV010000328.1, read on the forward strand.
TGCGACATGCCGGGGATGCCGGTCTGCGAGAGGATCGTGCGCGCGTCGGGGCGGTAGGCGGAGGTGGCGGTGTCCGCGTCGGGGCCATCGATCGCGACCCCGCTCTTGTTCGTGAGGAGGTTCGTCGCGCCCGGAATCCCGACGAGCAGGATGTCGACGTCGCGGACGAGGTCCGACGTGCCGTCCCACTGGAAGAGGATGATGGGCTCGCCGTCGTTGGTCAGCGTGGCGGTGCTGGTACCGACGACCCGGATCATCGTGCCGCCGTCCATGGCGTACGTCGGCGCGACCCCGTAGGCCGTCATGAAGTTGGCCGCGGTGGAGACCGCCACCGTGATCACGGCCCGCGGGCCGATCGAGGCGCCCGCGGGGAACTTCACGATGAAGTCCGACGTCGTCAGGGTCACCCCGGCCGGGAGCCGGAAGTACTCGCCCGAGTCGGACAGGTAGTAGTTCGACAGGCTGACCGCCGAGTCGGTCGGGTTCGCGATCTCGATGAACTCGGCCGGGTTCCCGGTCAGGGCGACCTCGGAGAGGATGAGCGACGTGGCCTGCACGGCGGGCGGGGCATCCGGCGCGGCGTCGATCACCTGGGGCGGCGCGTCGGGGCGGCCATCGACTCCCGCGTCCAGGGGCGGCGCATCGGTCGGATCCGTGCTGTCGGCATCGTCGGTCTGGTCCGACCCATCCGGCTGCATATCCGAATCGTCGTCCGACTGCTCATCGGCGTCAGGGGAGGACATCCGGCCGGTCGCGCATCCCGCGAGCACGGCGAGCGCGGCTATCGACGACGCTCGGAAGTACTTCACGCGGCCTGCGTACCGCGCGCCCGGCCGGCCCGGCAAGCGATTTTCTAGCGTCGGGTTTGCTGCCTATTTGTCACGAAGTTTTGTAGGGTTGGCCCGTTACCACCTAGGAGACCGTCGTGCCTGACAACAGCCTGGAAGAGCGTGGCCGAGCGCTCGAGAATCAATTCTTCGACAAGCAGGACAAGCAGAAGCTCGCTGCGATGAAGGAGAAGCTGGAGACGCAGACCTCACGCGAGGAGCTGCGCAAGGCCTCCGGCATGACCGACGACGCGGTGCTCGACAAGCTGGTGTCGCTCGGCCTCAAGGCCAACACGATCGCCGCGCTGTCGCTCGTCCCGCTCGTCTCCGTCGCGTGGGCCGACGGCGAGATCCAGGAGAACGAGCGCGTCGCCATTCTCCAGGGTGCGCAGGGCAAGAGCCTCGAGGAAGGCACGCCCGGCTACGAGCTCCTGCAGTCGTGGCTGTCGCGCAAGCCGACGGAGGAGCTGTTCAACGCCTGGGAGAGCTACATCAAGGCGCTCGCGGGTCAGCTCAATGACGAGCAGAACCGCGTGCTGAAGAACCAGATCGTCGGCTTCGCGAAGATGGTCGCGACGTCGGCGGGCGGCATCCTCGGCTTCGGCAAGGTCTCGGGCACCGAAGAGAAGGTGCTCGCCAAGATCGAAGCCGCGTTCGTTCGCTGACATGCGCTTCCTCGGCAAGACCGGGGTCAAGGTCTCGACGGTCGCGCTCGGCACGATGTCGTTCGGTGGAGACGCCGACGAAGCGACGGCCGGCGCGATCTGGCGCGCCGCGCGTGATGCGGGCGTGAACTTCATCGATACGGCCGACGTGTACAACCACGGCCGCTCCGAGGAGATCGTTGGGCGCTTGATGCGCGAGGAGCGCGACGAGCTCGTCGTCGCCACCAAGGCGTACTTCCCGATGGGCAAGGACGCCAACGCGCGCGGGACCTCGCGCTATCACCTCGTGCGGGCCGTCGAGGCGAGCCTGCGTCGCCTCGCGACCGACCGCATCGATCTGTTCTACCTGCACCGCTTCGACGACGCGACGGATCTCGCGGAGACCCTCCGCGCCGTCGACGATCTGGTGCGCGCCGGCAAGATCCTCTACCCGGCGTGCAGCAACTTCGCCGCCTGGCAGATCGCTCATGCCCTCGGACTCTGCGCGCTGAAGGCATGGGCCCCGCTGGTCGCGGTGCAGCCCATGTACAACCTGGTGAAGCGCCAGGTCGAGGTCGAGATCCTGCCGATGGCGCAGGCGCTCGGCATCGGCGTCGTAC
>JALHPV010000329.1 GCA_022842285.1 Kofleriaceae bacterium
CCAGCGCCGCGCTGGTGCGGGCCGAGGCCGCGGAGGCGCGGTGTCGGCGCGAGCGATCGCTGCGCGCCGTCCTCGAGATCGCGCGCCTCCGGGTCGAGTCGGCGACGTGTAGCGCCGCGGCCCGCGCGATCGCCGACCAGGTCGCCGGAGACGACCCGCAGCTCTTCGCGCGCCTGGTCGCTGGCGACAGCGTGCCGCAGCCACGCTTCCGCCTGACCCGCGCGGGCGACGTGGTGCTCGATGGCACCCAGATCGAGCTGGGCAAGCGGGTCGCGCTGCGGCGAATCGTGGCCGTGCTGGCCGAGCGCCGCGTCCATGCGCCGGGCGAGGCCGTGGCCCTCGACGCCCTGGTCGCCGCGGGCTGGCCGGGCGAGCACATCCGCGCCGACGCCGCGATCAACCGCATCCACGTCGCGCTATCGACCCTGCGGCGGCTGGGGCTCCGCGACCTGTTGCTCACGGTCGAGCACGGCTATGCCCTCGATCCCGCGATAGCGGTCACGATCGACCCGTGATTGGGCGCACGTCGAGGCGGGCCAGCCGATCGCGCTTGCAATCACGGGGGGCGGCTGATTTGCTCCGCGCTCGATGACGCGCTCTGGATGCATGGTCCTCGTGCTGCTGGCTTCCTGCACGGAACCGAGCGAGCCACCTCCGCCAGCCCCACCGAGCGAGCCCGCTCCACCCGCGACCGGCCCTGGCGACATGGAGCTGGCCGAGAACAGCGGCGGCGACTGCGATCAGCAGTCGCCGTGGTGTGGCTACGAGCTCAGCTTCGATGGCACGGCGCTGATCGTGACCTCACGCACCACGCCGGATACCGGAACCGGGACCCTCACCTCGGTCGGCCGGCAGCGGCTCGACGCCCTCGTCGGGGATGTGCCCTACGACACCCCCGATGACCCGATGACCACGTGCGCGAACGCGCCGATCGTCCGGCTGCACGTGCGGTTCGACGAGGTCGGGCCACGCACGTTCCAGTACGCATGTGAGCCGGGGGACCTGGCGGCGCTGGGCGGCTTCGTGACCCAGATCGCCAACGCGGTGATCAACTTCGAGAGCGACGAGATGGTGGTCGTCGACGCGCCCTTCTGATCGACGGTCACCGAGGGACGTCGCCTACGGACGTGCGGCTTCCCCGTCGATCGTCACGAGCGCGGTGGAGTCGGGCGCGGGATCCGGAGTCGGCTCGCAGAGCCCCGGGCAATCATCACTGTGGTCCGGGATACCGTCGCCGTCGTTATCCGGGTCGCACGCATCACCCGCGCCATCGCTGTCGCTGTCGAGCTGATCGACGTTCGATACCTGCAGACAGTTGTCGTGCGGATCCGCGACCTCGTCACCATCGAGATCGGCGCAGCCGGGGCACGGATCGCAGGCGTCGCCGATGCCATCGCCATCGGAGTCGAGTTGCGCCGGGTCGACGTCGAGCGTGCACGTGTCTGTGAGGTCGGGGACGAGGTCCCCATCCTCGTCGGCATCGCACTCGTCCCCAACCCCATCCCCATCGGTGTCGCGCTGGTCGACGTTGACGGCCGAAGGGCAGTTGTCGGCACCATCGTCGATGCCATCGCGATCATCGTCGGTGATCGCATCGCTGCAGTCGAAGCTGTCCTGTCGCAGCGTCGGATCGGTGACGCCGATCGCGATCGCGGTCCCGTCGAACGGATAGACATCGCACCCCGCCGCCGTCGTCGCGCGCTCCCGCCGCTTCGGCCCATAGAAGCGCACCGAGCGCTTGAGGAGCGTGTCGACCTTGCCCTGATTGTCGTCCATCGACGCGACCACCGCCCCCAGGCCGGCGACGAGTGCGTACTTCTTGTACAGCTCCTTCTTGAACTCCTCGTGGGTGAGATCCTTCGTGGTCACGAACGAGTTCGACGCGCCGCGCCCGACGGACAGCTCCTGCGACTCGCCCTTCGTCATCGAGAAGCCGCTGTACTCGATCTCACCACCGAGCGAGACCTGTTGCTCGAGTGAGTGGACGGCCGCGGTCTTCAGGCTGATCGTGACCTTCGCGCCTTTGCGCAGCTTGGTGGTGTTGCTCTCGCGCAAGAACACGGGCTGATCGTCGTGCGAGAAGTCGATCCCGAACGTCACGCCCTGGCCGAACTTCACCAGGGTGCTCATCGAGCCCCCAGGCACCGTCAGGGTCGCGCCCATCGTGACCGACGCCGACGACGCCTTCTCGCACGACACGGCCTTCGCACTGTCGGTGGTCGTCGGGAACGGGCAGTTCAGGTCGACCGGGTACGAGGACGGGATCTCGGTCATGTTGAACGCGTCGGACTGCCCCGTGATCACGCACGTCCACTCCGCGACGGCGCGGTACCTGATCTTCTTCCACGTCGGCTTCGGAAGGAACTCCAGCGGCCCGACGCTCTTCGGATCGACCTCCCCGAAGTAGTACGCGTAGACTCCGACCCCCTTGTCATTGAAGTAGCCGCCGAGGTCCCCGAACTGCCACATGTCGACGCTGCCGGGAAAGGCTTTCGGCTTCTCCGGGACCTTCGTGACATCGACGCCCGGCTTGTCGCCGGCCGCGGGTGGAAAGTTGCACGTGATCTTGAGTGCAGGCTTGGCAGGCTTCGCGGCGGCCTCGAGCAGCTTGTTGAGCTCGGGGGCGGCCTCGTTCATCCCATCGCGTAGCTTCTTGACCATGTCCTCGAAGTCTTCTCGCTTCGTGGTCTCGATCTCGTTCTTCCCTCGACACACGACCACCACCCCGTGCTCTCCGGGCACGAGGTACGCCTGCGCGGATCCGCAGGTCATCCGGTACGAGTACCCGTTCGTGGCTCGGTAGGTTTGGGTCCATCCGTCGAACAGAGCCATCTCGACGGTAGACGTTTGCTCGTCATCGAGCGCGCATGCGGTCGCGCCGAACGCGAACGCCAGCAGGGCAAGTTGGGCAGTTCTTCTCATCACTCGCCGCTTCGTGCAGCGACCGTGCCTCGGGTAACTCCGCGACCGCGGGCCGCCCCCTCCCTGGCGAGCAACGACTTGCGTCTCGCGGTGTGCGACAAGTTGTGTCAGCTCGCGGAGAGCACCGTACGACTCGCTCGCACGGGCTGGTCCCACGACGGGGCGACCACCCGGGGAGCCAACTCACGACCTCCGGGCGTCGCGCCGATAGACCAGGATCTTCTTGGCCGCCGTGCCCACGAGGAGGACGTCTCCCGCAAGAGCGATCGCGGACACCTTCGACGTCACGACCACGTGATCGAGCACCTGCGGGTTCGACGCCAGGAGGGCCTCGAAGTTGGTGCGCAGGGAGGTCACGACCTCCGCACGGCTACGGCCCGTGATCGCCGGACGCGGAGAGCTCGAGAGCGCCTTGATCTCGACCTCGGTGTTGCGGCCAAGCGCGAAGCGACGCGAGCTCGGGTCACTGGCCGCGATGACCACGTGGCTGTTGCCGCCGGAGGACCTTGGCCCCTGCAGCGTCAGGTCCCACAGCGTCGCCTGCGTGTGCTTCGTCGCAACCAGCGTACGGTCATCGACGAAATGAACATCATCGGCCGGCGCGTACGTCGACCGGTCACACCACACCTCCTCGGCCGTGGCGCCGTCAGTCTTGAAGACGACCAGCGACCGCGCCTCGGACGCCGCCGCGACGAGGCGGTTGGCGATCACCGCCAGCGCCGTGAACGGCTTCGGACGCTTCAGGTCGATGCGTGCCCCGGACGTTCCGAGCGCGCCGACCACGAACCGTCCATCGACCCCGACCGAGGCCAGGTCGGCTCCCACCACCGCCACGCCGCGAACGGCCCCGCGATGCCTCGTCACCTCCCACCGAAGCTCCCCGGTCGGGGCGTCCCAGGCACGGATGGCACCGCTCTCATCCCCGGCAACCAGCGTCGACTCGTCCGCGAAGGCGATGCAGGTGACGCGGGGCTTCGACGCGAGTCGACGCAACGACGGCTTCGTGTCGGCGCTGGGCCACGTTCGCAGGGCGCCCGTGGAGTCGATGGCAGCGGCGAGCGTGGCGGCGGGCGACAGCGCGAGCCGCGTCGGGCGTGACGTCAGGTCGAGCGTGGGGCCGAGGACGAGCGCTGCCATGCTTCTATATGGTCCGGCGCAAGCGCGCCCGCCGCGCTACAGGTCCCGCTCGAGCTCGACGGAGCCGGCCTGAGCCAGGCACCGGAGCTTGGTCAGGCCCGCGGCGCGGAGTCGGGTGGCCGCCGCCATCACCGTCGAGGACAGGGCAGGGTCGGCGCAGGAGCTGCCCCGCATCTCGAGGCTGTTCCCGGTGACCGAGACCGTCATCCAGAGCTTCTGCCGCTTCAGGTCGCGCTCGACCGCGGCGGCCACGATGCGCGGGTCGGGCGCGGTCGGGCCGGTGGTATCGGGGTCGGCGACCGCCACGGGGGGGCTCGTCGGGTCGGGGTCGGGGGCAGCGACGACCGCCTCGTCCACGGCCTCGATCTCCGGGGCCGCGCTTGCCTGCTCGCTTCCGCCGCGGGTCGCCACGAAGATGCCGATGCCGACGACAACGATGGCCGCGATCAGGGACGGCACGACCGGGAAGGGCCGGCCAGTCGCCTCGGGCAGGGCCGTCCCGCCACTCGCCAGGGGGATGCGCCGCGAGCCGCCGGCCAGCGGGGCGTGGCACTTCGGGCAGCGCACGTAGCCGGGGACGACCGCAATGCCGCAGCCCGGACACGTGGCACTCATGGACGCAGGATACCGCGCCTACGCCGAAGCACCAGAAACGCGAAGCCGACCGCGGAGAGGCCCGCGGGGAGCGGCATCTCCCCCGACGAGGCGCAGCCACAACCCGACTCGTCGACGCGCTCGCAGGAGCCCGGATCGTCCGCCAGGCGATAGACCTCACAGACGGCGTCGATGTCGTCCTGGGTCAGCGTCGCCTTCTTCGTCTCACCGCACTCGGCGAAGTTGTACATGGTCGCCTCCGTGATCGCGGGCGCCAGCGACGCCTCGCACGACGGCACGGGGTTGCCCTCGTCGTCCACGCGGGGAGGGTCGGCGCGGGTGCGGCAGGTGTGCTCGATGCCCTGGAGGTGGCCGAGCTCGTGGGTCAGCGTGTTGCCGAGGTCGGACAGGCAGTTGCCAACCCCTTGGGTGAGCCCCATGTGCGAGATGGCGAAGCCCCCGTCGAGGTCGCCGGCGCCGTTGAGCTCGATGTCCGCATCGACGATCGCGCCATCGCGGTCGCTCGAGGCATCGTCGACGTACACCGCGGTCGTGAGGCCGGCCGCATCGGGCGAGTAGCAGCGCTGCGGATCGTCGGCGATCGCCGGGCGGCACCAGGTGGCGTCGCGGAACTTGATGACGTTCTTCATGTCCGTGCCGACCTCGACGTCCTCGCGCTCGTCGACCAGGATCTGGAAGTAGGAGCAGGACTGCGTGTTGCGGTTCCACTCGTCGATCGAGGCCTCGACGACGGCGAACTCGGTATCGCCGGGCAGCTCCTTCGTCCCATTGGAGTCGATCGTCACGTAGACGCAGCCGCCCTCCCAGAAGAGGTACTTGCCGCCCTCGGTGACCCCGGTCCGCACGAAGCCGAGCGGATAGGCGTTCACCTTCACGCGATCGACGACGAGGTGGGCCCGCAGGCTCGTGTCCATGTCCGCGTGGGCCGTCACCGCGACCCGCATGCCGTTCACGAGGGGCTCGTCGCCGTGGAACACCCGCATGGCCAGGGTCCCGACCTTGCCGCCGAGCTGGCTGACGATGACGTCGCCGTCGGGCGTTCGGACCGTGGCCTCCGTGACGATACGCGAGTGGTCGCTCGTCCAGCGAGAGGTTGTCGATACCACCTCACCCTCGACCACCATCGCCAGGAGCGCGTGGGCCAGCATTTCCCGAAGGTACCACGCCATGTTAGAAGGTCCCACCATGGCGAATGACCGCCCCGTGCGCGTTCGCATCGCGCCTTCCCCGACCGGTGATCCGCACGTCGGCACCGCCTACATCGCGCTCTTCAACTACGCGTTTGCCAAGAGCACGGGCGGCAAGTTCATCCTCCGCATCGAGGACACGGATCAGACGCGCGCCCGGTCCGACTCCGAGCGGATGATCTACGACGCCCTCCGCTGGGTCGGCCTCTCGTGGGACGAAGGCCCCGACGTCGGCGGCCCGTACGGCCCATACCGCCAGTCCGAGCGCTCGCAGCATTACAAGGACGCCGCCAGCAAGCTCCTCGATGCCGGCAAGGCCTACCGCTGCTTCTGCACCGAGGATCGCCTCGCCAAGCTGCGCATCCAGCAGCAGGCCGAGAAGGCCACCCTCGGGTACGACCGCCACTGCCGCGACCTCGATCCCGCCGAGAGCCGCAACCGCGCCGCGCAGGGCGAGGCGTGTGTCGTCCGCCTGAAGGTTCCGGTCTCGGGCCCGATCGACTTTCAGGACCAGCTCCGTGGCGTGGTCTCGCGCGACGCGAAGGAGATCGACGACCAGGTCCTCCTGAAGTCCGACGGCCTCCCGACCTACCACCTCGCGAACGTCGTCGACGATCACATGATGCAGATCACGCACGTGATCCGCGCCGAGGAGTGGATCTCGTCGACGCAGAAGCACGTGCTGCTCTACGAGGCGTTCGGCTGGGAGCAGCCGCAGTGGTTCCACATGCCGCTGCTCCGCAACACCGACAAGTCGAAGATCAGCAAGCGCAAGCACCCGGTCTCGATCAACTACTACCGGGACAGCGGCATCCTCCCGCAGGCGCTCCTCAACTTCCTCGGCACGATGGGCTGGTCCTTCGGCGGAGACCGGGAGAAGTTCACGCTCGCCGAGATGATCAGCGTCTTCGACTGGAAGCGCATGTCGCTCGGCGGCCCGGTCTTCGATCTCGCGAAGCTCACGTGGCTCAACGAGCAGTACATCCACGAGCTCACCACCGAGCAGCTCGCCGACGCGCTGATCGACTGGCGGTTCAACAAGGAGTTCTTGCTGAAGCTCCTGCCGCTCGCGCACAAGCGCATCAAGCGCCTCGATGACTTCATCGGGGTCACCGAGTTCTTCTTCACCGGCGACCTCGACTACGCGGCCGTGACCACCCACTTCGCGATTCCCGATGTTGCTCCGAAGGAGGTCGCCAAGGCCGTGCTCGAGCTCGTCGAGAAGTACGAGGCGCGCGAGGGCTGGGAGGCCAAGACCCTCGACGAGGTCACCCAGGCCTGGGTCACCGCGCTCGGCTGGAAGACGAAGCACGCCTTCATGCTCCTGCGCGTCGCGGTGACCGGGCGGACCACGTCGCCCGGCCTGTTCGAGACCATGGGCGTCCTCGGCAAGGAGATCACGCGCCGGCGCCTGCGCAAGGCCGCCGAGGTGATCGCGAAGCTCCCGGCACCCGCGGCGGCTCCCGCGCCCGCGACCAAGAGCCCCTGACGTGGCGAAGTCGGCGGAGCGGCCTGCGGCGAGTACCAAGTCCACCTGGAAGGACTGGCTCAATCCGCTCTGGCACTGGCGCGCGATCGACGCCGAGACGCCCCGCTCCGACGAGGATCGCGGCAAGACGAGCCTGCAAGTCCTCGCCGTGCTCGTCACCTGCTGCGTCGTGCTCACCGTGCAGGAGTACATCGGCGGCTCCGACACCTTCCGGCGCTGGTTCCCCGGCAACCGCAAGGACGAGTTCTACGACCTGTGGGGCTTCGCCTGGTGGTCGGGCTGGCGCGTCGTCGGCTACGTGTTCATCCCGATGGCGGTGATCGCCATGCTGCCCGGCGAGCGCATCCGCGACTACAACGTCTCTGCCAAGGGCTTCATCAAGCACATCGGCATCTACGGCGCGATGTTCCTCGCGTTCCTGCCGATCGTGTACCTCGCGTCGAAGACGCAGTCCTTCCGGCACACGTACCCGTTCTACCGGATGGCGAATCGCTCGCAGACCGACCTCTGGGTGTGGGA
>JALHPV010000330.1 GCA_022842285.1 Kofleriaceae bacterium
CGACCGCTGCGGCTGACAAGAAGCGGGACGCTGTCCCTCGAGAACAACGGCGGCTTCGCCTCGGTGCGAACCAAGCCGAAGGCGCTGGGGCTCGTGGACGGCGACTCGATCGTCACGCGCGAGTACTCGCTGAACCTCTACGTCGCCAATCGCATGCGGGCCTTCTCCTACCGGGTCGCCGTTCCGACCAAGCAGGACCACTGGATCGAGGTGACGGTGCCACTCGACAAGTTCGAGGCGACGTCGTTTGGTGAGGTGATCAAGGATGCCGGCGCGGTCACGCCGGGCGAGGTCAACGCGGTGGGCTTTCTGCTCGGCGACAAGCAGGCCGGGCCGTTCAAGCTGGAAGTCGCGTGGATCAAGCGGGTTCCGGCCAAGACCTGACCTCCTGTGCTCGTGGGTGCGACGAGGTCAGCCGGCTCCAGAAAGCGTGAGTGACCTGGCAGCTCGATCTGCCAGATCCTGTAAGTGGCCGTGAGCGCTCGGGTCTTGGGAGGCCGATCCAGGCATACCCGCTGCACTAAGGGTCGACATGCTGCCCACGAAGAATCTGACGATTGCTCTCGCCCTCGCCCTCGGCTCGGTGGTCACTGGCTGTGCAGCGGAAGCCCCTGGTGACCCGAGCGACCCCAGCGACCCGAGCGATCCGTCGGATCCGAGCGACCCGGATGATCCGGGCGTCGAGCCCCTCGACGCGAACGGCTCGTACCGCATGCGCAGCGATATCGACATGGCGGGGAGCCTCCCCGGTCAGGTCGGCGTGGTCGTGAACTCGATCATCGACGCGACGGACGATGGCGACGATCCGATGGCGTGGGTCCTCGACCGTGTCATCGACTCGATGAACGACGGCACCTTCAAGGACGTCCTCGAGAACGCGGCGCCGTTCGTCGCGGGGTACCTGAACGATCGCGTCCTCGAGCTCGCCCCCGACTTCGTCGGCACGATGGTCCAGATCGGCGACGACTTCGGTCAGATCGCCCGCAACTTCGGCATGAACGAGACGCTGGTGGTGAACGGCAACACGTCGACCCGCACTGTGATCGGCACGCACTTCAAGATCGACAATGTCGAGAGTGACCACCTCTTCGCCGACTACGGCATGAGCGACATGGTCTCCGAGCAGGTGTCGGTGGCCCTCGACCAGACGGGCAAGATCTCGCTCGGCGAGCACACGATGAACGTGTCGTACGGCGCGGTTCTCCGCATGGGCCTCGACGGCGCCATCATCCCGATGGTCTCGAACGGCGCGACCAACCTCGGCGAGCTGTTCAACAACCTCGTCGACTGCGACACCGTCGGTGAATACGTCCGCGACGCCATCGCCAGCCAGATCGGCTTCGGCGGCAGCGCCTCGACGTACGCGAACGCATGCCGCCAGGGCCTCGACGCCGGCGCGAACTACATCTACGGCCAGATCCAGGCCATCGACAGCACGGCGCTGTCCCTCGGCATGAGCGGCCAGGCGCGCGGCATCGACACGAACAACGACCGCGTGGTCGACAAGATCCAGACGGGCACGTGGAGCGGCACGGCGACGTACGGCAGCTCGCCGGCGCCGCTGGGCGAGGCGAAGTTCTTCGGCGAGCGCATGTAAGCGCACGCAACGGTTCGGCGAAGCAGGTGGTGAGCCTGTGACGTCGAGGATGGCTGGCCGGCCGGAGCAATTCTGCTCCGGCCGGTTTTTTTTTCGGACTCGGCAGCCGCCCACTCGACGAGGAATCGCGCGTGCGACACGTCGAGGGAATTCTCGTCCCCACTGTCGCCTCGCAGTCCTGACCACGACAGTTGCCGTCCGGCCCCTAACGTCTTGATCGATCAACTGCCCACGATGGCACATGCGCTGCACTACGGATTCGCATCATGCGCACCACCTCAGCCGTCCTGTTCACCGCCCTTCTCGCCGCTTCTGGTTGCGCAGCATCTGCGCCGGACGAGACCTACCCCGATGACCCGTCGGATCCCGATGACCCGTCGGATCCCGACGAGCAGCCGGTCCCGCTGACGCCCGAAGGCACGTTCCGCGTGCAGAGCGACTTCGACCTCGCCACCAACGTCCCCGGCACCGCCGGTGAGATCGCGAACTACTTCATCCTCGCGACGGACGACCCGGATGACCCGGCCAAGTTCATCGTCGAGAAGGTCATCGAGGCCCTCCCGAACGGCTCGGTGAAGGACTTCCTCGCTGACTCCGCCCCGTTCGTCACGGGCTACCTCAACGACCGCCTCCTCGAGGTCGCCCCCGAGCTCCTCGAGCGCGTCGTGAACATGGGCGATGCCTTCGGTCAGGTCGCGCGCCACTTCGGCACCGTCGAGACGCTCGCCATCTCGTCCAACGGCCAGGCCACGAAGACCGTGACCGGCCTCCACTTCAAGGTGGACAACGTCGACCTCGAGTTCCCGTTCGTGGACTACGGCATGGAGAACGTGGAGATCACGAACCTCACCGTCGGCCTCGACCAGGCGGGCAAGCTCTCCATCAGCCAGCACCAGGTCGGCCTGTCCTACGGCAAGGTCCTCCGCCTCGCCCTCGACAACGCGATCATCCCGTTCATCGACCCCTCGGCGTCGAACGTCGAGGACATCCTGGTCGGCGCGGTCAACTGCGAGGCTGTCGGCGCGTACATCTACGACGCGATCGGCTTCGGCTCGGCGAGCACCTTCGAGAGCGCCTGCAACACGGGCCTCGCGCTCGCCTCGAACGCCCTCTACGGCGCGCTCGACAACATCGACGGCAACGCGCTCACCTTCGGCCTCGCCGGCACGGCGCGCGGCGTCGACACGAACCGCGACGGCAAGATGGACTCCATCCTGACGGGCACGTGGGCCGGTGACATGCAGTACGCCGGCACCCCGGCGGCGCTCGGCCAGGCGAAGTTCAACGGCGCGAAGATGTAAGGCGCCAGCTCAGTACATCGAGCGATCGGGACTTGGAGCGCCGGACTTGCGCTCCAGTTCTGCGTTCACGAACCCGCCCACGACCAGCGAGATCACGGCGAGGTAGAACCAGAGCAGCAAGACGACCGCGCTGCCGAACGCGCCGTACCAGACGTCGTACTTGGCGAAGTTCGAGACCCACAGCGACAGGCCGATGGAGACAAGCAGCAGCATCACCGTCGCGGTGAGCGCGCCCTCCCACAGATGGCGGTTGTCGCCCATCGGCCGCGGGGACGGCGCGTAGCGGTACAGGAGCATCAGCGCCGAGAACACGACGGCGATGAGCACCGGCCACCGCACCATCTCCACGAGCTCGTAGCCCGGCAGCGAGAAGGCGGCCCAGATCGCGGGGAACGCCACGACCACACCGAGCACGACGAGCACGCCAAAGATCGTCACCGCGCCCATCGCGATCGTGACGAGCAGCTTCTGCCAGGTGCGCCGCATCTCGCGCACCCGGTACGCCCGGTTCAGCGAGTCGATCAGCGCCCGCGCCGCGCTCCGGGCCGACCACGTGGAGAGCGCGACGGTGACCCCGAGGGCGAGCCCGATCTCGCGCTTGCTCTGCAGCGCCTGGCGCTCGAGCTGATCGCGCAAGAACGTCACGACCTGCTTCGGCACCACGGTCTCGAGACCGTTCAGGTGCTCCTTGATCTCGTTCGGGTCCTTGGCGATCCCGTAGATCGCGACGGCCGCGGCGAGCGTGGGGATCAGCGAGAAGATCGCGAACAGCGCCGTCCCGCCGGCCAGGATGGGCATCTCGCCCAGGAGGGCCTCGTAGGCCGCCCGCACCCAGTGCGACGCGGCCGAGTCACTGGTGCGATACCAGCTGACCAAGCGCTCCCAGAACCCCCGCATTCTCTGGGATCCTACGCCGAGCGTGATCGACACGCATTGCCACCTCGACCTGGAAGCCTTCGCGGACGACCGCGCGGCGACAATTACTCGCGCCACCGCCGCTGGCGTGACGGGCATGCTCGTGCCTGCGGTCCGGCCCCGCACCTGGGACGCCCTCGTCGAGCTCTGCACCGAGCACGCTGCGGCCGGGGTGCGCGGCGCCCTTGGCATCCATCCGCAGGTCGTCCCCGACGAGGTGACGGGGCCGGTCGACATCGAGCGCCTCGCCGAGGCCCTCCGGCAGGCCGCCGATGATCGACCCGGCATCATCGCCATCGGCGAGTGCGGGCTCGACGCCGCGACGGGCGAGCTGGAGACGCAGATCGCCGTGCTACGGGCCCATGTCCGGGCGGCCCGGGCCCTGCGCCTACCGCTGGTCATCCACGTCCTGCGTGCTCACGATGCCGCCCCGCGGATCCTGCGCGAGGAGCGAATTGGCGACGTCGGTGGTGTGCTCCACAGCTACTCCGGCGGCGCCGACCTCGTCGGACCGTACGCGGACCTCGGCCTCGCCTTCTCGCTCGCCGGTCCGGTCACGTATCCCAATGCCCGCCGCCCCGTCGAGGCGGCCCGCGCGATCCCCGCGGATCTGCTCCTCGCCGAGACCGATGCGCCCGATCAGTCGCCGGTGCCCCATCGCGGCGGCCGCTCCGAGCCGGCGTTCTTGCCTGCGGTGATCGCGGGACTCGCCTCCGCCCGTGGCGAGACCATCGAGGCGATCGCCGCGCTCACCGCCGCCAACGCCCGACGCGTCTTCCGCGCGTGGCACGCCTGACCAAGTCCGACATGTTTTTTGCGCGATTTGCGCAGAAATCATGTCCGACTTGATTTCTAGTCCCACCATGCCGCACCGCCGCTTCGACCGCACTGCTCGGCTGCTGGGGGACCGCGGCGTCGAGAAGCTCGCGGCGTCCACCGTGACGGTGTTCGGCGTCGGGGGCGTCGGCTCGTTCGCGGCGGAGGGCCTCGTGCGCAGCGGCGTCGGGCGCGTGATCCTCGTCGACTACGACCGGATCTGCGTGACGAACGTCAACCGGCAGCTCCACGCGATGAAGGGCACGCTCGGGAAGAGCAAGGTCAACGTGATGGCGGAGCGGCTACGGCTGATCAACCCCGATGCGATCATCGAGACGCGGGCCGAGTTCTACAGCGCCGAGACGTCGGCACGCCTGCTCGTCCCCGAGCCCGATGTCATCATCGACGCCATCGACAACATGGCGGCCAAGATGCACCTCATCGCGACCTGCGTGCGCGAGAGGCTGCGCCTCGTATCGGCGATGGGCGCGGCCGCGCGCCTCGATCCGACGGCGGTACGCATCGGCGACCTGTCCGAGACGCGGGTCGATCCGTTCGCGCGCGACCTGCGCCGGACGCTGCGGCGCAAGCACGACCTCGATTGTACGAAGCACATGGGCGTGTGGGCCGTGTTCTCCGAGGAGCTGCCGACCTCGCCCCAGGAGCTGGGCTACGACACCGATGGCTTCGAGTGTGTGTGCCCCGGCGGCGAAAACGGGATGAACGACTGCGAGAAGAAGAATCGGGTCGAGGGCTCGGTCGCGTTCGTGCCGTCGGTGTTCGGGATGACCTGCGCGTCGGTCGCAGTGAAGCTCTTGCTCGGCCTGCCGCTCCCGCTGCCCCGTCCCGAGGAAGCACCGCGCCCGCGGCGCCCAACGCGGCTGGCGCCCATGGTATCGGATCGGACATGATCGCAGTCGGCGAGAAAGTCCCCTCCGTCACCATCAAGCAGGCCACCCCCGAGGGCGGGGCCGATATCGACCCGGCGCAGCTGTTCGCCGGGAAGAAGGTCGTGATGTTCGCGCTCCCCGGCGCGTTCACCCCGACGTGCTCGCAGAAGCACCTGCCGGGCTACGTCGAGAAGCTCCCCGAGCTGAAGGCGAAGGGCATCGACATCGTCGCGTGCCTCTCCGTCAACGACGCGTGGGTCATGAAGGCGTGGGCGGAGCAGCACGGCGCCCTCGGCAAGATCGTCATGCTCGCCGACGGCTCGGGCGCCTTCTCCAAGGCCCTCGGCATCGAGCTCGACCTCACCGCGGCTCACATGGGCGGTCGCTGCAAGCGTGGCGTCATCACGTTCGACAACGGCGTGGCCACGAGCGTCGAGATCGAGGCTCCCGGCAAGTTCGAAGTCTCGAGCGCCGACGCCTGCCTGCTCAAGCTGGGCTGAGTTGCCGCCCGCGCTGTTCCACAGGATCCTCATCGCCAATCGCGGTGAGGTCGCGGTGCGCGTCGCGCGTGCGTGCGATGCCCTCGGCATCGTCCCGGTCTTCGCCGTCAGCGAAGCCGACAAGGGCGCGCCGTACACGCGCAACCGCGAGACCGTTGTCCTCGGTCCGGCGCGCTCCGCGCAGTCGTATCTCGACATCGAGCGCATCGTGCAGGCCGCGGTGCAGACGCGCTGCTCGGCGCTGCACCCTGGCTGGGGCTTCCTCTCCGAGAACCCCCTCCTCGCGACCACCTGTGCCCAGCACGGCGTGACGTTCATCGGCCCGCCGCCCCACGTGACCGACCTCATGGGCAGCAAGACACGCGCGAAGGCCGCGATGCGAGCCGCCGGCATGCACGTGATCCCCGGTAGCCCCGGCGTCCTCGCGGGCGTCGAGGACGCCAAGCGCGTCGCGGCCGAGGTCGGCTTCCCCGTCCTCTTCAAGGCCGAGAACGGCGGCGGCGGGCGTGGCATGCGCATCGCGCGCTCGGCCGCCGAGGTCGAGACCGCGTACAGCGAGGCCCAGGCCGAGGCCCGCGCGGCATTCGGTGGCGACCGCGTCTTTCTCGAGAAGCTCATGGAGGCGGGCCGCCACGTCGAGATCCAGATCTGCGCGGACAAGTACGGCCGCGCGGTCCACCTCGGCGAGCGCGACTGCACGGTGCAGCGCAATCACCAGAAGCTCATCGAGGAGAGCCCCTGCCCCGTCATCTCCGACGAGCTCCGCGCTTCCACCACCGCGCTCGCCGCCCGCGCCGCGGCCTCGGTGGGCTACGTCGGCGCCGGGACGATGGAGCTCCTCTACGATCCGGAGGCCAACGTGCTCCGCTTCATGGAGCTCAACTGCCGCCTGCAGGTCGAGCACACCGTGAGCGAGGAGCGCACGGGCCTCGATCTCGTCATCGCGCAGATCAAGATCGCCGCCGGGGCCCCGCTCCCGTGGACGCAGGACCAGATTCCGTTCCGCGGTCACGTCATCGAGTGCCGCATCAACGCCGAGGATCCGGCGCAGAACTTCAAGCCGTGCCCCGGCACCATCGCCACCTGGTCGCCTCCGTCGGGTGCCGGCATCCGCGTCGACACACACGTGGAAGCGGGCTACGTCGTCCCGCCGTTCTACGACTCGCTCCTCGCGAAGCTCATCGTCTCCGGCACGGATCGCGACGATGCCATCGCGAAGATGATCGCCGCGCTACGGGCCTTCGAGATCCAGGGCGTCCAGACCACGATCCCGATGCACATCGCCGTCCTGGCGTCGGATGACTTCAAGACCGGCAACTACGATACGCGCGCGATCCCCGGCGTGGCCGCCCGGTAGCGATACAGCGAGCAGCGCCATCCAGGCGGCACTGCAATCGAGGCCGTGAGCGGGGCGGCGGGCCGCTCGCCGAGCTCCTCAAGCCCACGGTCGAAGGACTAGTGGCCCCACTGCGACTTCAGGAACAGCACCATCGCGATGATCATGACGACGGCGATCCCGAACGTGTGGAGGACGTACGTCTGAGGCGGAGATTTGTGGTCGCCGGACACGAGCCAACCCTACTACATCACGTGTGTGGTCGTCGACGCGGACGTGCTGCACTCGGGCGCGAACCCGCCGACCTCGACCGTGACGGTCAGGTTCCCGTCGACGGCGGCGGTCCCGACCACGATCGTGTCGGTGCCCTGCCCGGTCTCGATCCCG
>JALHPV010000331.1 GCA_022842285.1 Kofleriaceae bacterium
TGAGCTCCTTGGCGCGGCCGGGACCAACGCGCTGCAGGAGCCGCACGCAGCCGCCAAAGCCGGGGATGAGCCCCAGGCTGACCGCTGGCTGACCGAAGGTCGCGGTCTCCGTCGCGAGGATGTAGTCGCACGCCAGCACGAGGTCACAGCCGCCCCCGAGCGCGTAGCCGTTCACGGCCGCGATGACGGGCACGGGCGCGGACTCGATGAGCTCGGTGACCTCCTGCCCGAGGCGACAGAAGGCGGCGCCCGCGGACACGGAGAGGCCCGCCATCACTGCGATGTCGGCGCCGGCGACGAAGGCCCGATCGCCCGCGCCGGTGAGGATGACCCCGCGCACCTCGCCGTGCCCGAGCTTGCCGAAGACATCGACGAGCTCGCGCAGCACGACATCGGAGAGCGCGTTACACGTGTCCGGACGATCGATCGTGACGGTCAGGACGGTCTCGGTGCGGTCGATGCGGAGCGTCTTCATGGCGTCTTCGGCCACGCTCGTACTGCGCGCGGGCGCGTCCGAGTACCCGCGGAGTTCGGAGCGCGCGTTTCCGAATCGCGAACGCTGGGCAGGTCCCCAGCGGTTTCGAGTAGTTATCCCCCGTGTGGCCCGATCCCACACGCAGTGTAGAGCCGCTGGTACCTGGAGATTCCAGCCGCGCCTGGGCGCCGAATCGCGCTGGTACCTCGAGGGTCCACTGTCGACGCAACCAGCAGGTTTACGGTGGCGCGCCACGTGCTCATGAGTCCTGGCATGCCCAGCAAATCGCTTCTCTTCCTCTCTCTTGTCACCACGCTCGCGGCGTGTAACCGGCGCGAAGACACCGACGTCGCGATCGCGGAGACCGCGGTCGATTCGGCCACCGTCGGCAACGCCGAGGGCTCGCTCCTCGCGGCCTCGCTCGAAGGCGCCACCAACACCGTCGCGCCGGCGGCCATCGAAGACGTCGCCGCGATGATCGCCGCGGCTGCCGGCCAGCGGTTCCAGCCCGCTGGCTGCGCGGTCGGAACGAGCAGCGGCAACACGGTCACGATCGCCTACTCGGGCTGCACCGGGCCCCGCGGTCTGCGCGCGGTCGATGGCACGCTCACGCTCTCGCTACGCGTGGGCGCCGGGGGAGCGATCGTCGCGGACGCCAGCGCGACGGACTTCCAGATCGGCGACGCCGTGCTCGACATCGCGTCCACCGCCACGTACACGCCGGGCAACCTCGCCGTGTCGACGACGAGCCAGGGCGTCGGGCCCCTCGGTCGCTCGTTCGAGCACGTGGGCGACTACACCGTGGCCTGGACCTCGACGTGCGTGACCGTGGACGGCGCCTGGTCCACCTCCACTGGCGACGTCGCCCGGTCGACGACGGCGGACGTCATGCGCTGCATCGACGAGTGCCCGACCGGATCGATCAGCCGCACCACGATTCGTGGTCGCGTCATCACCATCGAGCTCGACGGCACCGACACCGCGCGCTGGACGAGCAGCGGCGGGGGGAGTGGGTCCTTCCCGCTCGCCTGCGGCCTCTGACCGGCGCCCTCGCATATACTCGCGGAGGTGAGTGGGGAGACGCCGACGGTGATGGATCGGCTGCCGCGCACCCACCCGGGCGTGACCTCGCGGACCTCGACCAGCACGAGCGTGCACAGCGAGGAGGCGATCGCCGCCCTCGCCCTGAACCGCACGCGCGGCCTCCTCATGGGCATCGCGGCCTCGGCCGCCGTGACGGCCGGCATCGTCGTCGTGCTGCCGGGCGATCCGCTCGCGACCAAGATCCACGTCGGCGCACTGCTCGCGGCGGCCCTCATGGCCGGCTTCTGCGCGTGGCGGTTCTCGCGCCCGATCGCGAGCTACGTCGCGTACGCGCAGATCGGGGTGCTGCTCACCGGCTTCCACTTCTGGGGCTTGTTCTCGGCGTACTGCGCGCTCGTCCCGCTCACCCTCTACATCGTGGCCGGCATGGCCACGCGGCGCGAAGCGTTCGTCGGCACGACGGTCCTCGTCGTCACCCAGGGCGTGTTCGGGGCGCTCACCATCCTCGGCGTGATCGAGGAGCGTGGTCTCGTCCAGCCCGTACCGGACTTCGCGCCGGTCTGGGTGCAGTTCGTTGCCCTGGGCCTCGTCCAGGGCATCTGCGTCGGCGCGATGGTCGCGGGACGGCAGGCACGCGCGCGGGGCGCCGAGATCCTCGACCAGCACAACCAGACGCTGCTCGAGCTCGCACGGCGCGAGGCGCTGCTCGCCGAGGCCCAGGCCGATGCGAAGGCCGCACGGGCCGCGGGTCAGGGCGGTGCGGGTCGCTTCAGCGATCAGACGATCGATGGCTTCCACCTCGGCGAGGTGCTCGGCCGCGGGGCGATGGGAGAGATCTACGCCGCGCAGAAGGCGGGGGATCCGGAGCTCTACGCAATGAAGCTCCTCGCGCCGCACCTCCTCTCGAACCAGACGGCGCGCGAACGGTTCTTGCGCGAGTCAGCCATCGTCTCCGAGCTGGCCTCGGAGCACGTCGTACGTGTCATCGCGGTCGCGCCCCCCGACGCGCTGCTCCCGTACATCGTGATGGAGCGCCTCACCGGCCGCGATCTCGGCGAGCTCCTGAAGAAGGTCCCCGTACTCCCCATCGACGAGGTCGAGCAGATCGTGCAGCAGGTCGCGCGGGGCCTCGACACCGCGCACCGCGCCGGCATCATCCATCGCGACCTGAAGCCCTCGAACATCTACGCCATCGGGGAGGGCGCGACGCGCGTGTGGAAGCTCCTCGACTTCGGGGCTTCGAAGTGGCGCGACGGCGATGGCACGCTCACGCACGGCCAGGTCGTCGGCACGCCCGCGTACATGGCGCCCGAGCAGGCGCAAGGCAAGCCGGTCGACGCGCGCAGCGACGTCTACTCGCTCGGCATTGTCCTCTACCGCCTCGTCACCGGGGTGCCCGCCGTCGTCGGCGGTGACGTCCCGCAGATGCTGCAAGAGGTCGTGTTTCGCGTCCCCGTGCAGCCCAGCAAGCGCGCTCCGGTCGCGCCCGCGATCGAGGCCGTGATCGCCATCGCGATCGCGAAGTCACCCGTACATCGCTTCGCCACCGCCGGCGAGCTGGCCGCCGCCTTCTCCGCGGCGCTCGACGGCTCGCTCGATCGCGCGCTCGTGAAGCGAGCCAACGCCCTCCTGTACGACGCTCCGTGGGGCGCCCACCTGCGGCGGTGACCTATTCGATGTCGACAGCGATGGCGTCGTCGCGGAGCTTCACGTGGACGACGCCGGCGCGATCGATGCCGAACGCCCCGAAGGCGACCTCCTCGAGCGCGCGCGTGAGCGTCGACGCCAGGCCGCGGGCGCCGGTCTCGCGATCGAGCGCATCGTCGACGATATGGTCGAGCACGGCCTCGTCGATCGCGAGGTCGTAGCCCTCGAGCTTGAACTCCTTGGTCATGCGCTGGATGACGTCGGTGCGGAGGATGTCCTTCAGCGTCCCCGCGTCGAGGGCCTTGAACGGAACGACCCGGGTGAAGCGCGCCACCAGCTCGGGGAGAAAGCCGTAGCTCTGGAAGTTGGCGACGTTCTCGACCTGCTCGGCGGAGAAGTCGACCGCGATGGCATCGGGATCGACCCCCGCCCCCGCCTGGTCGCGGCCAAAGCCGATCTGGTCGCGCATCGCGCGCCGGTGCGCGATCTGCTGGAAGCCGGAGAACGCGCCGGCGGCGATGAACGCGATGTCCGCCGTCGACATCACCACGTGGTCGGCGTACGAGCTGTGCGTCAAGTCGAGCGGCACGACGACCTCGCTCGCTTCGAGCATCTTCAGGAGCTCGCGCTGGACGCCCATGCCGGTGACGTCCTTCGTGGTGCCGGCGCCGGCGAAGATCGCGTTGTTCTGCCCCGACGCGATCTTGTCGAACTCGTCGAGGCAGACGATGCCGATCGACGCGAGCATGGGGTTCTCGTCGGCGGCGTGGAGGAGGCGCGTCAGGATCGTCGACGGATCCTGGCCGACGTAGCCGGTCTCGCTGTACGTCGTGATGTCGACGAGCGCCGTGGGCAGCTTCAGGATCTTGCCGAACAGGGTCTCGACGAGGAACGTCTTGCCCGAGCCGGTCGGCCCCACGCAAAGGAAGTTCGACTTCCGGGGGAGCTCCGCGCGGTCGATCCCTTCGACGTAGATCCGTTTCACGCGGCGGATGTGCCGGTAGGCCATCAGCGCAAGGGCCCGCCGAGCGTGGTCCTGGCCCCGGTACCCGTAGTCGGAGAGCGCCTTGAACATCGCCTGGGGCGACGGCGAGGGCAACTCGCGCACGAACTTGATGAAGTGCTCGAGTCCCTGTTTCCGGACCTTGCGGTTCGGCTCCATGCCTTCCGAAATCGTAGCTTATAATGCCGCCACGTGACGACCTCGCCGTCTCTGGTGCGCCCGTTCCTCGACGCCGCACCGCCGGACGTCCGGGGAGCACTCGGTGCGGTCCCCGATCTCGATCGCCGGCTCTGGACGATCGTCGCCGAGGGCCGCGCCGCGTGGCCGGCCCTCGCCGTCGAACCTGTCGATGTCGTTGCGTTCCTGGGCCGGCAGATGACGCCAGAGCTGGCCGAGGCGGCGCTCGATGGCCTGCGGCCCGCGGACCTCTATCTGGCGACGGCCTGCGCCAAGAGCCTCCCGGGCGCGGTGGCCGCCTTCGATCGCGACTACATGCGCGAGGTCGACATCGCGCTGGCTCGCATGCGCATCACGCCGGCGCGCCTCGCGGACGTGAAGCAGCTCGTACGGCAGCGCCTGTTCGTGAGCAACGACGCGGGCGGCGTCGGCAAGATCAGCGAGTACGGCGGGCGCGGTGACCTGCGGCGCTGGGTGCGATCGGTCGCGGTGCGGACGTGTCTGAACGACATGCGCAAGGGCAAGCGCGAGATCCTCGTCGACGACGAGCAGCTCATCGCCAACAACGCCATCGCCTCGGATGATCCCGAGGTCGACTACATGAAGCGGACGTACTCGTCCGAGTTCAAGCAGGCCTTCGGCGACGCTCTCGCCCAGCTCGGCGCGCGCGAGCAGACGCTCCTGCGCTACCACCACGTCGACGGCCTCAACATCGACGAGATCGGCGCCATCTACCGCGTGCACCGCGTGACGGCGTTTCGCTGGCTCGAGAAGGCCAAGGAGCAGCTCGTGAAGCAGACGCTCGAGACGCTGCGCGCGCGCCTCAAGCTACCCGCCGCCGAGCTCGAGAGCGTGCTGCGCATGATCCGCAGCCAGATCCACCTGTCGCTGGTGCGCCAGCTCGGCGGCCCCGCGGACAGCGTCGCCGACGACGCCATCGAGCTCGATCCATCCGAGCTGGAAGAAGTCGAGCCAATATGAGGCTCGCGGCAGGCTCGTGGGCCGAGGTGCTTCTATGAGGCTGCGCACCCCCGAGATCGTCATCGCGGCGCTTGTCGTCGCCGTGGTGGCGATGTTGATCGTTCCGCTGCCGAGGCCGCTGCTCGACCTCCTGCTCGTGGCGAACATCGCGTCCGCGGTGGCGCTGCTCATGGCGGCGGTGTTCTCGCCCCGACCGTTGCAGTTCGTGTCGTTCCCGACGCTGCTCGTGGTCGCGACCCTGTTCCGGGTCGGCCTGGAGGTCTCGGCGACCCGACTCATCCTCGCCGAGGCCGATGCCGGTGACGTCGTCGCCGCGTTCGGGAGCTCGGTCGTGGCGGGCAATCTCGTCGTGGGCCTCGTGGTGTTCGCCGTGATCACCGTCGTCCAGCTCGTGGTGGTCTCGCGCGGTGCCGAGCGCGTCGCCGAGGTCGCGGCCCGCTTCGCGCTCGATGCGCTGCCCGGCAAGCAGATGGCGATCGACGCCGATCTGCGCGCGGGCACGATCGATGCGGAGACGGCCCGCCAGCGCCGCGCGGACCTCGAGCGCGAGTCGCAGCTCTATGGGGCGATGGACGGCGCGATGCGCTTCGTGAAGGGCGACGCGATCGCCGCGATCGTCATCGTGCTGATCAACCTGGTCGGCGGCCTCGTCATCGGCGTGGGCTCGCGTGGGCTCTCCGCCGGCGAGGCGATGCGCACCTACTCGCTCCTGTCGATCGGAGAGGGCCTCGTGTCCCAGATCCCGTCGCTCATCGTCGCCATCGCCTCGGGCCTCCTCGTCACGCGCGTGGCGTCGACGGGCGACCGGCCCATCGGCGATGACCTCGGATCGCAGCTCGCCGGCCAGCCCCGCGTGCTCGTGGCGGTGGCCATCCTGCTCGCCGCGCTGGGCCTCGTGCCGGGGATGCCGCTTGTACCGTTCCTCGTGCTGGGGGTGCTCGCCGCCGGCGGCGCCATCGCCCTCCATGCCGCCCGGCCTGGTACCCGCGCGGACCTCGCGGAGCCGGGCGCCAACCTCGCGCGTGGCTCGCGGGTCGTCCTGCGCATCGGGAAGGATCTGCACCTGGCCCTCGCCCGTGATCCGGGCGCCCTCCATGCCGCCCTCGCCGCCGTGCGGGAAGAGCTCGCCACGACCACCGGCGTCGTGCTCGGACCGCTCGGTCTCGAAGCGGTTGACACCACGGACATCGCGATCGTCGTCGACGGGACGCCGAGCGCATACCTCTCCGCCGCATCCCTCGCCGAGCTCCGTGCCGCCCTGCCCGGCGCCTTGACCCCGCTCGCCCCCGACCTCCTCGGCGTGGATCGCGTGGCCGCCCTCGTCGACAAGACGGCGGCGCGCTCGCCCGTGCTGGTGAAGGAGGTCGTGCCGCGCGTGATCACGTTGCCGGCGCTCACCGAGGTCCTGCGTGGCCTCGTGCGCGAGGGCGTCCCGATCACCGACCTCGCCGCCATTCTCGAGGCGATCGCCGCCACCCCCGGCGATCTGGTGAAGCAGCCGGCCGCGCTCGTCGAGCACCTGCGCGGTCACCTGCGGCGCCAGATCAGTGCGCGCTTCGCGCCGAAGGGGCAGCTCGCCGTCTTCACCGTCGATCCCATGATCGAGGACGCGGTCCGCAGCGCGGTCGATCGCCGCGACGGGACCTCGATCCTCGCGCTCGAGCCCGCCATCGCGCAGGACATCGTGACCGCCGTCCGCGCCCGAACGGGGGCCGAGCCCGCCGTCATCCTCGCGTCGAGCGACATCCGCCGGCACCTGCGGACGCTGCTCGAGCCCGAGCTGCCGACCGTGACGATCCTCGCGGCGCACGAGTTGACGCCTGGTACGACGATCTCGACCTCGGCTATCATCTCCGTTTAGCCATGAAGCTCCTTGTCGTGACGCTGCTGTCGGTGGCCGCGTGCGCCCCCGACCTCTGCGGCGAGATCCGGATCCAGTCGCGCGCGGGCGGCGACCCTTTGCTGACGAAGTACGACGAAGGCATGGACGGGACCCTCGATCTCGCCGAGCTGTGCGGCAAGGACGCCGGGGCGTTCGCCATCGACCGCCCCGACTACCAGTTCTTCCGGCTGGTCCTCGACGCCAATGTCCCCGACGGCGACTTCGACGCGGACCTTCGCCTCAGCACCGAGGTCTTGCCCGCGGCCGAGGTCACGTTCCTGAACACGCACCTCGTCCCCGGCACGACCGTCACGTTCGAAGCCGGCCAGCTCGCCGGCGGTGGACTCCACAAGCAGAGCCTCGGCGAGATCTACGAGACCTTCCCGCTGACCCGCGGCACCATCACGATCCTCGACGGGCCGCAGAACTACGAGGAGAGCTCGATCGATCCCGAGGTGT
>JALHPV010000332.1 GCA_022842285.1 Kofleriaceae bacterium
GGCGGGGCGGGCGGTGGCAGCGGAGCGCGGGGCGGCAACGGTGCCTTCGGCTCCATCACGGACGGACAGACCCCGGCGGCCGCGACAGGCAACGACGGCGGCGGGGGCGGCGGGGGCGGCGCCGGTGTGATCATCATGATCCCTCCCATCGCGACCGATGTTGCCCACGTCTCGCCCGCGCCCCGCTAGGACGATCAGGGCTCGCACTCGCAGACCGCCGCGACCGGCGCTCCGCAGACCGAGGTCGCGAGGCGGCCCGTCGCCGCTTGCGCGAGTACGCAGTCCTGATTGCCGTCGTTGTCCGGTTCGTCCGGAGCCCACGGGCTGAACGTGGCCGGCAGGCCGCGCACGGTGACGAACATGCCTTCGTCGGCGGCGTCGGAGAGTCCGACCCAGATGTCCGCCGACGCGAGCGCGACGAGTGCGGCCAGCTCGGCGTCATCGTCGGGAACCGCGAGGTAGACGTTCGCCGGCTCGTTCCCGCAGAGGGCGCGCTGGTTCGTCCAGCCGGCCGGGTTTCCGACCAGCCGGTAGAAGTGGCCGTTCGCGGGCGAGAGCGAGACGTAGCCGGCGGGGCACGCGGGCGCGGCATCGACGGCCGCGTCGACGGCGGCGTCGGCGAGCATGCCGGCGTCGGGTGGAGCGTCCGGTGGGGCGGCCTCCACGCAGGTGCTCGCGAGCTCGCCCGCGGCGGCGCCGAAGCGTCGACCACTCTCGCATCCCGTGTCGTCGAAGCTGCAGTATCCGGCGGGCTCGCAACGGCCCGGGCCGCACTGCGCATCATCGGCGCACGTGAAGCGCGCGGGTTCGATGCACCCCGACATCAGCGCGAGGACGAGCAAGCTCCTCACAGGTCACCGCCGATGCCGATGACGCCACCTCCTGGTTGCGGCGCGAGCACGAGGCGCGTGACGCCGCTCGCCAGGACGAGTCCGCCGGCGATCCCGATGACCGTCGAGATGGTGCGCCGCTGTTCCGCGCGCTCCACGAGGTCGAGATGGTCCGCGTACGTCGGCGCCATGGCCGCCTCCGTGCGCAGCCCGCGCGCCGAGACATAGCCGAGCACGCCGACGAGACCGAGGACACCGCCTCCCGCCACGAGCGCGATGCCGAGTCGATCGCGGCGCGTCGTCGGAGGCACGGACGGTGGCCGCGGTGGTGGCGGCGGCGACGGCGGGATGATCACCATCGCAGCGGCGACGGACGGTGGAGGCACGGCCGGCCGGCAGGCCGCGATCGCCTCACGCGCGAGGCGCGCGGCGGTGGCGCTGGGCTCCGTCGCGAGGAAGCGCTCGTAGAAGGCCGTGGCCCGGGTGCATTCACCGAGGAGCCCGTGCAGCTGGCCCTGCGCGTACAGGAGGCGCGGCTGGGGATCGAGGGCGTAGGCCGCCTCGAGCTCGCGGAGGGCCTCGGCGTAGCGGGCCTCCGCATGGAGCGCAGTCGCCGTCGCGATGTGCGCGTCGGCCGACGGCCGGGGCTCCGCGTGGGCGACGGAGACGAGCGAGGCGAGTGCGATCGCTAGTCCGGAAAGAGCTGGGTGGGATCCCATGAGCGGGCCTCGGGGGCAGGGGCGGCGGTGGGGCGGGGCCGCGTCTTCACGCGTGGACGTGGAGCGACGCGGACGGCCTCGACGGGAGTCACCGGCGATGCCACGACCGGCGGGGCGACGGCGGGCCGGACTTCTCTGACGGCGGGGGCGGCCGGCGCGGGGGCCGGCGCGGCGGCGACGGGCGGCGCGATCGTGACGGGTGGTTCCGTATGTGCACGAACGATCGCGAGGATGCAGGCGAACGTCACGACGGCCGCGCCGGCTCCCAGCAGGACCAGCCGCCGGGACCGCCGCGTGCGCATCGGAGGTACAGAGACCGCGCGCACCGCGGGTACGATGACCGACGGCTCGTCGCCGACCGTCATCTCGAGCGTCGCGCCCGGCTCGACGAGCCAGGGCTCCGGGCGCTCCCCGAACATCGAACGCAGGTAGTCGCCGAGGGTGGTCGCGCCGCTCTGGAGTCCGAGGTCGCGAGCGAGACCTTCGAGGGCCAGGCGCAGCTCGTCGGCGGTCTGGTATCGGTCCGCCGGCTTCGCCGCCAGCGCCTTGTCGATGATCGCGGCGAGACCCTCCGGTAGATCGGGGCGAACCTGCGCGGCCGGTGTGATCACGCCGGCCACGATCGCGGACATCGTCACGTAGTCGTTCTCGCCCTTGAAGAGCCGGCGCGCTGTCACCAGCTCGTAGAGCACGATGCCGAGCGAGAAGATGTCGCTGCGCCGGTCGAGCGGCTCGCCGAGGCACTGCTCCGGCGACATGTAGGCGACCTTGCCCTTGAGCGTCCCCGTCCGCGTCTCGGTGGTCCGGCCAGCGGACTTCGCGATACCGAAGTCGACGACCCGTACGCCGCCATCGCGGCCGAGCAAGATGTTCGCGGGCGAGACGTCGCGATGCACGACCCCGAGCGGCTCGCGGTCCGGACCACGCTGCTCGTGTGCATGGTGCAGGCCTGCGGCGGCGGCCGCGACGATCGCGATGACGTGGGCGAGTGGCGCGTGCTGCTTTCGCGCATGGAGCTGGGAGAGCAGGGCGCGCGCATCCTCGCCGTGCACGTACTCCATCGCGAAGAAGTACTCGCCGTCCTCCTGGCCGACATCGGTGACCTGCACGATGTTCGCGTGATGCAGTGAGGCCGCGAGCCGCGCCTCGTCCAGGAACATCGCGATGTGCCCCGGGTCGCGCGCCTGGTCCGCGCGGATCCGCTTGATCACGACGTGCCGGGAGAAGCCCTCGATTCCGACGGTGCGCGCGAGCAGCACATCCGCCATGCCTCCCTGGGCGAGCGGCTGCAGCAACTCGTACCTTCCGAGCCGTTGCGTGCGCACCTCGCCGAGAGCGACCACGCCTTCACCCTCGCGCGAAGCGCTGTTGACGTCAAGTCAGTAACGCAATTCAACGCGCTGGATTCACTGGCGAATGTGGGAGCTGTCGGTGCGCGAATATTCGTAAGCGCGCCTACGTCGCGGGGAGTGAAGCCGGGCAAGTCACCTTGCGCTGCCGGCCACGACCCAGAGCAGGAGCGCGCCGCGGGCCGTCCAGAGCGCCGTGCGGATCCAGTTGGTCGCGACCAGGATCGTGTGAGCGCGCGCGTCGAAGCCCCGGCCGAGCGTCGTGTGCTGAGGCACGGAGACGAGCATCGTGACGACCCACGTCGCGACGGCGAGCGCGCCGCCGACCCAGGCCGACGGCGCGAGACTCGAAGCGTGCGTCTCGCGGATCCACAGCGCGGCGAAGGCCAGCTCGCCCATCATCAGGGGGGCGACGACGTAGGTGATGAGGCGGGCGTGAGCCTGGTGATAGGCGGGAAAGTCGCTCGGGGCCACGCGGGCGAAGAGCGGGTAGGCGACCACCTGGACGAGCCAGATGAGCCCGACGAGGGGGAGCGTGGTAGCGAGCTGTCCGACCAGCGCGATGGTCGCGAGCCGCACGTCAACGCGCTCGAACGGTCGCGAGTCCGCCGTCGACGCCGAACACCTGGCCCGTGAGCCATGCGTGCTGCGGATCGAGCAAGTAGTCGACGAGGCTCGCCACATCACTGGGCTCGCCGATGCGCCCCAGCGCGTGCATCGCCTCGGAGGCCTTCAGCGAGGCCTCGTTCTGGACGATGCGTGCGGAGAGCGGCGTGCGAACCAACCCCGGAGCGACGGCGTTGATCCGCACGCCCCGCGGAGCGTACGTCGCGGCCGCCGAGCGCGTCAGCCCTTCGACGCCGGCCTTGGCCGCGGCGATCGCATCGTGATTGGCGAGCCCGAGGCGCGCCGCCGCCGACGACATGAGGACGATCGAACCACCGCTCAGCGCGCCCATCACGGGGGCGACGGCGCGTACCACGGCGAACGCCGTCCGGAGGTTCGTCCCGACCACGGCCTCCCAGTCGTCCGCCGACGTCGAATGCGCGGGTTTGAGCACGATCGAGCCGGCCAGGTTCACCGCGCCATCGAGTCGGCCGTGACGATCGACGATGCCCTTGGCCGCGTCGCGGACCGCGTCGAAGTTCCGGGCATCGAGCACCAGGACCTCGCCTCCAACCTCGGCGGCGAGGGGAGTGAGCGTGGATTCGTCGCGCCCGGCGAGCACGAGCTTGGCGCCCCGCGCGAAGAGGCGCCGGCAGAGGGACGTTCCGATGCCGCCGGCGGCGCCGACGACCAGGACAACGGAGGGAGCGGTTTCAGATGCGGTCATGGGGCGGGGCCTGTCGTGTGATCGAGTCGCGCTCGGAGGCTGCCATCAGCGCTTGGAGCGCCACGCCGACGACGAGACGCTGGGGGCCCGTGGTCTCTTGACGCAGGCCCGCAGTGCCGCCGTCGTCGACACTTCAGAGCATTGGATGGCGACCGGCTCCTCAGGTTGCTCGCAGGTCCGATGTAATTTGTCGAGCCGGCCGGCATCGAAGGGACGTGGCGGGCGAATTGGTCCTCGTGATCGGGAAAGGCGGGGTCGGAAAGACCACCGTCGCTCGCGGGCTCGCCGAGCGCGCCCTCCGGTTGCACCAGTCGCCGCTGGTGATGGAGCTCGACGGGGACCGGCGCGGCCCGCGGCCCCCGCAGCGGTTCGACGTCGAGGTCGCCGACGGCGATGCCGCGCTTCGCTCGGTGGCAGGCGAGATACTCGGCTCGAAGCGACTTGCGGGCGCCTTGCTCTCGCACTTCGCCGTCCGCCGTCTCGCCGCGATCGTGCCCGGGCTGCGCGAGGTCGCGCTCCTCGTCCGGGCGATCGGCCACGTCGATGCCGGCCGCCACGTGATCATGGACATGCCGGCAACGGGCCATGGGATCGCGTGGCTCGACACGGTGCGGCTGCTCCGCACGCTGGAACCGTCGGGGCGCGCACGCGTACTGATCGACAAGGTCCACGCCAGCCTCGCCGACCGCGAGCTCACGAAGCTGGTCGTGGTCACCCTGGGCGAACAGCTCGTGATGAACGAGACCCGCGAGCTCTGCCAGGCCCTGCCGCGTCCACCCGACCTCGTCGTCGTGAACGGTGTCCATCGCCCACCGCCGATCCCAGCCGAGGTGCTCGCGGCCGTCGCTCGGTCGCCGGGGCGCGCGGCGGCCGTCGCGGCGCTCCGCACGTGGTTGCGCCCGACCGAGCCGCTCGAGCTCGGCGATGCGGCGTGCGAGATCATGCGCTTCCCGGGGGTGCCGACGCCGTCGGAGACCGCCGCGGTCCTCGCCGCCAAGGTGAACTGGTAATGGTGCCGACCTGGATCTGCATCGGCACGGGTGGCGTCGGCAAGACCACGATCTCGGCGGCGCTCGCGACGGCATTCGCGCGGTCCGGACGGCGCTCGCTCGTCGCGACGATCGACCCCGCGCGCAGGCTCGGCGACACGCTCGGCTTCCAGCACCTGACCGGTCCGAGTGAGGTCCCGGGCGCGCCGCGACTGTCTGCGCTCGCGACCGACTCGAGCGTCGGCGCGCGGGCGCTGGTGGAGGAGCTGCTGACGAGCTCTCCTCTCCACCGCGACCGCGTGCAAGCGAGCCCGATCGTCGCCGCGCTGGCGAGCGGCTTTGCCGGCATGCACGAGCTCGTCGCGCTCGCGGAGCTGGCGCGCTGGGCACCGTCGTACGAGACCACCGTGATCGATGCCGCGCCCTCGCGTCACGCGATCGACGTGCTCGCGCTCCCCCGCCTGCTCTCGGACGTGATCGACGGGCGCGCGATCATGTGGCTCAGCGATCTAGCGCGGATCACGCTCAGCCCTCGACGTGGCGTCCGCGCGCGCCTGCTGCAAGGCGCGAAGCACTGGATCGTACGTGCGCTCAGCTCGTCGATCGGAGAGCGCATCATCGACGACGTGCTCGGTGTGCTGGCCTTCGCCGGCGACGTACGGCCCGAGCTCTCGACATGGATCTCCGGCGCACAGCGCTTGCTCGATCCGTCCGCCGTCGGTGTCGTCCTCGTCTGCGCGGCGCGCGCGGGCGCGCTCGAAGAGCTCGATCGGCTCGTCGCGGGCCTCGCGGAGGTCGGCCACGCCCCGGCGCTCGTGATCGTGAACCGGGCGCCGTACGCGTCGCCGCGGTCTCTCTCGGCCGAGCCTGCGCTGCTGCCATGGCAGGACACGGTGGGCCGGTGCGCGACGGAGCTGGATGCGGCGCGTACCGCGACCGCCGCGATCCTCGCCCGCGCGACGACCTGGGGCGTGCCCGCCGTTCAGGTCCCGACCTTCTCCACGCACGATCCGGCGGCCATCGTCGGTGAGGTCGCCACGGTGATCGCGAGCTCGCCGTGGCTGCTCGACGAGCACGGTGACAGGTTCTCGATGCTCGACGTCACCGCCGCCCGGTGACGCGTCGGGGGGGCCCGACTACGAGAGGCGCCGCGCGAGCTTCTTCGCGGTGGACTCGCCGGTGTCGGCGCCGCCTTCCATGAAGCCCTGGAAGTCCTGCGATGTGTGCTCGCCGCAGAAGTAGACGCCGCCCTGCCGCTCGCCCTCGACGCCGCCGAAGTCGGTGTACTGGCCGACCTTGTAGAACGAGTAGGACGCGTTGAAGAGCGGCGCGCGGTGGAAGAGCGACTGCGTGGCGCGACCGTTGAACGCCAGGTTTGGATACACGGATGCGAGCTGCTGCCGGCCGCGCTGGGCGTCGGCCACGACGTTCGCGTCGGCGGCGGTGGCAAACGGTGACGTCGTCGACATGGCCTCGGTGGGCGACCCGCCGCTGTAGAGGACGAGGATGCCCGCGGTGCCGGACTGCGCGCGCGTCGCCTCCCAGCTCGCCTGGTAGCCGGTGTCGCTGTAGCTCGCGCCGTTCGACTTGCCGGGCCACGGCCCCTGGCGCAGCCAGTCACGCGAGGAGAACTGGAGCTGGAGCTTGCCGTTTTTGCCCTCGCCGAGACGGTTGATCGCGCGCTTCTTCAGGGCATCGAAGCCGGCCCCGCTCGTATCGACATGCTTCAGGACCGAGAAGGGGAGCGCGAGGACGACGTAGTCGGAGACCTCCTCGATGGTCGAGCTGCCGCGTTCGAAGGTGCATCGGTAGCGGCCGTTCGCCGTCGCCGCGAGGCGCACGAGCTTGTGACCGGTACGTACCGCGCTGCCGAGGTCGGCGGCGATGGCCTCGGGGAGCTGCTGGTTGCCGCCGCGGATGTGAAACTTCTCGTCGGACTCGCCGAAGATATCGAGCTGGGTCTCCGTCGGCTGGAACGCGAGCAGGTAGAGCAAGTTCAGAGCGGACTGCGCGCGGGCATTGGCCCCGAACTCGATCGTGTAGGCGACGTCGAGGAGCTTGCCGAGGGGCGCCGAGTGGCCGCCGGGCACACGCGTCTCGATCCAGTCGTAGACGCTCATCTGGTCGAGCGCCTGGCCCTCGGGGGTGAACGCGTCGTAGCGCGTCGGGTAGCCCGCGTCTGCGAGGTCCGCCTGGACGATGTCGAAGATGTCGAGGAAGTCGGCGTCAGCGTCGGCGGCCGCGTAGTACTGGTTGTCGAAGCGGTAGATGTCGCGCGAGTTGTTGGGCTGCGCGGCGAGCAGGTTGTCGAGCGTGAGTCCGTAGCGATCGGCGAGGCGCCGTACTGTCTTGTGCCCCGAGTCGATGAGCTCGCCACCCCACTCGGTGATCTGGCCGCCGAAGTAGTTCGTGCGGTTCGTGAACA
>JALHPV010000333.1 GCA_022842285.1 Kofleriaceae bacterium
CCGCAGTTCCCGGTGAAGGCCCTGCGCGATGCCGGCTACAGCGCGGTCTGGCACGGCCAGGCGAGCTGGAATGGGGTGGCGATCCTCTCGCGCGTGGGCGATCCGGTGCTGACGCGCAAGGCGCTCCCCGGCGACGACAAGGACACGCAGGCCCGCTACATCGAGGCCGCGGTCCACGGCGTGCTCGTGGGCTGCATCTACCTGCCGAACGGCAATCCGATCACCGGGCCGAAGTTCGTCTACAAGCGCACCTGGTTCCAGCGCTTGATCGCCCACGCGGCGGCACTCCACGCGAGTGGCCATCCTGTCGTACTCGCCGGCGACTACAACGTCGTGCCGACCGACGCGCTCGACATCTACAACCCGCGCTCGTGGAAGCGCAATGCGTTGCTGCAGAAGGGGCCGCGCGAGCAGTACCAGCAGCTGCTCGCCCAGGGCTGGGTCGACTCGCTCCGCGCGACGTTCCCCGAGGAGAAGGTCTTCACCTTCTGGGACTACTTCCGCGAGCACTGGGAGCGCGATGCCGGCTTGCGCATCGATCACATCCTGCTGAACCCGCAGACGGCCCCGCTGCTGCGCGCGGCCGGTGTCGACAGGTGGGTGCGCGGCCTCGAGGGCGCCAGCGATCACGCACCCACCTGGGTCGAGCTGCGATGACCGCCATCGTCGTCTTCCTCTTCATCCTCGGTGGCATCGGCAGCGTCGTGGGTGCCGCGTACACGGGTCTGTTCGGCCCCAAGGCCCGGGCTCGTCGCCGCCTCGCGCAGGGCCGGGTCCACCAGATCGTCGAAGGCGAGGTGGTCACGCTCGTCGGCACGGTCGAACCCCTCGGCGAGCTCCTCGAGGCGCCCCTGTCGGGGACCGCCTGCGTTGCCTACGCCGTGCACGTCGACCTCCACGAGGAGCCGGCGAAGGGCGCCCGCCGGCGCACGGTGGTCGAGTCCATTCGCGTCGAGCGCATCGTGCCGTTCCGGGTCGTGACCGCCAGTGGCATCGTCGAGATCACCGCGCCATCGATCGATTCGAGCATCCCGCTCGTCCCCCTCGTGCCGCACGACCGCCGCCGCGAGCAAGCCTTCTTGCGCGCGCAGGACCGGTCCCCCGATCTGTCCCTGGCGGGGCCCTTCGTGGAGTACGCCGTCGCCCCGGGCACGCAGCTGCGGGTGCAGGGCGTGGCGGTGCTGGATGCGCCCGATATGACCGTCGAGCGCGACTACCGCTCGCCCGCGCCGTCACGCATCCACCTCGTCGCTCACCCCGACCACCCGCTGACGATCGGCCTCCCCTAGTCCTCCGACCGGGGCTTGCTGATCTCGTGGGCGCGCGATCCACCGCCGATGGCTTCGTTGCCGCGTCCTCGCGGTACGCCCGGTAGCGCGTCGGGGCGGCGCCTCGCGCTCGGCGCGCCTCGCGCACCCGCCGGTCGGAGGACTCGTCACCATCTGCACAGCGGCTCTCGACAATTCGGTCACGGCGACGGATCGAGGTCGCGATGTCACGACCGACGAGGGACAGTGCAGGCGTGGCGCTTGTCGTTCCCGGGCCCCGGCCGCTGCTCCGCGGCGTCTCGCATCAGGTCGCCTTCTTCGTGGCGCTCGTCGCCGGCGGCGTCCTGATCGCCTCCGCGCCGACCGGTCGTCCGCGCCTCGTCGCTGTCATCTACTCGATCTTCCTCGCCGGCATGTTCGGCGTGAGCGCCCTCCTCCACCGCCGCGACTGGACCGCCCGCCCCTACGCGTGGCTGCGCCGCGCCGACCACGCGATGATCTTCGCCTGCATCGCCGGCACCTACACGCCGTTCTGCGTGCTCGCCGTCCCGCAGCCGGCCGGCTTCCGCCTCCTGACGCTCGTCTGGATCGCCGCCGGCGTCGGCATCGCGCGCGCCGCCTTCTGGCCACATGCGCCCCGCGCGATCACGGCGACGCTCTTCGTCGCCGTCGGCTGGGTCGCCGCTGTCTACTTCCCCGACGTGTACGCCGGCCTGGATGGGATCGCCTTCACCATGCTGATGGCCGGCGGCGCGCTGTTCACCGTCGGCGCCGTCGTCTACCTGCTGAAGACGCCCGACCCGTGGCCGACGGTGTTCGGCTACCACGAGATCATGCACGTCATGGTGATCCTCGGCTGCGCGTGTCACTTCGTGACGATCGTCCGCGTCATCCGCTGACGTTCGCCGGGCTGCTACGATCGGGTGTGTCCACCACCCAGCGCGACGCCCCGATGGGCTTCGTCGAGTTCGACCTTGCTGGCGCATCGCTGTCCGATCTCCGCGCGC
This sequence comes from Kofleriaceae bacterium, assembly GCA_022842285.1. Classification (GTDB taxonomy): domain Bacteria; phylum Myxococcota_A; class Polyangia; order Haliangiales; family Haliangiaceae; genus JABFXX01. The sequence continues at coordinate 2,276 of JALHPV010000333.1, forward strand.
TGTACGCCGCACTCGCGATCGAAGAGCTAAAGCCCGGCGACCCGGAGTTCCTCGACCTGTTGCGTCGTGTGGTCGACCGCTCGGAGCGAGACGCACTCGCGCTCGAGCGTTGCTGGCATCGGATGTCCAAGATCGTCGACGAGGAGAGCTGGTACGACGGCGGCTTCATCGAGAGGCACCAGCACACTCAGAGGTTGGTCGAAGTGCTGGTTCGCGGCGACCTCGAGGGCACGCGCTATGCGTGCTCTCAACTGGCCGCGCGGTTGTTCGTCGCGTCGAGCAACCGGCACTTCTGGGATGCCCTCCACGCGAGCGGCTACTGCATCGATCATGGACACGCACGGGCGGAGGCCGCGGCCCACGCACAAGCGACCTTGGAGCAACTTCGGGCGCGCGCGATCCCGCCGACCAGGACGAGCAGCAGGGAGACCGCGCCCGGGACACCCTCGACCGACTGAGCGTAGAGATCAGGGCGCCGAGGCGGCGGCGAAGTACGCCAGCACGGCCGCGCTCTCGTTCACCGTGCGCTGCGCGATCGCGAGGAGGTTCCCGTTGTAGCTGAACGCATGGACGTTGAAGTCGAACGGATCGTTGGAGAGCGTCGCCTGAAGGTCTGCCGGCGCGACGACGTCGGCCGGGGGGACATACGCGTCGGGGCTCGAGCTATCGAAGAGCCCGAAGCGGGGCTCGGCGATCCGCTTCTTCACGAGCATCGTGAAGTGGCAGTTCGCGCAGGCCGCCGAATCCGGGGTACTCGCGTGAGGATTCTCGACGCGCATCAGGGCGTCGAACTCGGCACGACGAGCCTCGGGGTCGAGCCCGTCTGCGATCGAGGAGTCGGCGAGCCGGTTGAACGTGTCAGGTCCGGTCGGCGCGGGGCGGAATTCAACGCCGAGCGGGTTGATGACGAGGGGAGCGCCCTCCTGAGATGTGGTCCCCGCGGGGAGTGTCGCGATCGTACGCAGCGAGATCTGGGCCGGCTCGGCGCGCGCGATGTCGAACATCGAGAACTCCCAGCCCGTGGGCCCCTCCTTCATGGCCGCGACGCGCGTGAGGTTCGCACCACCGGCGACCCGGAGAACGAGAGCGCGCAGCCCGGTGCTGAAAGCGCCGTCGAGTCCCTGCCGGACAACGATGGGGTGCGGTGCGAGCGGCCCGAGCGCTTCGCCCGTGGAGCTCGCGAGCCGAAGCGCCACGATCGCGTCCTTGAGCTCGTACAGCTCCGCGCGCGTCAGGCGGTAGAACGTGTGGATGCCCGAGTCGATCGCGGAGTAGGTTTCGGACGACCCGCCCGGGGCACCGGGGATCGCCTGCAGGACAAGTCGGAGCTGCGCCTCGCAGCCGCTCCCGTCGAGCGCCGGAGTCAGCTGTGCGAAGCACGGGTCAATGCGCAGCGCGACCACGCGTAGATCGGCGTACTCGGTGACGCCCGACAGCGAGAACTCGCTGTCGATCGCGTCGTAGGTCGCGCGCGGGAGCAGCGCGCCGCGCAGGCCGGCGGACGAGGCGGTGAGCATCCCCACGTTTCGTTCTGCGAGGGTGGTGGGGAGCGGCAGCACGATCGAAACGTCGTTCAGCTGGAGCGTGCCTCCGGTGATTGGCCCATCGGACATCGCATCGGGCACTGGAGAGGGGCTGTCAGGCGTGGAGGCATCCACGCCGATCGAATCTGCGTCGCCGGAGAAATCCTCTTCACCCTCATCCATCCCGTCATCGGGGCCGACCATCGGGACATCTCCACAAGCCGCCACGAGGGCAGCGGTGGCCAGCCACCGGATCATTCGTTCGCATTCCATGCCTTGGGATTCGCCAGCCATCCCGAGCTGGATACAGCCCATCACCTCGCAGCTCCTGTCAGCGGCTACGATCGCGCGTCGCACTGACGTCGACGGCAGCGATGGCCGTCGAGCTCGTTCCGCGACGTTCGTGTGTGTTTTTCCCGAATGAAGGTTCAGTGAGCAGGCCGCGGACGCATGATCGCGCCGCGAATGCACCCGCCGAGCGCCCCGAAGCCTGCCGCCGGTAGCACCGCCCCGCCACCAAGCGCACCGATCGCCGCACCCGTGGCTGCTCCTGTCACGGCACCTGCCGCGCACGCGGCCGCCGTGCGACCTACCTTCTCGCCTGTGGTCTCGTTGCGTGGACGAGGCTTCTGGCTGCCACCGGTCACCGAAGAGAGCTGCGCGTAGTCGAGTTGGATATGCGTCATGTTCGGACGGCGCTTCAAGGCACGTGCCGTACGTCTCGATGGGCAGCTGCACGGCCAGGCGCGCCCGGCTCGAGGTCATCGTCACCCCGAGCACTCAGTCCGTCACTCGGTGGACGCAATCGCCCGGCTTCGAGATGTTCAATGCTCTCGAGGCGGACGGAGCCCCGGCGGAACGCCGCTCTTGTTCGGTGCAGCTATCATATGCAACGATGGCCGGATGCGGTTCGTGGGGTTCGTCGGAATCCTCCTCGGCGCCTGCTCGTTTTCGGGCAACAGCGGGAGCGCAGGCGTTGACGGCTCGGTCGTCGATAGCGCCAACCTCGATAGCGCTAACCTCGATGGAGACACCGACGGTGTCCCCACGGACGTAGACAACTGCCCGGCCGTAGCCAATCCCGATCAGCACGACGAAGACGCTGATGGTCGCGGTGACAGCTGTGACCCGTGCCCGCATCTGACCGGGACCGTCGGAACCGGTACAGGCCAGGTGGATGCTGATAGTGACAGCGACAACGACGGGGTTGGCGATGGCTGCGACCCGCGGCGCGAGGACGGAGGAGATCAGCTGGTGCTGTTCGAACCGTTCGCCGACTCGACCGCCCTCCAGCGCTGGGACTTCGGCCAGTCGGGCGCGGCCGCGTGGGTCGTCGACAATGACGATCTGCTCCAGGCCGACCCGACCGCCCTCGCGGACATCAGCCGGGCGATTCCTCCCGGTATCGGGGCTCGAATCACGATCGAAGCCGAGATCGCGGTGACCGCGTCAGGGGATCCCGCTTCCAACGCTGCGATCATGGCGGACTACACCCTCGAGCCGAAGCAATACGTCCATTGCGCCTACCGCACCGACGCGAACGGCCGCGAGCTATGGACGTATGCGGAAGGGCGCTCGCCCGCCGAGTGGATACCCCATGGTGCCGCCAATGACCCCGCCCGTGATCCGCGCCGCTGGCGGGTGAAGACCACGGTGACTCCGATGACGCAGGACTGTGAGTTGTCGTCCCCTGATACTCCCTCCGACACCGCGCGCTTCAGCGCGAACGAGACCAGCTTCGGTGGCGATCGCGTGGGGTTCAGGAGCGCGCGGGTCGCGGCCCGACTGGCGTACGTCGCGGTCTACCGGTCGCCGTGAGCCACCGAGGGCACCGTCTTGCCCGTGCCGCGGACGGCGACGCCGGTCAGCGGAGGTCGTTCTTCGATAGGGATTGCTGACATGACTGGATCTCCCGGTTCGGACGATAAGCCCTGAGGTGACCTGGGCAGTGCGTCACGGACGCAAGCGTCATCAAGATTTCGCTCTCGTGAGTGCCTCGCGACTCCGCGTCGGGGCATCGTTGCCGCATGAACGCGAGCGCCCTGAAGAAGATCGAGACCGAAGCCGAGATGGTCGCCCTGTTGAAGGAGCACGATCTCTACGTCGAGGACGACGTCACCTTCGACTCGTTCGACTTCGGCAACATGTACTTGTACACGGGCGATGACTTCGAGCTCGATGCCGACAAGCTCTCCGCTCTCGAGATCAGCGCCCTCCTCATCCGTGGTTCGGTCCGCGCCGAGTACTTCAACGTGAGCGACGTCCTCGGAGACACGGGCGTGTTCTGCGTGACCGGCAACGTGCACTGCCAGGACATGCTCTACATGACGGAGTGCACGAGCGTGATGGTCGGCGGCGACCTGGTGATCGGCGGGGTCTGCTACGCCGATTGCGGCAACTCGGGCCTGCACGTTCACGGGTCGCTGCGGTCCAAGCTGCTGTTCAACTTCCAGTGTTCGATCGAGGTGCGTGGAGTCGAGGCAGCCGAACTCGACCGGGATGCGTCGCCTGATCAGCTCCAAGCGCTGGGCATCGTGCTCGCCCCGGACCAGCGCCCGGCGGCCGCGGTGCGCGAGTACTTCCGGAAGTACGAGTCGTAGCGACCTCAGACAACCACCAGGCTCGTGCATCGATGGCTGAACCGCTCAAGAACTTCTTCTCCGTCGAGCTGGTGGCACGGCTGGCCCGTGACATCGCGCGCGCGCACCCCGCATTCCCGGCGCGGGCGTTCCAGCGCGATGCGACCAAGGGGCTCTCAGAGCGGGAGCTCCTCGATCGCGGCAAGCTGATCGCGACCGCGCTCGCGCGGCACTTGCCGCCGAGCTACCCCGACGCGATCGCCATCTTGCTGCGGTCGCTGGGCGAGCCGCGCACCGGAGACGAGAACCTCGGGGAGGGGATGGCGCCGTTCTTCTACTTGCCCCACACGATCTTCGTCGCCGAGCACGGGCTCGACAACTTCGACCTCTCGCTTCGGGCCCAGGTCGAGCTCACCAAGCGGTTCACCGCCGAGTTCAGCATTCGGCACTTCATCGCGAAGGACCCGGAGCGATGCTGGACCGCGTTTGCGCGGTGGGCACGTGACACGAACCCGCACGTTCGACGCCTGGTCTCGGAAGGCACCCGGATCCGACTGCCCTGGGGCATGCGCGTGCCCTGGCTCGACAGGAATCCACACCGCATCGTCGAGCTGCTCGAGCTGCTGGCGGATGACCCGGCCCCCGTGGTGCGGCGCAGCGTCGCGAACAACCTGAACGACCTCGGCAAGCTTCACCCCGCGGTGTGCTTCGAGGTCTGCGAACGCTGGCTGGTCGACGCCCCGGCGGAGCGCCGCGCCCTGGTCGAACATGCGCTCCGCCACGCGATCAAGCGCGGTGAAGCGAAGGCGCTCGCGCTGGTCGGCTACGGCACGTCGGCCAAGGTCGCGCTCGAAGCGGTCGAATTCTCGCCGCCGGTGGTCGCGATCGGCGGCTCCGTGGCCATCACGTTCGCGCTGCGAAGCAACTCGAGCCGTCGCCAGTCGTTGCTGGTCGACCTCGCCGTCCAGTTCGTGAAGGCGCGCGGCACGACGGCCACCAAGGTGTTCAAGGTGAACCGTATCGAGCTGGAGCCCCGCGCGCGCGCTCAGCTGGGGGCCAAGGTCTCCCTCGCCGTTCACACGACGCGCAAGCCCAACCCGGGCGCGCATACGGTGGAGGTGCTGGTCAACGGGGTGAGCCTCCCCGCGGGGAGCTTCATGGTGGTCGCGGCCGGGGCCCGCGCGAAGCGATAGTCGGGCTGGCGTCGCGGCCGGCGAGCGAGCCGTGAAATGATGAGGTCATGCGCAAACACTTGTCGGCCGGAGCG
>JALHPV010000334.1 GCA_022842285.1 Kofleriaceae bacterium
TGCGGCCGCCGGTCCGCCCCGAGGCCTCGTAGACCGTCGACGAGAACCCGAGGTCGCGGAGGGTCACGGCGCAGGTGAGCCCGGCGATGCCGCCGCCGACGATCGTGATCTTGCGGTTCGCGGACGCGCGCGCGCGCCCGGGGATGGCGAGGACGGCGGCGCCGGCGACGCCTCCGGCGATGAAGCCTCGCCGCGTGACGCCTCGTCTCTCGTCACGGCGCGCCCGGATCTCGTCCATGGGGATGCCGGTACGCTTCGCAGCGCCAGCATCTCGCAGCATCTCGCGCAGCTTCCGTAACAGTGGGGTCTTGGCCATGGCCGGCGAGTATGGATCGGCGCCGTCCCGGCACGTTCGCTTTTCCGCGGTTCGAAAGCGTGGTCGCGACTCGTGGTTCGACCAGGGGCGGCATCGGCCCGGTAACTGGCCCAACCGTTGCTGTGCCATGGAGCGGACGATGAAGCTGTGGCGCCTGACAGCACTGTGCCTCGGCCTGGCGGCATGCACGCGGGATCCGGCCACACCGGTGGTGGAGGACGCGGCACCGATCGCTCCGCCGCCCGGCGCCTTCCAGCCGCTCGGCCCGAGCGCGGCCTTCGTCTGGCACGTGGTGCCAGATCCGGCGAACCCGCAGCGCATCTTTCTTGCCCTGGATGACGGCGGGGGCGTGTGGCGCAGCGACGACCGCGGAGCGACTTATGTCCTCGTGAGCGAGGAGCTGCCCGACGTGCTGGCGTGGGGGTTCGCGCTCGACGCGACCGACAGCCGCCGTGTCTACGCGGGTGATGCGCATGGCCGAGGCGTCTTCCTCAGTCGGGATGGCGGTGATACCTGGGCGTTCCACAACGCCGGGCTCGAGACGTACGAGCAGCGCGAGGTCGTGGCGCTGGCGGTGGATCCGATCGATCCCGCCACGATCTGGGCGGGGACAGTGGGCGGCGCGCACGTGTCGCGCGATGCGGGTGACACGTGGCAGCCAGTCGCCGGCCCTCTCGGGACGACGCCCATCGTCGGGCTGACCGCGACCACGCGCGACGGCGTGACCGAGCTCGTGGTCGCGACCGGACAGCAAGACGAGACTGACCCCGATGCACCCGATCGCGTCTACCGCTCGCGTGATGCGGGCGCCACCTTCACCGACGTGACGCCCCTGCTGATCGCCGGCGGCGCTCCCGCGACGGGGCCCGATCTCGCGACGCGGGTCAGCGACCTGCGGTTCGATGCCCGGGGGCGCCTCCTGATCGCGATGGGGTACAGCGAGACGAGCCCGGGCGCCGTCCTGCGCTCCACCCCCGATGGGGCGGAGTTCACGAAGCTCGCGGTGACCGGGGACTCGCTCTTCGTGAAGGTGGCGGTGCCGGCAGGAGCGCCCGACACGATCTATGTCACCGGCGGACTCGCGCTCGACCCGATGGTGTTCGTCTCGACCGACGATGGCGCAACCTTCGAGGGTCGCGGCAGCAGCGAGGGCGCACTCGCGTTGCCCATCTCGATCACGGTGGATCCGGCAGATCCTCGACACGTGTGGCTCGGCGCGTTCGCGGACCTGATGGAGTCCTCGGATGGCGGAGCGAGCTGGGAGCGGGCGGCGCCCGGGATCCATCACAGCTGTGCGACCGGTGTGGCTGTCGATGCCGCCGGTGGCAGGTTGTACGCGGGCTCGCTCGACCACTTCGGGCTCGTGTCACGCCGCAACGCGTACCGGCGCGAGGCCGATGTGTGGACCGAGCTCGCCGTGCCGAGTGATGTGTTCACGTTCGCCGTCCCCGGGGCCGACGAGGTGATCGCGGGTACGCTGTACCAGGGCGCGTACGAGAGTCGGGACGGCGGCCGCACCTTCGACGCGGCGCGGGGCATCCCTCGCGATCGCTTCTCCGTGCTGTCGCTGCACGTGACGACGCAGGGGAGCGTGCTCGCGGGCGGCGCGAGCGATGCGGGCGCCGCGGTGTACCGTCGACCGCCCGGCGGCACGTTCGCGCCGGTGAGGTTCGCGTCGTCGGGACTGCCGAACGACTTCGACGAACGCGGCGGCGTGATCGCGGCGGTCGGGGAGGGCGGGGTGGCCCTGTCGCGCGACGACGGCGCCACGTGGACGCTTGCCTGGGCCCGTGACGACGATCTGCGGACAGTCGCGATCCTCGACGACGCCGCGCAGGTGCTGCTCGTCGGAGACGCGGGCGGCCACGTGTGGCGGTCCGACGACGGCGGTCGTACCTTCGCCGACGCGTTCACCGGCTTCATCGGGCGGACCGAGGTCAACCGCTTCATCGTGGATGCGCGCGACGGCAGCGTCCTCGTCGGGCTTGCGTCGGCGAACGTCTTCGTCCGTGCTCTCGAGCGCGACTCCGGGCTCTGGCGGTCGCGTGACGGTGGCCGCACGTTCAGCCCGGTCGCGCGTGCGCGCCCCTCGAGTCACATCTACGACCTCGCGTGGGATCCGGCCGTCCCGGGTCGGCTCTACGCCGCGATGTGGTGTAGCGGCGTGCAGGCGATCGATCTCCCGCTGGAGCCACCGCCATGAGCCGCCGCCTCGCGATCCTCGTCCTCTGCGCGAGCTCGCCGGTGGCGGCCGAGCCGGCACTCTCGCCGTGGCGCGTCGAGGCGCAAACGGTTCACCACGTGTCAGTGGGCGGCGAGACCGCGCGCCTCCTGAACGGCGGTGGTCTCGCCGTCGCGTGGCAGGTCACGCCCTGCTGGCAGCTCGTGGGCGCGGTGCACCTCGAAGGGAGCATGACCACCGAGGCCACCTATGCGGCGCTGCCGATCGGCGTCGCCATCCGGCGCACGCTGCTCGAGGGGGCGCGAGCGCGCCTGTTCGCACGCGCGGGCCTCGCCCTGGCCCGCGAATGGGTCTCGCAGTATTCGGCCGCGGGTCCCTTCGCCCACGAGGACTTCGCGACCACGCGGCTCGACGCCGGGCTCGGGGCCGAGTGGCGCGTCGGGCGGTTCGTCGTGGGGGGCGAGCTGCGCCTCCTCTCGCAGTCCCGCTGGGAAGACTTCGGCGACGCCCCCGATCATCCCCAGGGGCAGGGGCTCGTGCCGCGCAGTGCCACCGGCATGGAGCTCGGTGCGCTGGTGGCGCTACCTTTGTAGGCTCCCCGGGATGAGTGCTCGTCCAGGGTGGTCGGGCTACGCTGATGGCGGCGGCCCAGCATGCAGCGCGCGATCGATGGCTTTCATCAGGACGAGGTCGGTGACTGGGTCGCCGAGCTGCGCTGTGGTCACGGGCAGCATGTCCGGCATCGCCCGCCGTTCTGGGTCTGCGACTGGGTCACCAGCCCCGAGGGGAGAGCATCCCGGATCGGTCACCCGCTGGACTGCGTGCTCTGCGAACGGTTCGAGCTGCCCGCCGGGTTCACGGCGTACAAACGCACCCCCACCTTCGAGGCCACCTCGATACCCGCGGGGCTCACCACGACCCACTCGACGAAGCCCGGCGTGTGGGGCGTGATCAACGTCATCGAGGGGCGGCTACGGTACGTGGTCGAGTCACCGCTCGCGCGCGAGCTCACGCTGGCTCCCGGTGAGCCCGGGATCGTGGTGCCCGAAGTGGTGCATCGCGTCGCCCCGCTCGGCGAGGTTCAGTTCTACGTCGAGTTCCATCGCGCGCCGTCCGCGTGAGCATCACGCGAACGATCCTGATGATCGCCCGGCGATGCCATGGCTCGGTGCGTCACGCCGGATTCCACTCGCGAGCGGCGGCCGCACCTCGTAGTGTGGTGGCGCGTGATTCGCTGGCTTCCCGCATCTGTGATGGCGCTCGCGGCTTGTGGCAGCTCGACCGATCCGATCGAGCCCACCGCCCGGCCCGGGGTGGTGTTCACGTATCCCATCGCCGAGCAGCTCGACGTCCCCACCGGGACGCGCATCGTTGTCACGTTCTCCGAACCGGTGACCGCGTCCGCGCTCGGTTCGTGTACGGCAACCACGGGGGCGTTCTGTGTCGTCGGCCCGGCCGGCCCCGTCGGGACTCCGACCGTCACGCCCGACGGCCTCGGGGTGCAGCTCGAAGGCGGCCTCGAGCCGGGGACCACGTACGAGGTGTTCGTTCGCGCCGAACTCGCACCGTTCGCCGAGAACCTCGGCCCCGGCCCCTTGGTTCGCTTCACCACGCGGTCGGTGCGCGCGCGGGCGGCGAGCCCGACGCTCGTCGGTGTGAACGGGGCGTCGCCCGAGGCGGTGGATACGTTCCGGCCGATGCTGGAGTCGTCGACGATCCGGCTCCTGTTCTCCGAGCCGGTCGATCCTCGCACCGTGAGTCAGGGGCCCGGCGGAGTCGAGCTCGTCGACGCCGCAGGTACGGCCGTCCCCGCGACCCTCGTTGCATCGGGCATCCACGCTGCGATCGATCCGGTCGAGGATCTCGTGCCGGGCGCGCGCTACGAGGTCCGCATCGGCGACCAGCTGCGCGACCTCGGGGGCGCTCCGTTCGTCCCCACAACGGTCGCACTCACGCCGCAGGACAGCGGGGCCAGTACGCCGATCCCGCAGACGTTGCGGTCGCGAGGCTCGACCGACCCGGGCCCCGCGCAGTCGCGTGCGGGCGCAGACCGCAACGTCATCATCATCGACAAGCCGCTCATCGGCCGCGAGGTGAGCCAGGTCCTGCCATCCACCGTCGCCGCCGAGCTCGGCGATCCGACGGCACTCGATGGGCCGATTCCCTTCACCATCCGACGCGGCCACCGGCTCAAGCTGCAGGGGCTCGACATCAACCTCGGTGGCGAGATTGCCGCCAACCTGTCGACCGGCGAGATCGAGATCGAGTTTCTGACGGATGCCGGTGGGCGGCTGTACCGCAATCCATATCAAGCGGCCGACGAACGGCCCGACAACGCGCTCGCGCCGCTCTACGTCGACCTCGCGATGGACCTCGCGATCTTCACGCGCGACCCGATCGGTAATGCCGTGGTCGCGCAGACCGTGCTCGGCGCGCAGGCCACCGGGACGGCGATCGCCACCGACGGCGTGCTCGTGATCGAGGTCGTGGCGGCCCTGGAGCTCGATCTGCTCGGCCTGACCGCCGCGCCGACCAACCTGGTCCTCGAGCTCATGACCGACCCGACGGCGGCCGTGGAGCCCGACACCGACGTGCCGATCCTCGTCGCCACCTTTCCCCCGGAAGGCGCCGAGCTCCAGAGCCTCGGTGACGCGATCGAGCTCGGGTTCTCCGAGCCCGTCGACTTCGCACGCGCGCAGGCGGGCATCCGGCTCGAGACGGCGAGCGGCGCCGTGATCCCCGCGGTGCTCGAGAGCCACGGCGCTTCGCTGGTCGTGCGTCCCACCCAGCGGATCAGCGAGGGGACAGCGTTCCGGGTCGTGCTCGATGACATCGCGGACACGGCCGGCAATCCGCTCGCCCCGACGGTTCCGCTCGAGTTCCAAACGGCCGCTCTCGATGCCACGAACGTTCCGCCGATGGTGGCCGCGATCCAGCCTGGCGCGCCCTGCGCACTGACGGCCAGCTCTGCGGCGTCGCCCGGGCGCTGTGCGGGCTCCCGCGATACCGATGATCTGTACCGGCCGTTCACCCTCGCCGCCGACGACGCGATCGAGATCGTGTTCACCCAGGCCATGCAGGCGAGCTCGATGCAGCTCGGCGATGCGTGTCGCACGGGCAGCGTGCGGATCGAGCAGATCGATGCCCAGGGCTCCTGTACGGGCGTCGTACCGGGGACGCTGATTCGCCGCGATCGTGGCTTCGTCTTCACCCCGGATGCGCCGTGGCTCCCGGGCCAGGGCTATCGGCTGTCGCTCATCTCCGGGGGCAACAACAGCTGTGGGAGCGGCGAGCTCTGTGGCCAGGGCGGCGAGCCCCCCAGCTTCGATCCGCTGAGCGGCGCCGAGGGTGGTGACGGCGGTGGCCCTGACCTCGTGATCGACTTCACGGGCGCCGCCGACGCGGGCGCGACGCTCATGTTCGCCGACGTCGGCCCGATCGCGGACCTCAACGGCAACGGCCTCGTCGACGGTGATGAACAGGTGCGCGACGAGAACCGCGCCGGTCTGCGCATCACGGGCACGACCGGCAATCTGAGCGCGGCGCGGTTTCGTGGGCCCGACTGCATACCGGCGACCCCCGAGGTCGAGAACTGCATGTACCTGCGCGGCTCGATGCCGGCGCAGCTCGGGGAGCTCGAGCAGGCCTGCGCGCTCCCCGGTGGTGGCTCGGCCCCCTGCATCCCCGTCACGCTCGGGCCGCAAGCGATCTACGCGACGTCGGTCACGCTGACCGCGACGCTCGGCGTGGGCATCACCGCGGACACGGGCACCAGTGTCATGCGGATCCGGGAGCCCTCCGGCGGCCCCGTGAAGGGGTTCATCATCGCCGGCGACGACGGGGGACCCACGATGGTCGTGGCCCTCGACATCTACATGGATGCGCCCGACATGGACGTCCTGCTCTCGTCGCATGACTTGCACAGCAAGCCGCTGTCGCTCTTGCTCGAGGGCCCGGTGACCTTCCTCCCCGATGGTCGGATCGCGATCGCACTGACGAACGTGCTCGAGGTTCCGGTGGAGGTGAACATCGACGCCCCCCTGGGCCTCGGAGGTTCGGTGCAGATGGTCCTGCCGGCGGGCGAGATGAGGCTGCAGCTCCTGTCGCGTCCGCTCCGCGGGGTGGAGCCATGAGCCGCTCGCTCGCCCTGGTGGCGATGCTGGCGATCGTCGGCCCGGTCGCGCTCTCTCCTGACGTGGCCGTGGCGGGGCAGGGCAAGCGCAAGCGGAGCCGCAAGCGACCGCCCGCGCCCGAGCCCGTGGTCGAGCCTGTGGTCGAGCCCGAACCCGAACCCGAGATCGAAATGACGCCGGACCGCGTCGCGCCGGTTGTCGAGGTCGAGCCCGCGCCCCCCGTCGAGCCGACCCCGGTCCGCGAGCCCCGTCGCCGGTTCTACGTGCGCGCCGGCGGCGCCTTCATCAAGCCCCTGGCGGCGTCGCGCGAGGTCGAGCTCTCTGGCATCGACGGCGCCGCGAGCCTCGCGCTCGACGATGGCCCCATCGCGGGCTCGGGCGCCGCGGTCAGCTCGGCGACGATCTTCGCGGTCACGGTCGGCTATCGGATCCACCCCCGCATCGCGCTCGAGGTCTTGCTCGGGCTGCCGTTCACGGTGAAGTTCAAGGCGACGGGCTCGCTCGCGACGGAGTCGATCGCACCGATGGCGCTGGGGATCCCGACCGGCGTGCCCCCGCTCGGCGAAGATCTTGGCGAGGCGAAAGCTGCTCCGCCGGTGATCACCGCCGTCTTCGATCTTCGTGGTCGCGGCGCCGTCCGCCCGTACGTGGGGGCGGGCGCGAGCGTGCTGTTCGCCTACGACGCCAAGGTGACGAACCCAATCCTCACCGAGGTCGGCTCGCCCACGATGAGCGTCGCCCCCGCGCCGGGCCTCGTGGCGCAGGCGGGGATCGACGTGCGCGTCGCGAGTCGTATCTACGCGCGGCTCGACGTTAAGTACATCGCCCTCATGCTCGCGCGCGCCGAGGTCGCGAACATCCAGGTCCGCACGCCAGGGTTGCCGGTGTTCGACACGGTGGATGTCGGCACGGCCAACATGGACGTGTGGGTCAACCCGCTCACCGTCCAGCTGGGCATCGGCACCGACTTCT
>JALHPV010000335.1 GCA_022842285.1 Kofleriaceae bacterium
CGTCGCAGTACAGCCAGTACAGCCAGCACTCGCAGGCCGCACCCGGCCAGGCAGTCGAGCGGCCGTCGGTCTCGCAATACTCGCAGCATTCCCAGCATGCGTCGCAGTCGAACGGCCGGCGGGCGTCGCAGCCTGCCGTGCGGCCATCGTCGCAGCAGATGCCGCCGCAGCCCTCGGCCGAGGACGCGGCGCGCGCGGCGGCGCAGGTGATGCTCCAGATGCCGCCCGGCCTCGTCTCGCAGAACGGCGCGGTGCCGAGCTTCAAGATGCCGATGCTCCAGATGCCGGAGCCGGTGGCCGCCCCTCCGCGCGCGCCGTCGCAGCATCAGCCGGCTCACGAGTACGAGACGTCGGGCAAGCTGGTTCACAAGGTCATCACGGTCCTCGCGCTCGTCGGGATCATCGCCGTCATGTACTGGCGGCTCACGAAGAAGGACGAGGTCTACGTACCGCCCGATGCGCCGTCGGTCGACGACGTCCTCGTCAACGGCCAGGGCGACCTCGGCGAGCCCACGGAGGACACTACCGAGGAGGCCACCGACGAGGAGCAGGCGGCTGCCGATGATGGCGAGGTGCCGGAAGAGACGGCCGTTCCTCCGCCCGTCGTGCCCGACGCTGCCATCCCGATCGATGCCCCCGCCGTCCAGGTCGGCTCGGGCAGCGCCGTCGAGCCTCCGCCGATCGTCGTCGATAGCCCGCCACCGCCGACGGGCGGCAGCAAGCGGAACCCTCCGAAGAGCCGCCCGGACCGCACGGATCCCGATCGCACCGAACAGACGGGCAAGCGGTCCGGCACCGGCACGCTGCGTGTCCAGATGGATCCGTGGGGCTACGCCGAGGTCGATGGCGTGCGCAAGGAGGTGCCCGGCGCGAAGTTCACCCTCCAGGCCGGGCGTTACCGCGTGACGTTGATCGAAGGGCGCACGAAGAAGCGCGCCTCGAAGCTCGTGCAGATCGAGCCCGACAAGACCACGAACCTCTCGTACATCTGGGGAGAGAGTGAATGACGCGCATCGCGGTGCTGTGCACGGCACTGCTGGTCACCACCATCCTGCTCGGCACCTCGGCGCACGCGCGTAACCGCTCGGCCGATGGCGGCGTGGTGCTCGTCAATGGCACCTCGAGCTCCGGGAACGTCGCGACCTACGAGAAGCTCCGCCGCATCCTCGACACCAACGACCTGCTGGTGAGGCTGTCGACGCCGATGCAGACGCTCATGGATGGGCGTCGCCTCGCCATCGAGGACCTCGAGTCGATCCGCGATGCCTACGCCAAGCTCGAGTACGAGACGGCGCTGTTGATCATCGACCAGAACCAGAAGCGCATCCTCGGCAGCGCCGGTGGTGGCGATCCACTGCGTCCGCTCGCCGCGCTCCAGCTCTGGCGCGGTCTCCTCGCCATCGCCGATGGCGACGAGCCGAAGGCGGTCGAGTTCTTCCGCGCCGCGCTGCGCTTCGATCCGACCGTGTCGCCCGACGCGAACTTCCGCAAGGCGCCCACCGTGCAGAAGATCCTGAGGCTGGCCCTGAAGGAGCCGTCGACGACCGGCAAGCTCGAGATCGAGCTCGAGGGCGAGGCGAAGGTCTCGATCAACGGCGGCGAGGCGCAGCCGGTCGGCAAGAAGATCACGCTCGTCACCGGCCTCCATATCGTCTCGATCCTGCAGGAGGGCATGAAGCCCTATCTCGAGATCGTGAACATCGTCGATGGCGAGACCGAGACGATCGCGCCGGATCTCGACGAGGAGACCGACGAGGACCGCGCCGCCCGGCTGGTGGATGACGCCGCCAACGCGCCGCCCGGCAAGGCGCGCCTCAAGAAGGCCAACGAGGTGGCGCAGCTCATCGGTCGCAAGAAGTTCCTCTACATCGAGGACATGTCCGATGGTCACGCGAAGGTACGCGTCTACGATGTCTCGACGGCGCGCATCTCGAACACGGTCGACCTCGACCTCGATGCCACCGACACGCAGATCCGCCGGCGGATCATCGCGGCGATCAACCCCGAGAACATGATCCCCGTGCAGGAGGTCGTGCTCGTCGACAAACGGGGTCGCGAGAAGAAGTGGTACCAGAAGTGGTACGTGTGGGTCGGCGCGGCCGCGCTCGTCGGGGGTGGTGCGCTAGGGGTGCACTACATGACGCGGGACCCGGTGTCCGCCATGGGCTTCTGATGACCCGGTGGGCGCTCGTCACGCTCACGCTCGCCGCGTGTGCGGATCCGACGATCCAGATGACGCTCTCGCCCACCGACGAGGTGCGGAGCTCGCTGAACACGTCGTGCGCCAACGCCGTGCTCGTGAAGCTGAACGGCGTGAACATCGACTCGAGCGCCGACGACTTCGTGCAGGCCTGCTACGACATCCCCGCGGGCGTCCCCCACGCCAACTGGACCGAGCTGCAAGCTGCCATCGCCGGCAAGGTGAGCGCGCCGCTCCCCGCGACCGGGCTCGCCGCCGTCGAGGTCTATGGCTACAACGGCACCTGCGCGCAGCTCGCGCCGCCCATGAGCCCGCGGACGTCCGACCTCGTGTTCTACGGCTTCGGCCGGAACATCGACGACGACCAGGTTCGCATCAACATCACCGGAAACCTCGATTGCACCCGCGCGACCGTGACCGCACGCGCGATCAACATCGATCGGCTCCGGATGGCGGGGGCCTGCCCCATGGCCACCTTCGGCGCTGCGAAGGGCATCGGCCTCGCGACGCTCAATCCGTTGCCGAGTGGGCGCGGTGTCGACTGGTGGGGCACCAATCGAGTCCGCGTCGACGAAGCGACGGGCCTCGCGACCCTCGATGCGCCCACCACGGTTGTTGGTTCCTCGTGCCTCGCGGCGTCGTGGACGAATAACTCCCTGGACCCTCTCGCGACGAGCTGCATCACGCCGGTCGACCAGAACGTTTGCGGCGCGGTGCGCGAGGTGCCTGCCCTCGACAATGACCTGTGGGGAGGCGCCCTGGACCAGCCCAAGTTCGAGGTGTTCAAGGGCTTCGTCGTTGGCGTGGTCTACAGCGACAGCGCTGGTCCGATCGCGGGCGCGACCATCACCCTCGAGCCGGGCTTCGAAGCGCGGGGCGAGGTCGTCTACCTGACGCGTCGGACCGAGATCGGCCTCGATGTCATCCGGGGAGCCGCTGCCGGGGTGACCCAGACGGATAGCAGTGGGCTGTTCGGCGTCTACACGGACTCGCTCATCCGCGTGAAGGTCCAGAAGGGCGCGTCGATGGTCATTCGCAACGTGGGAACGGTCAACCAGAGCGCCGTCCCGACGCCCTTCGGCGCCGCGATGATCGTGAAGCTGTAGGCCTCCCTAGCGCAGGAGGTTGCCGCGGTTCGCGCGCAGGCGCAGGCGGCCGGGACGCACGGCGGTGCCAGGAACATCCGTGGAATCAATCGCTTCCGTGGCGGGCGCGGGCTCGATGACCGAGGCGCCGACGGCCACGCTGGCGCGTGGAGCGGGGCGGGCGGGGTCGCCGAGCCGGGTGCCGTTAACACGAAACGAGATCTTCACGGGGATTGTCTACGTAGACCCTGGCTGAGGAATTCGCAAGATCGTTCTTCGCCCGACACATCCGCGCGATCTCGAGAGCGACGCCACGACCTCAGCATTCCTCGGATCGAGCTCGCCCTCGCTGATCGGACTGGCCAGGAGACGCGCCACCAGCCCTGCGCTCTACGGGCTGACCTCGCGGGGCGGCCATAGCCGATGGGCGGCCCCGGAGACCTCCGGAGCCGTATCGGTCCGCAACTGCGCGAGGAGCGCCAGGCGATCGGGCGTCCATCCCTGCCCGGGGCGCGCGGCACGCGCGAGGATCGCCACCGCGAGGCGGCGCGCTGCGGCATGAGGTGACACCGCGAGCGAGGTCGCCATCTCGTCAATGGCGGCGTCGGTGAACACGCCGAGGGACGTCACGAGCAGGTTGGCGGCGTCGAAATCGAGCCCCCCCGGGGTCGCGGCCGTGCGTTCGACGGCGGCGATGACATCGGGGGCCTGGCGGCGGGCGAGCGCGGCGTGCACGCGCAGCGGAGCCCACCGCGGATCCTGCGCGGCGGCCCCCTCGAGCTGCCGGGCCGCTTCGACCCAGCTCGCCCGCGTCGACACGTCGTGAAGGCACAGCGCGAGCCCGGCCACGTGAAACGAGCGTGGGTCGGATCGGAGGGCATCGAGCGCGGCCCCGAGTGCGGGCAGGTCGGACTCCACGCAGCGCGCCATGAGGGCGTTCATCGCCGCCGTCACCTCGTCGTCGTGCACCGATGCGAGCCGCGCCCGACACGCCGCGAGCAGCGTGCGGTCGCGGTCGACGAGCTGGAGCCAGCGGCAGCGCTGCAGGAGGTCGATCCGCGCCTCGGGCTCGGGGCGCGCGAGGACGCGACCGAGCAGGGCCGCGAGGCGTGCATCGAGCGTGACGGTGAGGCGATTCGCGGGGATGTCGGCGAGCCGGCTCGCGAGCACCCAGTCCGGATCCTCGACGGCGCGCTCGTAGATCGTCCACGTCTCCTCGCGGTCGAGGTGGTCCCACAACGCGCGCAGCACGGCGATGCGCACGTCGCGATGCGTGATGCTGGCCGCGAGCTCGAGGAGCCGCGGGAAGGCGTTCACCGCGCGCAGCTCACCGGTCAGGCGCACCACCTCCTTCGCGACGGTGACCTTGCCCATCGGCGCGTCGGCGAGGAGCGCCAGCGCGTGGTCGGGCAGCATGTTGAACAACGCGCGCCGCAAGCCGTAGATGGCGAAGCGCGCGCGGCCGTCGCCGAGACACGCGAGCAGGGTGGGCACGCCCTGGCCGGCGTCGCAGCGCGCGAGCACGCGGATCGCCTTCTCCTGGACCGCGGGCTCCTGGTGCGTCGCGAGCGAGACCAGGAAGTCCTGGGCGGCGTACTCGATACGCGGGAGCACCTCGAGGGAGCGGAGCTTCGTCGGAGTATCGCGCTCCGTGTCGCTGACGATCGCCGCGAGCCGATCGGCGAACGCCTGGGCCTGCGGAGGTGTCCAGCGGAAGAAGTCGTCGGCGAACGGCAGGATCCAGCTCGTCTTGCCCGTCGCCCACTGGCCTCGGATGCGTCGGCCGTCGAGGTATGGCCCGAGCAGGTCTTGCCGATGCCGGTGTAGCCACGTGTGGACATCGGCCACGATCGCGACGCTCTCGTCCTTCTCGATCAGCGTCGGCAACAACCGATCGAGGGCCTCGGGGGCGCGCTTGCGCAGCATCGAGATCGCGCTGGAGGCGTGGTACCGGTCGAGCGAGGTGGCGATCGTGACGAGCGCATCGACGATCGGCGTGGCGAGCGTCGGCATCCGTCGCTGTCGCGCGCGCGGCTGACGTCGGCCGACCAGCCCGTCCTGCTGCGCAAGCGCGATGATCGACACGTACCACCTCCGGTTCACGATGCGCGCGACGGCGGCAGGGAGCATCTCGGCGTAGGCAGCAGGTGCCCAGCGTGACAGCACGTCCATTCCTTGCACGACGTAGTACTCGTGCGAGGTCGTCGCGCAGAACCGCACGACGAGCTCCGTCAGCCCCGGGACGAGGGCGAGGCGTGGTCCCAGGCCCGTCGCGAACCGAAGGAGCCACGGGGCCCGCTCCTGGGTCGTCCAGGTCTTCGCGATCGCGAGGAGCGCCGGGGCGGCCGCCGTGACGTCGGCATCGGACAGCTTCTCGCCGAGGTTCGGATCGTGCAGCGTCCCGCGCTCCTTGATGAGCGTCGACAACCAGGTCGAGGCCCACGCCGGATCGACTCCGAAGAGACGCACCACCAGGCGCTCGGCGGCCGCTCCCGTGCCGGCACTGCAGTCCGACGCGTCGAGCGCATCGCGCACTGCCTGCGCGACGGCGGGCAGATACGCGGCCTTCCAGATCCGGCGCGGCCACGAGCCGAGCTGGTTGAACATCGTCGTGCGCACCGGGTCCTGCTCGAACTTGCGCGCGGTGACGAGCGCGAGCGCCTTCTCGGGGAGCGTCGCGTCGTCCTCGTACAGGCCGGGATTCGCGAGCAGCTCGGCGAGGGCGATGGTGCGGTTCGCGCCCTCGGGATGCCCGAGCTGGTCGCGCACGGCGGTATGGAGCTCGTCCCACGGTAGATAGCGCGCGATGCCGGTGATCCGCCGCAGCGGCTGCGTGCCGAGCGCGACGACGTCTCTCACCTGGCGCCGGGCCTCGCGCGCGGCCAGCTCGAGGGGCAGCTCGGCAAGGCCACTCGTGGTGACGCCATCCTGGTCGCGACTGGCGATGCTCCAGCGCTCGAACGCCTCGTCGCGCGCGGGCCCCGCGGGCAGGTACTTCAGGAGGTGAGAGCCAAACGTCGGGTGCTCGGCGATGACCTCGACCCAGGCCGCGGCGAGGGCGCGCTGCTGGTCGGCGCGGAGCTTCCGCACCTGGTCGAGAAACGAGCCGAGCATCCGCGGGTTCGTGCGCATGATGCGAGCGAGCACCGCCGGCTCCAGCTCCTTGAAGCGCGCGCGCAGGATCGTGGGGGGCAGGCGTTCGCGCTGGGCATAGGCGAGCTCGAGCGCGGCCTCGGTCCGGCGCCGCACGAGCTCGACCCAGACGGTGCTCTCGACGGTGATCGCGCGGTCCACGAGCACCTTCGCCAGCGCGAGACCAGCATCGGGTGTGTGCTCGGCGATGCGTCGATGATGCAGCGTTGTGAGCTGGCGCGTGACGGGATCCGCCTCGCCCGTGGTTTCGCTCCAGCGCGCGATCAGGATCTCGCCCAGGAGCCCCGGGTGCCCCTGCGCGAGTCCCGACCAGAAGCGCTCGCTCGGACGGGCGAGGGCATGCGCGAGATGCCGGCGCACGCACGCTGCCGTCCCGTAGGGCAGATCATCGACGAGCTCGAGCCAGTGCTTGTCCGTCGCGAGCTCGTCGAGGAACGCGTCGATCGCCGCGTGGCGGCGGTGACGGGCCATGCGCCGCAGGAGCCGCCGCTCGGCGCGCAGCGACCACATCACGCGCAGAGCTTCGGTGCCCTGGGCGTCGTCGCAGGCGAGCGGCACCACGCAGATCGCGATGCCGCGGACCCGCCGCGAGGGATCACGCAGGAGCGCGAGCGCCCGGGCGCCATCCCGGTCTCCGAACCCGGCCGTGCCCGCGAGGTAGCGGGTGAGCAGCGTGTCACCGGGTGGCGGACCCTGCGCGATGGCGTCCTGGACGCGGGCGCGATGCGTCTGCGGCGCGGGGGCAAACTTCATCGGTGATAGGTCCAGGCTATCAGAGGCATTGCGTGGCTCTCATTTAACCACTCGCGCGTCGGGGGTAGGGTTTGCGCATGGCGGAAGCAAAGTGTCCCTTCAAGCACACCTCGGGCGGTGGCACCGGGAATCGCGACTGGTGGCCGAAGGCGTTGCGGCTCGAGACGCTGCACCAGCGTTCGAATCTCTCGAACCCGATGGAGCCAGACTTCAACTACGCCGACGAGTTCAAGACCCTCGACTATGCGGCCCTGAAGGCGGACCTGCACGCGCTCATGACGGATTCGCAGCCGTGGTGGCCGGCCGACTTCGGGCACTACGGGCCGCTCTTCGTGCGCATGGCGTGGCACAGCGCCGGCACGTACCGCACCGGCGACGGGCGGGGCGGCGGCGGTA
>JALHPV010000336.1 GCA_022842285.1 Kofleriaceae bacterium
CTCGCACGCCCCGGCTCCGCGCCCTCGACGCCGGATCCTGCCCCGCCGCCGCCGGCCCCCAGTCCTCTCGCCGCGCCGGCGCCCTCCGGTCCGGTCCTGTCGGCCGCCCCCGCCAACCCGCTGGCGCCACCGAACCCGTTCGCGCCACCGAACCCGTTCGCGCAGCCGAACCCGTTCGCACAGCCGAACCCGTTCGCGACCGCCAATCCGTTCGCGACCGCCAACCCGTTCATCACCGCGACGGGCCCGCAGCCGAACGCGCTCGCCGCCCTGCATCCTAGCCCGCCCGCGCCCGCCACCCTCGTGCTCGCCGACGAGGCGCCCACGCCACCCTCGCCGCGGCCGCCGTATCGCCCGTTACCCCCGGCCCCCGAGGCGTACCTGCATGGCTGGCGCGCGCCGTATGCCAACCGAGGCGCGGAGCTGGCCGAGGGCGCGGTGAGCGTCGAGCTCCCGGTGCCCGATCCGGGCTCCGAGCTCGATATCCTCGCGGAACGGTTTGACCTGCAACCGTCCGCCCGGCGGACGCTCGCCGCACTGTATGGGTGGTATCTCGTAGGCGAAGCACCATCGGTCGCGCGGCTCGCGCAAGCCGTGGGCGACTGGGTCGAGGTGCTGGGGCGCGGGGAGCTCGGAGCGTTGGGCTTCCTTTCGCACCGCGGCGGTCGCGTGACGCTGCGGCGCTCCGTGACCGCATTCCTCGATGGGAGGCCGCCCAACGCGGTCCGGATCGTGGCCGGGGCCGGGACCACGCCGCTCGCGCCGGGCGTGTATCGCATGCCGCGCGACTCGAAGCCCGACGCCGAGCTCGAGGCCGACCTTGCCCAGCGGTTCGGTGCGATCGCGGTCGCGACCGGGGAGCTGTCGTCCGCGCTTCTCGATGCGATGCTGCACGGGGCGGTGGTCGCGGCCTTCACGCCGCCCGCCGCCCGCCCGGCGCGGCCACCGAGCGAGGCGCGCCTCGTGCTGGTGTTGCCGTCGGGCCCGACCGCGTGGCTCGCCGATCTGCCGGCGCTGCCGTGAGTCAGGTCATTCGCGCGGGTTCGAAGACTTGGCGACGCGGCGCACACCGGCGGGGGTGAGCGTGAGCTCGAGCTCGTAGGTCGACACGATCTCGTCGCAATTCACGTTGCCGATGGCGCGGATGATCGCGGACTTGCCGTCGGGGGCCGGGATGTACGCGTAGGAGTAGCGGTGCTCGGTGTCGATGGAGAACGCGAGGGCCTGCCAGCCGGGCGTGGCCCACTGTGCGGCATCGGGGGCGCACTCGCCACCCTGGTCACAGCAGCTCGAGCTCGGCGTCGGACCGGCGGGCGTGGGCGGCATGCGGCCATTCGCGACGGCGTACGCGATCACGCGATCGGACAGGTAGTCGAGGAGCTCGTTGGCCTCGCGGGCCCGGATCCGGGCGTTGCAGCTGCGGTGCGCACGCGGGCAGGTGGCGATCGCGCAGAGCGCGACGAGCAGGAGCGTGTAGCGCAGGCGCCGCCACCACATGGCGGGGGCACCCTACGCCGGATTCGTGCGCCGGTGGAGATCTTCGGTACGCGTGAGGAAGCTCTCGACGAGGCGGGCCATGTGGCGCGGAGCCTCGAGCTGCGGCGCATGGCCGACCCCACGCATGACCACGAGCTCGGCGCGCGGCAAGGCCTTGACGAGGCCCGTGGCCACGCGCTTGTCGATGATCCGGTCCTGCTCGCCGTGCACCACGAGTGCGGGGCACGTGACGGCCCCGAGGTCGACGGGCACGCCCGCATCGCCACCCGCGAGCACGAAGCCCCGGAACAGGCGCTCGAGCTGCGGAGCCCGGCGAACGCGCTGCGTGACGACGTGACGGATCACCGAGCGCGGGACCCGGAGGGGCCGCTCGAGTACGAGCTGCATGAAGGGCTCGATATCCTCCTCGCGCGGGATGAGCGGGTTCACGCCCTCCACCCAGGCGGTGGCGACCTGGTGCACCTCGGGGCCGACGGATGCGACGAGGATGATGCCGGCGACGCGATCGGGCCACGACGCGGCGAGCCGCAACGCGACCCCGCCGCCCATCGAGTTTCCACACAGGACGGCCCGGTCGAAGCCGCCCTGGTCGAGGACGCGCAGCACCGCCTCCGCATGATGACGGATCGTCGCCTCCGACTCGGGGACCTCCACAGAGCGGCCGTGGCCGGGCAGGTCGATGAGCGCGAGTCCGCGGCTGCGCGGCAGGAGCGCCGACATCATCAGCCACGTCTCCTTGTCGCCGCCGAACCCGTGCACCCCGACGAACGGCAGGCCCTTCTTCGCCGCGCGCGCGTAGTAGGCGACGCCGTCGGCGGTCCGCTCGACCGACAGTCGGGCGGCGAGCACGATGGTGCGCTCGATGGCGCGCATCTGGACGCCGCCGAGTGCGACCTCCAGGTCGGTGCGCGAAGGAGGACGCCACGCCATCGGCTTCACTTCGCGGTCAGCGCGGCGACGAAGGCGCCGAGGGCCGTGCGCTCGGCGGCGGTGAGCGTGACCGGCCGCAACGCGGGATCGATGATCGATGGGTCAGCGCCCGCCCCGCGGCCTCCCTGGAGGTGCCAGTCGATGGCGGCGTCGAGGGTCTCCGCGCTGCCGTCGTGGAAGAACCCCTGGCGCTTCGCCGCGCCGCGCAGCGACGGCGTCTTGAACTGGCCGTCCTTGCCGGCCTCGACCATGCCGCGTCCCTGATCGGGCACCGAGATGAGGCCGAGCGCGTGGTACGCGCCGTCGGTGTAGAGCGGCGGCGTGTGACAGACCGAGCACTGCGCCTTGGTCATGAACAGCCCGTAGCCGACGACGAGCTCGGGCGGCTTGTCGTGCTCGCGCTCGTAGCGATCCCACGGCGCCGCGCCCTCGTACCGCGTGAGCGTGTATGCGACCAACGCGGGCACGATCTGCTCGCCCCCGACGCGCGCGAAGTGCGCCTGGATCACCGGATCCTCGGCGAGTCGCGCGATCACGTCGGGGAGCTTGGCGTCCAGCTGGCCACCGAGGTGCGTGGCGAGGAGGTCCTCGATGCTGTCGGCGCGACCATCCCAGCCGTACGCCGTCTGCCAGGCGAGGTTCACGAGCGTCGGAGCCCGGCGGGCGTTCCGCTTCTCCGCGGCCGTGTTCACGCGGTCAGCCCCCGCGAAGCCGTGCGCGGGGTCGTGGCACGAAGCGCATGACAGCGTGCCGGTACTCGAGAGGCGCGGATCCGAGAACAGGAGC
This sequence comes from Kofleriaceae bacterium, assembly GCA_022842285.1. GTDB lineage: Bacteria > Myxococcota_A > Polyangia > Haliangiales > Haliangiaceae > JABFXX01. The sequence continues at coordinate 3,214 of JALHPV010000336.1, forward strand.
TCCCCCAGCGCCACGAGCTCGGGCGTCGCGGCGATCTTCGGGACCGGCGGCAGGCCAGCGGGGACCTCCGGTAGCGGCGGGGCGGGCGGCAGGGTCGGCAGGCCAGCATCGCCGAGCGCGACCACCGGCGCTCCGTCCTTCAGCGTCGGCTCGGGCGGCTTCGGCTGGTCGCTGCTCTTGGAGCCGCACGCCGCGAGCACCCCGACGAGGACGGCGAGCGAACCCAGGGCGGCCGCACGTCGGACTGGCAGGGCGGTGCGATGAGCCAGGCGCTTCACGGCGCGAGGCTACCCCACGCCGGCACCGAGTCGAGGACGCGCAGCACGTTGCCCCCGAGGATCTTCTCCAGTACGCGCGGCGGCACGCCCCGGCGCGAGAGCGCGACGGTGAGGTTCGGCAGGGCGGCCACGTCCTCGAGCCCCTTGGGCGGCACCACGAAGCCATCGAAGTCGCTGCCGAGCGCGGCCACGTCCTCGCCGGCCACCGTCATCACGTGCAGGATGTGGTCGACGACGGCCTCGAGCGAGCTACCGCCGAGGTAGCGCTTGGCGAAGATGATGCCGATGCAGCCGCCGCGGTCGGCGACGGCGCGAATCTGCTCGTCGTCGATGTTGCGCCAGTGCTCGTGCACGCCCGCCACCCCCGTGTGCGAGACCATCGGCGGTAGCGTCGCGAGCTCGAGTGCATCGAAGAAGCCGCGGCGGTTGATGTGTGCGAGGTCGACGATGACGCCGGTGCGCTCGCACTCGCGGATTGCATCGCGTCCGAACCCGCTGAGCCCGACGGTCGAGTCGCTCCCCTTGCCCATGGCGGGCCGGCCGATCGCATTCGCCGAGAAGTGCAGGAGGCCGAGATACCGCACGCCGCGCCGCGAGAACGCCTCGATCGTCGAGAGATCATCCTCGAGCGCCTGGCCACCCTCGATGCCACCGAGGGCGGCGATCTTGCCCGCGGCCTTGGCGGCCCGGACATCGGCGCCGGTGCGCGTCCACACGAGGTCGGCGGGATGCGCGGTCATCGCCGCGTCCATCGCGTCGATCTGCGTCGTCACCGCCTTCGCGCAGCCGCGCTGCGGATAGGGCGTCGTCCAGTACGAGAAGAACTGACCCGCGACGCCCCCCTCGCGCAGGCGGGGCAGATCGACATGCCCGATGTAGTTCAGCGCCTTCGGTAGGGGACGGTCGTGGCGCGCGGCGAGGTCGTAGCCGAGCTTGTCCATCAGCTTCGCCGTGTCTGCGTGGAGGTCCATCACCGGGAACTCGGCGTGGAGGGCGCGCGCTTCGTCGAGGGTCAACGGCATCAGCGCTGCGGCTTCCAGACGTCCCGGGCGACCTCGAGGACGGAGAGCGCGGCATCGACGCGATTGAACGGCGGCATCACGTAGGCGCCCGCCACGCGCTTCTTCACGGCCGCGAGCGCCTCCTGCGCGATCTTGATGCCCTCGGCGCGCGCCGCCGGACCCTGGCTGACCTTCGCCATGCGGTCGCGGTACTCGCGTGGAATCGACATGCCGGGCACCTCGTGGTGCAGGAACTCGGCGTTGCGGTGCGAGGCGAGCGGCAGGATGCCGACGAGCACGGGCAGGCCGAGCGCCTTCACGTCGTCGAGGAATCGCTCGAGCGTGCGCGGGTCGTACACGGGCTGCGTCATCACGAGCTCGGCGCCCGCGTCGCGCTTCTCCTCGAGCCGGCGCAGCTCGCGGTCGCGGTCATGCGCGGCAGGCTCCGCGCCGGTCGCGAGCACGAACGACGTTGGCTCGCACTCCTTGCCCGCGGGATCGATGCCGCCGTTCAGCCCGGCCGCGATCCGCAAGAGGCCGATCGAGTCGACATCGTAGACGGGGGTAGAGAACGGGTAGTCGCCCATCTTCGGCGGATCGCCGGTGATGATGACGAGGTTGCGGAGGCCGAGGCCCTGCGCGCCGAGGAGGTGGGCGACGAGGCCGAGGAAGCTGCGGTCACGCGCGCAGACGTGCAGGATCGGCTCGGCGGCCGTCTCGGCCTTGAGCCGCGCGCACACCGCGACGTTCGCCATGCGGGCCGACGCGCGGGGGCCATCGGCGATGTTCACGATGTCGACGCCACCGGCGGCGAGCTCCGACACCTGCTGCTTCGTCTTGGCCAGATCGCTGCCTGGTGGGGCCGTCAGCTCGACGGAGACGACGAAGTCGCCGTTCGCGAGACGTGCGCCCATCCTGCTGCGTTCGGCGAGCGGCACCTTGGCCTCGCGCACGGGCGGATGCGCAGGCGTGTCCGACGAGCGGACATCCGACAAGACGATGTCGGTCGCACTCTGGGAGCCACTGACGGTGATGCTCGACGTGACCGGCTTCGTGGCGCCGAAGCCCGGCGGCAGCATCACGCGCCGCGAGTCCCGGTTGCTCGCCGGATCGGGCAGGGCCTCGCTCCGTAACATGCGGACCGCGCCCAGCATCGCGCGGGTGTGCGCCGGCGTGGTGCCACAGCACCCGCCGACCATGCGCACGCCGCTCTTCAACATGCGCCGTGCGAACACGCCGAAGTGCTCCGGGTTCGCGACGTAGAGCGTGCGGCCCTCGACGGAGGCGGGCAGGCCGGCGTTCGGCTGCGCGATGACGGGCTTGCCGCGACCGACCATGGCCGTCGTCACCTGGTACAGCTCCGCCGGTCCCACGCCGCAGTTTCCGCCGACGACATCCGCGCCCGCCGCGATGAGGCGGTCCGCGATCTCGGGTGGCTCGAGGCCGCCGTCGCTCTTGCCGTTCCCGTCGAACACCATCATCGCGATCACGGGGACGTGGCGGCCGCGTTCCTTCGCGACCTCGATCGCGGTCTCGACCTCGAGGATCGACGTGAACGTCTCGAGGAGGATCGCATCGACCCCGGCGAGGATCTGCGTGTCGATCTGCTCGGCGAGCGCGAAGCGAGCGGTCCGACGCTCGGACGCGGAGGCCACGCCGAACTTCACGCCCGTCGGACCAACCGCGCCCGCGACGTACGCCCTGTCCTTCGCGGCGGACAGCGCGAGCTCGACAGCGGCGCGATTGATCTGCGCCGCCTGGTCCGCGAGGCCGTGCCGCGCGAGAGCGATGCGATTCGCGCCGAATGTATTGGTCTCGATCAGCTCTGCGCCAGCCGCGACGTAGTCGCGATGCACGCCGCGGATGAGCTCGGGCTGCGAGAGGTTCAGCTCGTCGTAGCTACGCGTGTGCAGGACGCCGCGCTCGTACAGGAGCGAGCCCATCGCACCGTCGACGAGCACCGGGCCATTGAGCAACGCTTGGGCAAGCGGGAGTCGCGTCACAGGGGCGCTCATAGCACCTCCGCCCGGCGAGCGCCGGTCCTGACGCTCGCCTCGCGAAGCACTCGGCCGTACGGGGTCTGCGCTCCGCTCATAGCCGAAGCTCGCGGCCGGAGAACCCGAGGCCGCCGAGTTGCTGGCGAACGGTACGCAGGGCGTCGTTGCGCCCGACCTGGGCCAGGTGTCCGCCCTCGAACCACGAGATGCCCACGCCCCAGTGCGCGGCCAGCGTCTCCGCTTGATCCGGCGGGGTGATGCGGTCCCCATGGCCCGCGACGATCGCGAGCCGCGCGGGCGCGAGCTTCACCGGGCGCGTCGTCGGCGCGTGCACCGCAAACGCATCGACGAGCAGGTCCTCGGTGATGCCGGCCGAGATCGCCTTCTTGCGCATCGCGCTCTGCTCGCCGTGCCGCCACATGAGGCGCGCCATCGAGACGGCAGGGATCAGCGCGACCGCGAAGTCGAGGCCGCCCGGCTCGTCGACGCCGGCCACGCTGGCCCACAGCGCCGTCGTGTAGCCGCCCAGGCTCATCCCCATCGCCCCGACGGCGGATGCCCCCCGGGCACGGAGGAACATCGCCAGGGCGCGCAGGTCGTGGATCGCCTGCCCGAAGCCTTCGTTCGTGCGGAGGGGATTCGGACTCGGCCACGCGAAGGCCCCCGCGCTCATCGCGCGCGGCCCGTGATACGGCAGCACGAAGGCCGCGACATCGAAACCGTGCCGCAACCAGTACGGCACCATGAAGGCACGCGCCGTCATCCAGTGATGGCCGCCGCCCCAGCCGTGGAGCAGCACGATCGTCGGCCGGCCGCGACCCGCTGTCGCGCCCGCGCGGCCGCTGGGACTCGTCCACCAGCGGGCATGCGCCGTCTGGTTCTCGATGGCCGCGTCGTGGAGCGCGCGCGCGGCCGGATGGAACGGCACGTATTCCGAGGGGAACGAGAGATCGACGACGTGTGTACCCAGCGGGCCATCGCCGGCCTGGGTGTGGACGGGAGCGGGCAGGGCCGGCGTGG
>JALHPV010000337.1 GCA_022842285.1 Kofleriaceae bacterium
GAGGCGTCCGTGACAAATTCGTCGCACTCACACGAATTCGCAGTTACGTGACGGTAATCCGGACGCGACTGGGTATGTTCCGCGACCCATGTCGACCAACGCGCCCGAGACCCTGGCCCCTGCTCCCGCTCCGGCGGAGACGTTTGCGGAGAGCGACAAGCTCGGCCCGCTCGGGGCTCGCGCTTCGGTGCTCCGCGACGCGGGCGCACTCCGCGCGAAGCTCCTCGGCGAGTTCCAGGCCGCCGTGGGGCTCGCGGCCGAAGCGGTGCAGCTCGCCGACAAGAGCACGACCGAGGCCGTCCACGAGTCGCGCAAGGCGCTCCGCCGCGCCCGCGCAGTCCTGTCACTGATCAGCCACGCGCTCCCCAAGAGCGAGCGGCGCGCCGTGAAGTCCGCGCTCCAGGAGTCGCGTCGCTCGCTCTCCACCGTCCGCGACCACGCCGTCGCCCCCGAGACGCTCGGCGAGATGCAGCTCGATGACGAGAACCGCGACACCGGCAAGCGCGTCCTCGACAACGCCGCCGAGGCTGTGCCGCCGACCGCCGAGATCAAGCAGCTGCTCACCGAGGCGGCCACGCGCGCCGCCGCCCAGGCCGAGGCCCTCGAAGCCGCCCTCCCGCCCGAGCTCGCCTGGAGCACGATCGCGGACGGTCTCGCCGAGGTCTATGGCAACGCCCGCAAGGCCCGCAGCCGCTCGCGCCGTAGCAAGCAGTGGTTCCACACCTGGCGCCGCCGCACGAAGGAGCTCGGCTACCAGCTCGAGCTCATCTCCGAGCTCGCGGGACCGCGCACGCTCGCCGTGAAGTCCGAGTTCGAGGCCGTCTCCGACGTTCTCGGCCCCGCCGTCGACCGCATCATGCTCCGCGAGTTCGTCGAGACGCACGGCCTGGGCGTTCCGCCCGACGCGCTGAACCGCCTCCGCGACGCGATCGATGGCCAGCTCGACGATCTGATGAAGATGGCCCGCAAGACGGCCAAGGACTCGTTCACGCAGAAGCCGAGCAAGTTTGCGCGCCGCGTCGGCAAGACGGTGAAGCGCGATCTGGCGCCGCCGGACGACGCCGGAGACGCTGCGCCCGACAACGCCTGAAAAAGTGATATCCATCGCCGCATGGCGAAGGTCCTGATCATCGGAGCCGGCGGCGTCGGCGGTGTCGTCGCACACAAGGCCGCAATGGAGCGCGAGGCATTCAGCGAGGTCATGCTCGCCAGCCGCCGCCTCGAGAGCTGCACCAAGCTCGCGACCGAGATCCAGCAGATGCACGGCCGCACGATCCAGACGGCCCAGGTCGACGCGGACAACGTCCCGCAGCTGACGGCTCTCCTCAAGGAGTTCCAGCCGAAGGTCGTCATCAACGTCGCGCTGCCGTACCAGGACCTCCACATCATGGACGCGTGCCTCGCGGCGGGCGTCGACTACCTCGACACGGCCAACTACGAGCCGCCCGATGTCGCGAAGTTCGAGTACTCCTGGCAGTGGGCGTACCAGGACCGCTTCAAGCAGGCCGGCCGCATGGCCCTCCTGGGCTCCGGCTTCGACCCGGGCGTGACCAACGTCTTCTGCGCCTACGTCCAGAAGCATCTCCTCGACGAGGTCCACTACGTCGACATCGTCGACTGCAACGGTGGCTCGCACGGCAAGGCGTTCGCGACGAACTTCAACCCCGAGATCAACATCCGCGAGATCACGGCGAAGGGGCGCTACTGGGAGAACGGCGAGTGGAAGGAGACCGAGCCCCTGTCGCAGTCGGCCATGTTCGACTACCCGGGTGTCGGCGAACGCCGCAGCTTCCTCCTCTATCACGAGGAGCTCGAGTCCCTGGCGAAGAACCTCAAGGGCCTGAAGCGCATCCGCTTCTGGATGACCTTCGGCGAGGCGTACCTGAAGCACCTCGACGTGATGCAGAACATCGGCATCACGCGCATCGACGAGGTCGAGTTCCAGGGCCAGAAGATCGTCCCCATCAAGTTCCTCCGCGCCCTCCTCCCCGACCCCGCCTCGCTCGCCCAGAACTACACCGGCAAGACGTCCATCGGCTGCCTCTGCGAGGGCATCAAGGACGGCAAGAAGAAGCGCTACTTCATCTACAACATCTGCGACCACGCGGAGACGTACAAGGAAGTGCGCGCGCAGGCCGTCTCGTACACGACGGGCGTCCCCGCGGTGACCGGCGCCGTCATGATGGTGACGGGTAAGTGGAAGGGCCACGGCGTGTTCAACATGGAACAGCTCGATCCCGATCCGTTCCTCGAGGACGTCGGCAAGCGCGGCCTGCCCTGGCACGTCGAGGAGAGGTAGTGTCGGCGGGCGCAGCGCTCGGCGAAGACGTCGCCCGCGCGATCGATGTGTCCTCGCTCGAGACTCCCTGCTTCGTCACGGACCTGGGCGCGCTCGAGGCGAACCTCCGGATCCTCGCCGACGTGCAGACGCGCGCCGACTGCACGATCCTCCTCGCGCTGAAGGGCTTCGCGCAGTGGTCGACGTTCCCGCTCGTCCGCAAGTACCTGGCGGGCGCGACGTCGTCCTCCGTCGCCGAGGCCCGCCTCGCGCGCGAGGAGCTCGGGGGTCAGGTGCACGCCTACGCACCGGCCTACTCCGACGAGGAGATGAAGGAGCTCGTCTCCCTCGCCGATCACATCGTCCTGAACTCGCCCGCGCAGTGGCGTCGTCACCGCGATGTCATCAAGGCCGCCGGCATCTCCGCCGGTCTCCGCGTGAACCACGAGCACCAGGAAGTCGAGGTTGCCCTCTACGACCCCGCCGGGCCCTACTCGCGCCTCGGCACGACGCGCGCGAACCTGCGCGCGGAGGATCTCGACGGCATCGACGGCCTTCACTTCCACACCCTGTGTCAGGTGAACAGCGATGCGCTGCAGCGCGCGCTCGCGGCCTTCGAACAGAAGTTCGGCGAGTTCATCCCGCAGATGAAGTGGGTGAACTTCGGCGGTGGCCATCACATCACGCGCCCCGACTACGATCGCGAGCTGCTGATCCGCCTCGTCCGCGACTTCCGCGCGAAGTGGAAGGTCCCCGTGTACCTCGAGCCCGGCGAAGCAGTCGCCCTCGGCACCGGCGTCCTCGTCGCATCCGTGATGGACATCTTCACGAACGGCATGCCGATCGCCATCCTCGACGCCTCGGCCACGGCGCACATGCCCGATGTCCTCGAGATGCCCTACCGCCCGGTCATCGTCGGTGGCGGCGACCCGGGCGCGAAGGCCCATACCTACAAGCTCGGCGGCATGACCTGCCTCGCCGGCGACGTCATCGGCGACTACAGCTTCGACCGCGAGCTCCAGATCGGCGACAAGCTCGTCTTCCTCGACATGGCGCACTACACGATGGTCAAGACCACGACCTTCAACGGCGTCCGCCTCCCCTCGATCGCCACTCACGATCCGGCGGCGAAGAAGATCACCGTTCATCGCCGCTTCGGCTATCGCGACTATCGCGACCGCCTGTCGTAGCGGTGAGCGTCGTCATGACCACCGGGCGCCGGTCGCGAAGGCGGTGTGACTCCGACGTCTACGCCATCCTCGCCCGCGACTACCGCGAACGCTGATCAGTCTTCAGCCGGGGAATCCTGATCGGCCGCAACTTAGCAGTGGCGGAGATTCATTGCCGCAACAGGGTCCTGACGAGGAGAGGCAGCGCGTTCCTGATGCCGCCCCCGACGTATCGGATCACACCGGCGCGATCGACCAGCACGTAGTGAGGAAGGCTCGCGACGTGATACGCGGCGAACGCCTTGCCGTCGGGATCGGAGACAAACGTGAATGCAGCGTCCTTTCCATTCGCCTGTCCACGAATGACCTCCGGCGCATCGGGAGAAATCGAGATGATTCGTAGCCCGGGGTTCTGGCGAGCCAACCGCTCCAGCATCGAGAACGTCTCGACACACGCCTCGCACCACTGCGCCCAGAAGTCGAGCAGCACGACGTGGCCCTTCAACTGATCTAGCTTCTCTACCTGCGTCCCGGCGACAACCGCTAGGTCGAAGGCAGGTGCGGATGTGTTCACCATGCGCTCGGCATCGAAGGCTGCTTGATCGATCGGACTGATCTCGGTCGCGACCGTGAGCTCTTTGGTCTCGCCAGCGCGCTCTACAGTGACCACGAACTTGGTTCCGAGTGCCTTCATCCTCGCTGGCATATGCAAATCGAGCCCGGAGCTGACGGCCTTGCCATCAAGAGCGGTGACAAGGTCGCCAGTCATGATGCCGACCTTGGCGGCCGAACTACGAGGGAACACCATCCTCACCACCGGGGGTTTGTAGTCGGTATCGAAACCAAGTGACGGGTCAGGTGGCTCTGGTGTGCGAGCCGGCGCCTTCGCGAAGTCCTTTGGAGGTGGGACGGTCCCGATATCGATGGGGGCGTTGAGAACAGGCTCGAATTCGGTCGTCGATGTCATCGATCCGTTGTCCGAACGAATGTCCTCGCGAACACGCCGAATCATGTAAGTCGCCTTATCGATCCAGAGCGACATCTCGCCCTGAGCGTCGAGTCCGGTGACGACCCAGCAGTCATGCCCACTCACCAGCTCGGAGCCGGCGCGGACCGGGGTTGCGAACATCGACCGCCGGCTTTCGTAGGCGATGCCTGGCAGCAAGCTGGTGAGCGCCACTGTTTGAGGCCCGATGACATAGCGAAAGGGACGATCGACGCGGATCTCGTCGTCAACGAGCCAGGAGCCGAACTGACTATCGCTGTACGTGTGCTGAAAATCGGTCCAGACCTTGAGCGATTGGTGGCTGTTGTCGCTCAGCGTGTAGCTCAGCCGCCGATCGCGCACGAAGACTGTGCGGAAGGAGGACTCTAACGTCTGCCCGTGGTCGAGAACGTACGTCCCGTGATCCGAGTACGTCGTCGCCGTCGCGTAGGCGGACGTCATGCGAGCGACGACTGTGGCTGCGTCCAGGTCCTCCTCTGGTGCCGCGGCAACGATGGCCATGGGCTCTGCGATGATTCGCGGCGGCGACGCGCACGCGACGAGTGACAACGCGAGCCAGGCGCGACGCATCGTGAAAGTGTCGCCGGATGGCGGGGCGATCGGGTGATGAAAATTGCGGCAGTGGGCGTGCGTGCAGAGCTCGTGAGGCGCGGGCCGCCTCGTGACGGCGTCACGGACGGCGCTCCAGGAGGAGGGTCGCGTAGAGCTCGATCGCCGAGGAGAACCGGGAGGCGTGCGGGCCGACCTCGACGTAGCGGACGATGCCCTGCTGGTCGATCAGGACAACGTGAGGGGTACGCGGGAAGACCGAGTACATCGCGGCCGTGGCGAGGCCCGGATCGCTGGCAGGGGTGAAGTTCGGGGCGTTCTGGTTACCGGTCGCGTCCTCCTGGATGGCAATGACGTTCACGCCGGGATACTGGGCGGCGAACACGCGCAGGGGATTCATGGTCTCCATGCACTGCGGGCAGCGCAGGGACAAGAAGGTCAGGATCAGGACCTGGCCACGGTAGTCCGCCAGCGTCGCGCGGCCGCCGTTCGCGAGCGGGAGGTCGAAGGCCGGAGCGGCGCGGTCTTGCATGAGCTGGGCAGCGTGCATGGCGACGTCGCGGGCCGTTGGCTCACTGCGCAGCGTGATGTCGCGCTGCTTGCCGTCGTGCGAGATGGTGAGCGTGTAGGCCGTGCCAGCGGGCTTCGTAGAGGGGAGCAACGTGCTGTCGTAGGGCACGAGATTACGCGCACCGTTGACGGCCAGGACGATGTCACCGCGCACGATGCCGGCTCGCTCCGCGGGGCTGTCGATCTCCACCTCGAGGACCGCGTTGTTGGTTCGCGCGACGGTTAGCCCCAGCGTGGCGCCCGGCGACGTGATGGGGCGCGGTACGGCGGGACGAGCGGAGAGATCGGGCGCCGCGACGCGGGTCGTGTCGATGGGCTGATCGAGGACCGGTTCGATCGTGGTGACCTGCTCGTGGAAGGCATCACCGGAACCGGAGCGGGTGACACGTTTCCGGATCAGGTACGTATCGCGGTCGAGCCACACCTCGTCGCTCGCCTTGCCCCTGGCGGTCGAGACGAGCCAGCAGTCGTGACCGTCGAGCTTCACCTCGCGAAGGGTGGCGAGCGCGTACGCCGGGGGGGCCGCCCTCATCGAGCTCAGCCCGGGAAGGAGGTAGTCGAGCGCCAGCCCCCAGTTCCAGTAGTACGAGAACGCGTCCCGGAGCCGAACGCCGTCGTCGAAGGTCTGGTCCTCGCCGAGATCGCCGCGACGCGTGTACGTGTGCGTGAAGTCGCTCCATACCGAGTTCTCGTGAGGGAATGGGGACTCCTCCGTGTCCGTGATCAGCAAGCGCTGGCCACGCACGAAGGTGGTGGAGCCCGTCGATCGCGAGGTGATGCCCCACGAGGTGTCGACGGAGCTCCAGCGATCGGAGTACGTGGTGGCGGTGGCGTACGCGCGGGCCATGCGCGCCAGGGCGGTCTCGGCGCCCGGCACCTCCCGGACGATGGGCGCGCACGCCTGACCGGCCACGGGTTGATGGGGGGCTGCTCCGCACGCGACGAGGGAGCCGACGATGACCAGGCACAGGAATGACCTCATGGGGCGGCCCGTCGGCCGGCGCCCGCGGCAGTTGCGTTAGAAGACGAACGGGACGGTGAAGTTTCCACCGTTCGTCGTCGCCGCGAACGTGGCGGCCTTCACCGCCGTGGCGACGCAGGAGCCGAGCGTGGGGTCGGGAGATTCGGAGACCGACGCCGCCGTGACCTCGCCCGCGGGGGAGACGGAGACGGCGATCTTCACGGTCCCCTTCACGGCCGTCTTCTCGCCGCAGGAGGTCACGCGGGCTTTGATCTTCGCGATGCCGGCCTTCACCGCGGCCTTGTCGAGCGTGTCGGCCGGGCCGGCGGGCGTGGGCTTGAAGCCGTTGGTGGTCTTCGGCTTGTACTTCGCGCAGCACTCGCGGTCGTAGTTCCCGAGCACGCAGCCCGCTTCGTCGCAGTCGTTGGCGGGGTCGATCGATGGATCGCGATCGGGGTCGGTCTCTTCCACTGCGGCGTCGGGCGGCGAAGCCGGCTCCGGCTCGGAGACGCCCGCGTCCTTCGGCGCCTTGGGCTTCTTCGGGTCCTTGGGATCCCTGGGATTCTTGGGGTCGGGCCCGGTCGGGACGTCGAACTCGATCTCCTCGAGATCCGTCGCATCGACGGGCGCCGCCACGGCCTCCTCGGCGTCGGGCGGAGCGACCGCCAGCACCGCCGCGTCGACCGGCACCGGGGCCTTGGCGGTCGCCGGGCTGTCGGCAGAGCCGCCGAGGAAATAGAGCGCAGCGGACACGATGCCGGCGCCGACGAGCGCGGAGAGGATGAGCTTCCACGGCGAGATCCTGCCGGCATCCTTGTTGACGAACAGCGTGTCGCGCTTGGAGCGGAGCGGAGGTCCGCCGCCGAAATCGATCGGCGGCGCCGACGAGGCCCGTCGACGACCGGCGGGCGGCGCGGCGGGGAGCGAGATCGCCGCGACGCCGGCCGGCAAGGGCTGCGAGGTCGT
>JALHPV010000338.1 GCA_022842285.1 Kofleriaceae bacterium
CCCGAGGGCCGAAGCGCCGCCGAAGGGCGGTGCGATGTGATGAGGCTCGCGGCGTGCCCGAGGGCCGAAGCGCCGCCGAAGGGCGGTGCGATGTGATGAAGCTCGGTGTGCTCGACCTGTCCGTGCGAATCGAGGAGACGGTCACGCTCGCGCCGCTCGCCGATCAGCTTGGCTACTCGCGGTACTGGATCAGCGAATTTCCACCGCAGCCGTCACCCCTGCAGCTCGCGGGCATCGTCGCGGGGCTGACGGAGCGCATCAGCGTCGGCACGGCGGCGATCTTGTTCTCGTACTACCCGCCTCGTCGCACGGCCCATGACTTCCAGCTGCTCGAGCGGCTGTACGAGGGCCGGATCGACGCCGGCGTATCAGCGAGCACGAGCTTGCCGCGGTTCTCGGTCGATGACATCGAGGAGCGTGACGCCGCCGCGCTCGCCGCAGCGTATCCGGCGCGGTTCGCGACCTTCCTGAAGCATCTGCGCAACACCCCGGCGAGCCCGCAGTACGACGAGGAGCTGGCGTGGCCGGGGGCACCCGAGGAGCCACCGCGCGTGTTCTCCCTCGGCTCGGGACGCAGTGCGGCCCTCGCCGCTGCTCATGGGACCGGGTACGGCTACCCGCTCATGTACGCGTCGAGCGTGGATGACCCGGCCACCCTCGCCGGCTACCGCGCGGCCTATCAGCCCAGTCGCTCGCAGCCCGCGCCCTGTGGGGTGCTGGCGGTGGCGGGGTACTGCGCCGCGACCGACGAGGAAGCGCACGCCATCGCCGCGCCCTGGGCGATCTTCGCGCCGCACGTGGTCGGCTCGGCCGCGACCTGCGCGAAGCGGCTCGCCGCGCTCCGCATTCGTTACGGCGCCGACGAGATCATCTGGGGCGACCTGAGTCGGACGCCAGGCGCACGACACGTGTCCCTCGAGCGCCTCGCCGAGGCGGTGGCGCGCGAGCCCGACCTGCGCTGATCAGTGCTCGTGGGCGGGGCCCGGTGCGGCCCGATGGGTGTGGCCCGTGCCGTCGATGTACGGCGCGAGGTCGTAGCCCGTCGTCTTGATCGTCACGCCGAGCTTGTCGAGGACCAGTCCCGTGTACGCATCGAGCTGGGCGGACGCGACGACGTGGTCGTGGATCGACTGCGCGTTGGCGAGCTTCGCCTCCTCGAGCGCATCCTGGAGGCGGATGATCTCGTTCGCCGTCGTGCGGCCGAGCTCGTACTTGCGCTGCTCCGACGCGACGTTCTGTTCGGCGAGCTTCACCGCGGTCGCCCCGAGCTCCGCCGACTGCGTGAGGGCCCGGACCTTGTACGCCGTCCGCACGACGTCGCTCGTGATCTTGTTCTGGATGTCGACGAGCTCGTGGCGCGCCCCGGCCTGGGTGGCGCGCGCTTCGAGGACGGTCGCGCGGGCGGCGTCGTTGCCGACGGGGAGCTCGAATGCGAGGTTCGCCGAGACCGAGTAGCCCTCGAACCCCGCGAGACCCGCCACCGCGGTGCGCAGGGAGCTCGACTCGACACCGCTCGAGGTGTCGTTGCCGAGGGGGCCGCCCTCGAGACGCAGATCCAGCTTCGGGAGCGTGGCGCGCTGGACGACGCGCGCGCCGAGATCAGCGGACCTCGCGACGAGTCGCGCGCCCTCGACCTCGCCGTTGTTCTTGAGGGCGAGCGAGACGACGGTCTCCAGATCCGGAGTGTCGCCCTTCACGATCGCCGCCGGCAGCGGCTCGGTTCGCATGATCACCTCGGTCGGCGTCACCTCGAGTCCCGCGGCGGCGCGCAGCTCGAGCGACGCGTCGACGATCAGCAGCTCGGTATTGAGCAGCGCCTGCTTGCGGGCCGCGATCGCCGCTTGCACGGGGACGAGCTCGGACTCGGCGAGCTTGCCGTTGCGGATCGAGGCCTCGGTCTGCTTCTTCTGCTTCTCGCCGAGCGCGATGCTCGCGCGCCGGATGTCTCGCACGTGCCAGAGCAGGGCAAGCCGCCAGTACTTCTCGGCGAGGTCGGCGGCGAGGGTGAGGGCGGCGCCGCGGAGCTTCGCGCTGCCGGCATCGCGGACGAGCACCGCCGAGTCCCGATCGCGATCGTGCGCTTCGAACCAGCCGTTGCGCAACAGCGGCTGCGTGATGCGAAGCTTGACCGAGGCCTGGATGTTGTTCTGCTGGTTCCCGGAGAAGTCGGAGTCGTTGCGATACGCCTCGGTGAGCAGCTCCACCGTGCCGTTGGTCGGGAGGAGCTTCGCGATCCCGAACTGACCGGTGATGGTCGTGGTGCTCGTACCCACCGTCGACGGCGGCGTCGGGGCACCGACGCGGCGGTTGAAGTCGCCGGTCGCGCGGATCACCACGTTCCGGGGACCCTCCGCCTGCTGCACGAGGGCGTCGGCGCTCGCGAACTCGAAGGCCGCGTGCTCGAACGCGGGCGCCGTCCGGGTGGCGACCTGATACAGCTCGACGTACGTGATGGTCTGCGCCGCGGCGTCGAGACCGAGGTCATCCGTCTCGGCGTGCGCGGCGGGTCCGAGCGCGACCACGAGCACGAGCGCCGCCGAGATCCTCATCGGCCCAAGTTTCGCGGCCCGCTGCGCCGGGCGCGAATTTTTCACTTATCGAAGCGGCCGCGGCGGACGTCCGCCGGAGGAGTCCCTGCAGGGATGACCTAGTCGTCGAACGAGAACTTGTCGGGGTCGCGCTCCATGATCCGCTCCATCGCGGCTTCCTCGAGCAGGTCGACCATGCGCTGACCGCCGTACTTGGCCATCAGCTTGTCATCGTACTCATCGGCGATGAGAGCTACGTCACGCAAGGTGGCAGTGAGCTCCTCCTTGTCGAGCGTGGTGCCACCCAGGATCGTGTGGGTGAACAGGATCGTGTGCTCGGCCGGGTCGATCGCGAACGCGCCGAAGCGCAGGTGCGAGTTCAGCTCGAGGAGCTGCATGGCGAGCTTTCCGTCGACGTCCACGCCCTTCACGAGCTGGGCGGTGCAGCGCAGCATCGCGCGGTTGTCCCCCCACGGCACCACGTTGATCATCACGTAGGCCGAGCCCTGCTTGATGACATAGAGCGTGTCATCCACCTTCCGATACGCCGGGCTGTCCTGGAGCGTGCGCTCGATCAACAGGGCCGTTGCGACTTCCGCAGGATTCATAGCTCACGGGTTTATCACAGGAGAGGACGTGTAATACTCGCGGCGTGCGCAGCGCTGTCGTCGCATCTCTCGCGCTCCTCGTCGCGACCGCGGCTCCCGTGGCGGCGGAGACGATCAAGGAGATCGTCGTCGAGGAGAACACCAAGACCGACTCGAACACGGTCGCGTTGATCGCGAACATCGATGTCGGAGATGAGTGGACGCCGGACATGGCCGACAAGGTCAAGTCGGACCTCATCACGAGCGGCCTCTTCAAGGACGTCATCGTGTTCTGGGAGTCGATCGAAGGTGGCGTCCGCGTGCACCTCCTCGTCAAGGACAAGCACTCGTGGGTCATCGCGCCGGCCTTCTACAATCAGCCGACGAACACGGGTGGTGGCATCGGCTTCGGCGAGAACAACCTCTTCGGCTACAACCAGAAGTTGCTCATCTACGGGCAGGTGGCGACCGGCGACTCGTTCTTCGTCGCCGCGTGGGTCATCCCCGCCATCGCCGGCTCGCGCTTCTCGGCGCAGTTCGACACGTTCCTCAAGAGCTCGCGCATCTACGAGTTCGCCTCACCGACGGAGTTCATCGGTGAGGGCGCCGATCCCAAGCGCGTCCGCGAGTCGCGCATGCACTACCTGAACGTCGGCGGTCGGCTCGGCGTCGAGCTCTGGCGAGGTGTGCGCATCGACACCCGGCTCCGGGCGGCGCACGTGAAGTTCCTGCGTGCGCCCGACAAGCTCAAGCTCGCCGAGGGCGCGACGATCGAGGACATCACCGGGGATCCGACCAGCGACAGCTCCGTCATCCCTCGCCCCGGAATCGACGGCGCGGACATCTCCAACGAGTGGGCGCTCACGGTCGACAAGCGAGCGAACTTCTACGGCATCCAGAGCGGCTACAGCCTGCGCTTCTCCTTCGAGCATGCCGTCGAGAAGCTCGGCTCCGACTTCAGCTACTGGATGGTCGGCGCGCAGGCCTTCAAGGCCAAGAAGATCCTCGAGCGCCACAACCTGATCGGCCGGCTCGCGTTCAACCTCGGCCACACCTTGCCCTTCCAGCAGGAGTTCACTTCAGGTGGCCCCGCGATGCGCGGCTACATCAACAGCCAGTTCCGCGGCGACTTCCGCGTCGCGTCGACCGTCGAGTATTCGGTGCCGATCTTCACCGTGAAGGGCCTCTCCGTGCGCGGTCAGGCCTTCTGGGACTCGGCGTACACGACGTTCCTGACCGACCCCGAGGACAACATCCAGCGCAATTACCTCCCGGATTCGCAACCGCGAGGGCTCACTCCCTGGAAGAACTCGGTCGGTGTTGGCGGTCGGCTCTATCTCCGACAGATCGTGCTGCCACTTCTGGGGGTCGATTTTGGGTATGGTCTCGAAGCCGGTGACACCCAGATCTATCTCGCAATCGGCCTTACTGATTAGCCTTCTCGTCGCCGCGTGCGGCGGCGGCAAATCGAGTGAGCAGACCGTCCCCGTCGGCACCGACGTGCAAGGCGAGGTCACGCTCGCGTTCGTCGGCGGCGATGTCCGCACGATGGACCCGGCGCGGCCCTCCGCCACGGCCATCGCCCTCGTCGGTAATCGGGTAGCCCTCGTCGGCACCGATGCCGAGGTGCGGGCTCGGGCCGGCGCCACGGCGAAGATCATCGAGCTGAACGGCAAGACGGTCACGCCCGGGCTGGTGGATGCCCACTGCCACCTGTACGGGCTCGGCGAGGACCTCGAGAACGTCTCCCTGCGCGATCATGACTCGGAGGCCGACACCATCGCGGCCCTCGTCGTGGCGGCCAAGGATCGCGTGCCCGGCGAATGGCTGGTGGGCCGAGGCTGGGACCAGAACCGGTGGCCCGGTCAGCAGTGGCCGACGGCCGCGTCGATCGACGCCGTGCTCTCGGACCGCCCCGTGGTGCTGCACCGCATCGACGGTCACGCCGCGTGGCTCAACTCCAAGGCGCTCGCCGCCGCCGGCATCACCGCGTCCACGAAGGATCCGTCGGGCGGCAAGATCCTGCGCGACGCCGCGGGCAAGCCCACGGGCGTCCTCGTCGACAACGCGGTCGATCTCGTCGCCAAGGTCGTCCCCGAGCCCGACGCCGCCCACCGCGAGCGCCGCATCCGGGCCGCCATCCAGGTCGCCCTGGCGAACGGCCTCACCGGTGTTCACGAGATGGGCATCGGGGACGCGACCGCCGAGGTCTACGCGAAGCTCGCAGCGAACGGCGAGCTCCCGCTCCACGTGTACGCGTTCCTCGCCGGCGATCCCGCGAAGAACGATCGCGTGCGCGTCTCGCCCGGCGAGCCCGTCGGTAACTTCTCCATGCGCGGGGTGAAGTACTTCGTCGATGGAGCCCTCGGCTCGCGTGGCGCCCGGCTCGCCGACGAGTACGAGGATGACCCCGGCAACGTCGGCCTCTGGGTCACCGACTACGAGTCACTCAACGTCGCCGTCAATGCGGCGGTGAGCGGTGGCTGGCAGGTCGCCGTCCACGCCATCGGCGATGCGGGCATCGAGACCGCCATCGATGCGTTCGACGCCACCCAGCAGATGATCTCCGGCGAGCACCGGCTGCGGATCGAGCACGCGCAGGTCATGGCCCGCCCGCTCTTCGACCGCATGGTCAACGCCCGCGCCATCGCGTCGATGCAGCCCACCCACGCCACATCCGACATGCCGTGGGCCGAGCTCCGGGTGGGCGGTGATCGCATCAAGTTCGCGTACGCATGGCGCGCGATGCTCGACAAGGGCATCCCGCTCGCGTTCGGCTCGGACTTCCCCGTCGAGGACGTGAATCCCTTGCTCGGCCTCTACGCGGCTGTCACGCGCCAGGACGCGGCCGGCAATCCGGCTGGTGGATGGTATCCGTCGCAGAAGCTCACCCTCGACGAGGCGATCCGCGCCTTCACCGTCGGGTCGGCCTTCGCCCAGTTTGCCGAGGACACGCGCGGCAAGCTCGCCGCGGGCTACGCCGCCGATCTGACGATCTTCGATCGCGCCCTCGCGCCCGACGCGTCGTTGCTCCAGACGAAGGTCGCCTGGACCATCGTCGACGGCGCCATCGTCTACGAGGCGAAGTAGGGCGCCACGCCATGAGGTTCTGTCCCTTCTGCAGCGCGGAGAACGCCGACGAGCTCGCCGTCTGCGCCGCCTGTGGGCGTCGGTTACCGCCATTGCCGCCGCGCCGCGCGCGCAATGCCCCCCCGACCGGCATCCAGCTCCCGACGCGGACCTCGGGCACGACCGCGCCCCCGCCGCTCCGGAGGTCCGGCACCACCGTGCCTCCGCCGGGCGGCGGTCTCGGTCCCGATCAGCGCACCGCGATCACGGGCGGCGTTGGCTCGGAACCGCGCCCCGCTCTCGATGGACCAACAGCGATGACGCCGCCGCCGATTCTCGACGAGATATCGGACGCGACACGGCTGCACCGGCCCGCGAATGCCGGCAACAGCGATGCGACGCGCGTCCATCCCGCGAGCCTCGTGTCCGATTCGACGAGTGTGCACGCGCCGAGCGCGCCCCCGGTGGGGGACCTCACGCGCACGAGCGTGGCTGTCCGGAACCCGGACAAAGCACCCGTGTCGTCAACCCTCGCGGGGTTCCCGAGCGGCCCGGCACCGGCCGCCGTGTCCCCCAGCGGCGCGCCCATCACGCTCGATGGCGACGGCGATGACGGCAAGCGCTCGCTGCTCGCCGCCCTGTCGCCCGGTCCGGCCGCGCAGCGGCGAGAAGCGCCCCCGCCCGAGCCACGCGGGCCCGGCGACGCATCGCGCCGGCGGACAGATGACCGGCCCGGCTACGAACGAACGCCCGCTCCCGATCGCGGGGCCGCCAACGAGCGCTCCTCATCGATTCCGAGCCTGACGGGGCGCTCGAAGCCCTCGTCGATTCCACCGCCGACGCCGCACGGCGATGCGAAGCCGTCCCCGCCGCCGCCGGCCCTGGCGTCGACCGTGGCTCCGCACGGCGATGCCCGGGGCCAGCTCGATGGTCGCGGGTCGGTGCCGCATCTGCCGCCACCCCCCATCGCCCCCGCGAGCTCGCCGGGCATTCCCTTCGAGCGCCAGAGCTTCGATGACGACTTCAACACCCAGCACGCGGCGCCAGCGTTCCCCGACAATGACGTGAGCGGCGGGTGGCCCAATCCGCCCACCGCCGTGCCGTCACTCGTGCCCAAGGCCGGTTCGGCGCGCGTGCCGCTACCCACGCCGAGTGGCGCGCCGCCGCCGTCGCCCGGTGGTTCGCTGCCGTCGCCCGCGAGTGGGGGCACCCCGGGCGGGACGCTGCCAAGCGA
>JALHPV010000339.1 GCA_022842285.1 Kofleriaceae bacterium
ATTCTCGTCTGCTACGGCATCCTGCAGCCCCTCGCGAACAACGCCGAGACCCAGGAAGTCCACCAGCTGCGCTACCTGCAGGTCATCAAGTCCGCCGTCATCGCCTCGGCGCGCGGCGTGGCCCCTCCGACCGCCGTCGAGTTTGGTCGCAAGATGATCTTCTCCGACGAGCGTCCCAGCTTCAGCGAGCTCGACAAGGCTCTGCAGTCGGTGAACTGAGATGGCGCGCAGGTTCAAGAAGGTCGAAGGCGGTCACGGTCACCACGGTGGCGCCTGGAAGGTCGCGTACGCCGACTTCGTCACCGCGATGATGGCGCTCTTCATGGTGCTCTGGCTGCTCGCGTCGACGGACAGCGCCTCCCGCAAAGAGATCTCGCAGTACTTCCGCACCGGCATCTTGCCCGAGGGCGATCTGTCGATGAACCACGCCTCGCAGGTCACGCCGGCGATCATCGAGGAGACCGCCCAGCCGCCCGCGCCCGACGCGGATCGCTCGCTCCAGGAGACCAAGCAGGACGCCGCGAAGAGCATCTCCGACAAGCTCGGCAAGCTGGCCGCGCTCGACGGCGAGCTCGCCGACGTCATCAAGAACGTCACCATCAAGATCACCGCCGATGGCCTCGTCATCGAGACCGTCGACGAGGACAAGGGGCTGCTCTTCGACCTCGCGTCCTCGCGACTGAACGAGCCCCTCGAGAAGTTCATCCGCGCGCTGACGCCGGTGCTCATGCAGCTCGATGCTCCCATCGAGATCGACGGCCACACCGACGCGCGGCCGTTCCCCGCCGGCTCGCGCATGACCAACTGGCAGCTCTCGTACGAGCGCGCCGAGAAGGCGCGGCAGATCCTCGAGGCGTCGGGCCTCCCCCCGGCGCGCATCTTCGGCATCTTCGCGCGCGGCGCCTCCCACCTCTACGTACCGAACGAGCCGCTCAACGCGAAGAACCGGCGCCTGTCCTTCGTCGTCAAACTCGCCAACGCGCCAGAGCAGCGGACGTCGATGGACAAGCTCAGAGCCTCGAAGTCCACGGAATCGCAGGAGGCACCCGCGGGCACGACTGTTGCGAAGGATCCACCTGATGACGTGGCGCCGCCTCCTCCCGCTCCTGCTGCTCAGCACTAGCAGCGCCGCGTCAGCGGGGCCGCTCTGGGAAGCCGAGCTCCGTGTGGGCTACGGCCTCGCGATCCAGAGCGGCACGGCCCCGACCACGACCGACCCCCCCCCAACCACCGAGCTCGGCTCCGAACCCATCATGCAGACCCCCGCAGCTCCCGCACCCATGACCCTCGCCGCCATCGGTGCGGTGGCGGTTCGCGAGCAGCCCAACCTCTCCGCGTTTGGCGGCCTGATCGTCGAGCAGCGCGGTGACACCGCGGTCGGCGTCACGGGCGGCGTGCGGCTCTATCCCGGCAACGGTCGTATCCGGCTGACCGCTGGCGGCATCTATCTCCATGCCCCCGAAACGTCGTGGGGGGCATCGGCCAGCGCCGGTACGTGCATCCGCGTCGCCTCGATGCTCCGCACCTGCGGCGATCTTCAGTTCACCACGTACTTCGGTGGGACCGCGATCGCGGCCAGCGAGACTCTCACCCAGATCCAGGCCGTCCTCGGCGTGGCCTTCGATTCTCTCTAGGAGAAGTAATGGATCTCGCTTCCGAAACCATCCGCATCACCAAGGCCCTCGACGCGCTGCCGACCCTGCCGGTCGTCGCCTTGCAGATCGGCGAGGTCGTGCATTCGCGCAACGCCTCGGTGCAACAGGTGGCCGACATCCTGCGCACGGATCCCGCGACCTCCGCGAAGCTCCTGAAGCTCGTCAACTCGCCGTACTTCGGGATCCCCGGCGGCGTCAGCGACGTGGCACGCGCCATCCCGTTCGTCGGATTCAACACGCTCTACCAGCTCGTCCTCTCGATCTCCGTCCTCGACACCCTCGGCGGCGGCAAGTCGAACAACGCGAAGTCGCTGTGGGTTCACTCGCTCACCGTCGCCACCGCGGCGCGCGAGCTCGCCACCGAGGTGAGGTTCTCCGACGTCGGTGCCTGCTTCACCGGCGGCCTCCTCCACGACATGGGCAAGATCGCGCTGGCCAAGGTCGACGGCGAGAAGCTCGACGCGGCCTTCGAGTCGATCAAGACCGAGGGCCTCTCGATGGAAGCGGCCGAGGCCAAGCACGGTCTCGCCCCCCACGATCGCATCGGCAGCCGCCTCGCCCGGCAGTGGAAGTTCCCCGCCGCCCTCGCGATGCCGATCGAACAGCACCACGCGATCCATCGCTCCGAGGTCCGCGAGCGGCTCGGTCCCTCGCTGCGCGCCATCACCGAGATCGTGGCCGCGGCGGATCTCCTCTCGCGTGCCTGCGCCGAACCGTTCTCCGAGGTGCAGATGTGCGAGGACGGCGACGAGCTCGCGGGCGCGATGTTCGAGCGCAACGGCCTGTCGAATGATCAGCGCAACGGCCTCGTCGATCGCACGAAGAAGCAGCTCGAGCGCAGCAAGGTCTTCCTGTCGCTCCTCGACGGGTAGCACGTCGAGCACCGTCGCATCGCTTTACGCCCGCGGCGACCTCGGGACCTCTCGCGGCCGCCCGCGCCGTGGTGGGGCTCGACGATGTCGGCGCCGCGGCCTCGATGCTCCGATCGCTACTCGACGGGGAGGCCCACCCACGCCGCACTCTTCGTCCACAGCTCCTCGGCGAGCGCGGGATCCTGCGCGACGCGGCTCGGGTGCTTCTCGACACCGCCGACCGTGTAGTACTTGCCCGAATCGCTGGCGAGCGCCGGATCCGTTGCGGTCTTGAGCGACGCGGCCGCGCCTTGCTCCGGCGTGAGCATGAACTTCTTCGCGAGCCAGCGCACCGGTGCCGGCATCCGGCGCCAGACATCCGTGGCGACCGTGCCGGGATGCACCGCATAGACGGTCACGCGCGTGCCTGCGAGCCGCTTCGCGAGGGCCTTCGTGAAGAGGACATTGGCGAGCTTGCTCGCTTCGTATTCGGGCAGGCCCGTCATGGAGCGCGTCCGGGACTGCAGTGATCCCCAGTCGATGGACTTCGCGCGGTAGTGCGAGCTGCTCGAGACATTGACGATGCGCGACGGCGCGCTCTCCTTGAGGCGATCCAGCAGGAGGCGCGTGAAGAGGTACGGGCCGACGTGGTTGCTGCCCCAGGCGAGCTCGAAGCCGCTCTTCGTCATCCCGCGCGTGCTGGCCATGCCCGCGTTGTTGATGAGCCCATGGATCGGGAGCTTGCGGTCGAGGAGAGCTGTGGCGGCGGCGCGTACCGAATCGAGGTCACCCAGCTCGAGCGAGATGGCCTCGACGTGGGGGTTCGACGTCTCGGCCGTGATCGCGTCGACGACGGGCTGCGCCTTCTCCTTGGACCGGCCCGTGATGATGACGTGCGCGCCGCGTCGCGCGAGCTCGGTGGCCGTCACCTTCCCGATGCCAGCTGTGGCTCCCGTCACGACATACGTCTTGCCTTGAAGGTCCTGGCCCATGGCCCGCATTCTCGGTTACAAGGGCGGCCAGGACCACCATGCGCAGAGGAATGATCGCGAGCCTCGTGGCCGCGCTCGCGCTCGCGAGTGGGGCCTGCGGTGGTGGCCAGACGGCGACGCCCACGACGCCGGCGCGCGATCCCGCGCTCTATGATCGGCTGGGCCGCATCGACGCGATCAAGGAGGTCGTCGACGACTTCCTGGCGAACGTCCAGGCGGACGCCCGGATCAACCAGTACTTCATCGCCACGGACGTCCCGCACCTCCGGCAGATGCTGAGCGATCAGATCTGCGAAGCGTCCGGCGGCCCCTGCAAGTACACGGGCAAGACCATGCGCGAGGCGCACACGGGGATGGGCGTGACGAAGGACGACTTCGCCGCGCTCGTCGACGATCTCCAGAAGGCCCTCGCCGCGAACGGCGTCGCGGAGGCCGACCAGGCTGATCTCTTGAAGGCGCTCGGCGCCCTGGAAGGCGATATCGTCAGCGGCTAACGGCTCATAAACTCACCGACGGACGCAGGGAAGCCGGCGGCGTACGCGATCGATTCTGATCGCGGCGCTCCAGACGGCACAGCCCCCGCTACTGTGACCGGGGACGATGCGGCAACAGGCCACTGGGAAACTGGGAAGGCGCCGCTAGGACGAACCGGAAGTCAGGACACCTCGCCGTCGGATTTCTCGGGGCGAGACGTCATGCGTCGTCACCCCGCGTCACGTGGGGTGACATGCTTCGATCGGGTTCGTTCCATGCGTGCGTTGCGACCTGGCTGCTTGCAGCCGGTGGCGTCGCGCGTGCGGACGAGACCATTCACGTCGAAGGGCAGGCGCCCGCCGAAGGGGCGCGCGACCGAGATCAGGCGCTCTCGAGCGCGCCGTTCGTCACGGTGGTTCACCCCGACGAGCATCCGGCGACCACGAGTGTCGCCGAGGCCCTCGCCACCTCGGCGGGAGCGCAGATGCGCAGCACGGGTGGCTTTGGCGCGTACGCCTCCGTGAGCGTGCGCGGCGCGGCGACGGGACACACCGCCGTGCTCGTCGACGGCGTGCCGCTGTCGCGCCTCGCGGGCGTGACGACGGACCTCGGTCGCTATCACCTCGATGCGTTCGGCAAGGTCGAGCTGTTCCGCGGCGCCGTGCCCCTCGAGCTCGGCGGCGCGGGCGTCGGTGGTGCGGTGAACCTCATCACGCGCCTCGGGCGAGGGGAGGGCGGCGAGCGCCTCGACGTGCTCGCGGGGGTCGGCTCGTATGGCGCGCGGTTCGCGCGTGGTCGGTACGGCGACGAGCATGGTGACTGGTTGTCGTCGGCGACGCTCGGCTACCAGGGCGCGACCGGCGACTTCTCGGTGTTCACGGATCGCGGCACGCCCCTGAACGCCACCGACGACGCGTTCGTGGACCGCGCGAACAATCGCTTCGATCAGATCGACGGTGCGGCCCGGCTCGGCACGCGGGATGGCGCCACGGCCTTCGGCGTGCGCACCGCGTGGCGCGACCAGGGACTGCCCGGCACGATCATCGATCCCACCACCACGGCCGAGCTCGGGACGTTGAACACCGTCGGTGACGTGCGGCTCCAGCGCGGCGCCTTCCGGCTGCTCGCGTACGGACTCGCGGAGCGGCAGACCCTGGGTGATCCGATGGGCGAGCTCGGACTCGGGGCGCAGGACCGCACGTACTTGACGCTCTCCGGGGGCGCGGCGACGACATGGCACCAGACGCTCGACGGGCATCGCCTCACCGCCGGGCTCGAGCTCCGCGGTGATCGCTTCCGCGACGCGGCGCCGGCCCGCGCCTCGATGGTGGGCACGCGGGGCACGGGGGCGGCATCGTTCGCGGCGGATCTCGCGCTCGGCGACCTGATCACGCTCACCCCCGCCGTTCGCGTCGAGCTCGTCCGCACCGCGCCGACCCCGCTCGGCGAGGGCCCCGATGCCTTCATGCCCGTCGATCCCCGCTGGGACGCGCTGCCGAGCCCGCGCCTCACCGCGCTCGCGCGCCTCCGTGACGATCTCGCGCTGAAGAGCAGCGTGGGCTCGTACGTGCGGCTCCCGACGCTGCTCGAGCTCTTCGGCGATCGCGGCCAGGTGCTCGGCTCGCCGGATCTCCTCGTCGAGCGCGGCCTCGCGAGCGACGTGGGGTTCGTGTACGCGCCGCTGTCTGTCGGTCCGCTCGACCGCCTCCTCGTCGAGGCGGCGGCGTTCGCCACCCGCTCGCGGGACACCATCGCCCTCATCTCCGGCCAGGGCTTCGTCGCGCGGGCCATGAACATCGGTGACACGCAGACCTACGGCGCGGAGCTCGTGGTCTCCGGCCGGCTCGCGCGCACCGTGTCCCTGACCGCCAGCTACACGCGCCTCGTCAGCGAGCAGCTCGCGATCGATCCGAATCGCTTCGGCCGGGCCCTGCCGCGGACGCCGGCGCACCTCTTCTACGCCCGGGTCGATCTCGCGCGCCACATCGCCGAGCGCCGCGTCACGGCCTACGTGGATCTCGCCGCGCAGAGCACGAGCTACCTCGACATGCAGAACCTCGCGCGGGTGCCCGGACGGGGGCTCGTCGGGGCCGGCGTGCGCAGCGAGCTCGCCGGCGGCTTCGCGCTGTCCGTGACTGTCGCCAATGCGCTCGACACGCGTGTCGTCGAGATCCCCGCCGACCGACGTGGCGACTCGCCGCGTCCCAGCGCGCTCTCCGACGTCGCGGGCTTCCCGCTGCCGGGGCGCGCCTTCACTGCTTCCGTGGACTTCACCTACTAACCGCTCGAGGCTTCATGACCAAGTACCTGCTCTCCGCCCTGCTCCTCGTCGCCGCCTGTGGCGATGACGGCGCCACCGACGACGACATGACGGACATGGATGGTGATGACGTGACGCCCGAGGTGTCGCGGGCAGTTGTGGCTGCCGGCGACTTCATGGCCGGCGCGCCGGGCGTGCTCTCGGCCCTCGATCTCGACACCAACGCGATCACGACCAACGTCGCTCCCACGGGCGCGGTCTCGAGCGACGCCGTGTTGCGCAAGTTCGGCGATTCCCTCTACGTCGTGAACCGCCTCGGCGCGAACAACGTCACCATCCTCTCCGCGGACGACTACTCGCTCGAGCAGCAGATCAGCACGGGCGAGAATTCCAATCCGCAGGACGTCGCCGTCGTCGGCAACAAGCTCTACCTGCCCGCTCTCGGCACGGCCGGCGTGGTCGTCGCGACCAAGGGCTCGTCGACCACCACCACGATCGCGCTCCCGGCCATCGACCCCGTCGACAATCAGCCCGACTGCGTCTCCGCGTTCGCCGTCGGCACCGACGTCTACGTGGCCTGCGGTCGCCTCGACGAGAACTTCATGCCCCGCGGCGTCGGCAAGCTCGTGGTCATCGACACGACGAATGACACGGTGAAGACGACGATCGACTTCACCAACGCCAACCCGTTCGGCAACTTCGAGGAGCTCCCCGATGGGAGCCTCGCGATCCCGACGGTGGCGGACTTCAGCACGGCGGGCTGCGTCGAGAAGGTCGTACCTGGAACCACCCCGACGGTCTCCTGCCTCTTCCAGCACACCGAGCTGCCGGCCTTCGCAGGGCGACTCTCGGTGCAAGAGTTCGAGGATGGCGGGGCGCTCCTCTGGGTGGTCGCATCGACGTTCCCGGCGGGCTCGCTCTGGGGCTTCGACCTCGGGACGAACACGATGTGGAACGAGCCCGTCTCCCCGGAGACGCAGGCGATCACCGACGTGGCGGCGTGTTCCGACGGCCGGGTCATCGTCTCCGATACGACGATGGCCGCGAACGGACTCCGCGTGTACGACCTCGTCACCGAAGTCACGACAGCGCCACTCCCCGTCGGTATCT
>JALHPV010000340.1 GCA_022842285.1 Kofleriaceae bacterium
CTTCGGCGTACAGCCTGGCGTCGCGTGGGACCCGACAGGCGACGGAGGCGTCGATGCCGATGAAAGCGTCGACGCGCCGGACCTCGATGCAACCCCGCAAGACGCAGTTGTCGATGTCGATGCACCAACCTGCACGGCCGATGAAGATGCGGATTCGATACTCGACCCCGAGGATGGGTGCCCTCACGTGTCGGCGTCGGGATCACCTAGCGATTCGGACGGTGACGGCATCTCGGATCATTGCGACCCCACGGGTTCGTCCCGGCAGCGCAGAGTCGTGTTCGAAGGCTGGGAGTGCCTACCGAGCGCGGGGTGGAACCTCACGGGCTGGACGTACAGCGGTGGGGCGCTCCGTGTGCCTGGCGGTGGGGCAGCTGCGTTTGCTCCGCTTGCTCCAGAGCGACGAACGTACGTGGCTGCGCACTTCGCGACCTCAGTAGCTTCATCGGCAGGCGTGGCCATCACGGGAAAGCGCGGAGGGATGCCGGCGGAGGCTACATGCATCATCACTCGCTCCATACAGGACACGTACTTCGTGGATTCGCAGATCTGTCCGCTGGGCGGCATTTGCGTGCTGGGAACGGACATGAGCTTCGCCGCCCCCGACGGAGAAATTTCGCTCCTCGTCACGATGGATCCCGCGACCGACACCCTTCATTGCCAGGCCAACGGTGTCACCTCGACTCCGGCACCCGGAACTGGAGTTGCCTGGATGCTCGAGAGTGTGACCCTCGATGACTTCCCTCCCCAGGCGTTTTCTCCGAACACGCACATCTTGATTCTCCAGGACGAGTGAAGGCCGACGACAACATTGCAGTCGCGCCGGGGAACGTGATCCTCGGCAAGTACCGGATCGAGGCCATCATCGGCCGCGGCGGCATGGGCTACGTAGCCTCGGCGCGGCACCTCGATCTCGACGAGATGGTCGCCATCAAGGTCCTTCGCGGCGACGCGGTCGACAATCAGGACGCGCGAAGTCGCTTCGTGCGCGAGGCGCAGGCGGCGGCAAAGCTGAAGAGCGAACATGTGACGCGGGTGCTCGACGTTGGAGTGCTTCCAGACGGCGCTCCGTACATCGCCATGGAGTTCCTCGAGGGCTCGGATCTAGGGGCCATGCTTGACGAGAACGGCGCCTTGGCAGTCTCGCTCGCCGTCGACCTCGTACTGCAAGCATGCGAGGGGATCGCGGAGGCGCATGGCCGGAGGATCATCCACCGCGACGTCAAGCCCACCAACCTGTTCGTGACCTGGCGCGCAGATGGAAGCCCTCTGGTGAAGCTCCTCGACTTCGGTATCTCGCGTGCCATGACGCCGGCTGGTGATGTCGCGATGACGCGCACGTCGGCCGTGCTCGGGACCCCGGCGTACATGTCGCCCGAGCAGATGAGATCGTCGCGCGAGGTCGACGGCCGCACCGATATCTGGTCGCTCGGTGTGGTGTTGTTCGAGCTGATTCAGGGCCATCGTCCGTTCCTCGCCGAAAGCTTCTCGGAGATGTGCGCGAAGGTCATCGCCGATGCTCCAGAGCCGATGGACCCTGATGTTTCACCGGCACTCCGAGCCGTGGTCGCGCGCTGTCTCGAGAAGGAGGTCGACCACCGATATGGCGATATCGGCGAGCTTGCCGACGCACTGGCTCCGTTCGTCCGCGACCAGCGCGAGGCGAGCCTACGCGTGGAGCGGATCCGGCGGATCCTCGCACGCAGCCGCGCGGAGTTTGAAGAGCAGCACGCAGACGTTGGGGACACGACCGAGGTCACGGAGCCCCTGTTTCCGCCACCGCCCCCACGCAATGCCTCTCCGCTCAGCGTGCCTCCCCTCAACCCTTCGGTCGCACCGATCCCCTCGATCGCCCCTTCGGGCGATGTCTCCGTGGTGCTCGCGCCGGCTACCCCACGCGCTCGTCCATCTCCTGACTTCGAGGCCGATCGGATCACGACCAGGCGCGCGGTGCCTCGAACGTGGTTGCAGGTCTTGGTTCCGAGCGCTGCCGTCATCTTCGGCGTGCTGATCGTGCTCTTCGCATGGACGCGATTTCGGGCTGACCGGGACTCGGGAGCACCAAGCAGTGTCACGGTCCAGGAGATCGCGAACCCGTCCACCCCAGACGCGAATCAGCTGGATGCCGAAGAACCTGGAGACATCGGAATTGTGCCCGCGGATGCGGAGCTCGCGCTCGATGCGGAGGCGCCTTCAGCCTTTCCGCCAGACGAGAAAACACCTCCGTTGCCGGCCAACTCGAAGAAGCGAACGTCAAGGGACCTGCGCAATCCTCCCGCTGCGGGCTCTGGAGCGGTCTACAGGAACCGCCACTGAGGGGTGAAGCACACCCCCGGGATTCCAGCGAATGCACTGGCTGCCCGTGTGAACGCGATTTACGCTCCGACGATGTACGCGCTGCGCTGGATCGCGATCGTGGCGTGCTTCCGGTGCAGCCTCGCGTCGGCGCAGCCCTCACCACCGCAGACCGAGGCCGACCGCCTGTTCGAAGAGGCGCGTCTGCTCCTCGAAGCGGGTCGCGCTGCAGAGGCGTGCCCGAAGCTCGAGGCCAGCCAACGGCTCGACCCAGCGCGCGGCACGCTCCTGAACATCGGTGCGTGCTACGCGGCAACCGGCCGCCTCGTCGAGGCCCTCGCCGCCTTCCGCGACGTCGAGCAGCAGTCCGCCGCTGCGAATGACGAGGCCCGTCTCGCAGAGGCCCGCGCTCAGATCCGTCGTCTCGATGGGCTGATCCCTCACGTGGTCATCGAACCATTGACCCAGGTGCTCGAGCTCGGTGTCGAGATCGATGGGGTAGTCGTCCCCCGCGAGTCATGGCGCGACCATCGAAGGAATCCGGGCACGGTCCGCGTACGCGCCTTCGCGCCCGGCCACGAGGCGCACTTCGAGACGCTGACCATCAAGCCCGATGGAGCCACGACGACGATCCGGATTCCCCCGCTCGCTTCTGCGAAGACGCCGGCCGTCGTCTCGCCGCTGGCCCCCTCGACGCTCGAATCGCCGACGCGCCGGAAACGAATTGCGTACATCGTTGGCGGGTCGGGAATTGCGATGTTCGGTGTCGCGGCGGGGCTCGGCTACAAGGCGAAGTCCGACTTCGACCGCACTGGTTGTGACAATGCGCAGGATCCCCCGCAGTGCAGCACTGTCGGTGACGACTCGCCATTCGACAAGAACCGCGGCGCCGTTCGACTCGGACAGATCGCGACGGTGATCGGCGCGGCCGGCCTCGTCGCCGTCGGCGCGGGCGTGGTGCTCTACCTCACCGCCCCGAAGACCGAGACGATCGTGACCCCGACGGTGACGCCCGAGGGCGCTGGTATCTCCGTCAGCGGAAGCTTCTAGCCGACCGTTTTCTTCCCAACGGTTCCGCCGTTCGTGGCATCAGACGGCGATGCAGCGACGTGCAGTGGCAGTGGTGGCGGTGATGGCGGGATGCAGCTACGACGCAGGGAGCTTCCGCTTCATGCGGGCACAGCAGTTCCCCGCGGACCGCGCGACCGTCGGGTGTCTCGACGTTGGCGTGGAGCCGGCACGGACCAGTACCGCGCGTCGAGCGGTGCTGAGCGTGACCCTCGGCAACCGATGCGAACATGACGTGCAGGTCCACTGGGGCAACCTGGTGGGGCGCGCGCTGGAGGTAGACGCCGTCGGCGCGCCGGGACGATCGAGCGGGTGGCTCCGGCTCGAGCTTGCGCGCGCCCCGTGGGCCGGCGTTCACACGCTGGCGGCAAGCTGGGTGGCGCACGAGATCATTGCTCTCGAGCTGACCGGGAAGTCACGCGAGCTCGACGAGGTCTGCGTCGACGTGGCCCGCCTGGATCCAACCGCTGGCGGCGAGCACTGGGTTTGCGTTCCCACCGAGGGGGCGCTGTGAGGCGCTTCGCGGCGCTCGGCGCCCTCTGCACCCTGGCCATGTCTGGCGGCGTGGCCACAGCCAGTCCCTGCGGCACCGACGATCGATGTGGCATTTCGAGGTTCGGCGATGGCATGCGGGGCCAGATGTACCGGCCGCCCATCATTCGATTCGAGCTGTTCGCCCGCGGTGGCCAGGTTGCCCTGAGTAACGACGAGGTCTTCGACGAGTCCCCAGGTCGGTTCGCCGCCGATGGCCTCGCCGACGTCCGCGGCGGCGGCTTTCGGATGATGCTCGGGTACGGGACCTTCTACGGGGGATTCGAGTTCTCCGGCTACGCCTGGGCTGGCGGCCCGCCCGTGCGGCTCCTGGCCGAACCCGAAGCTCTCGCGATTCCGGACGGCTCGCGGGCAAGTGCCGGCGCCGGGGTCGACGGACTCGTTGTGATGGGACTCCAGCGCTCGATCGGACGGGTCATCCTGGGTGGCGAGCTTGGCCTTGGGGGGCAGGTCGGCTTCACCAACGATGAGGTCACGGTCGACGGGATCCCGTCGGCCAGTTTCGGCGGCGCGACCATCGTGGCCCGCGCCCGGGCCGGTGTCTGGCTAACGCGCCACGTCTCCGTTGTCGCGACGATGGGGACCGACTTGCTCGATTCGCGCGACCGTCAGTTTGGCCTCGCGCTGGGATTCTCCCTCGGTCCTCGGGACGGCCAGTACTGACGAAACCAAGTCCGACTTGATTAATGCGCAAGTTGCGCAGAAATCATGTCGGACTTGATTACGAAGCGCCGTGGCACTTCTTGAACTTCTTGCCCGAGCCGCACGTGCACGGGTCGTTGCGACCCGGCTTGTCGCCCGCGGTCACGGTGCCCTGCTGCACGCCCTTGCGACGGCCTGACATCGCGGCGTCGAACGCCTCGATCACGACCTGCGTCGGCTTGATGATCGCGTTGGCGGTCTCGGGAGCCATCGCGGCCTCCTTGACGTCCTCTTCGATCAGCTCGGCGAGCTTCTTGTAGATGTGCGGCTGCATCTCGGCCAGCTTCGGGGCGACGCGCTCGTGCACCGGCTTGTCGGCCAGGCCCTCGACGGTGGCGAGCTGCTCGGTGACGACCTTGTCGGCATCGGCGAGGTTCTGCGCCGTGATCTGCGGCAGCGTGCCGGCCTGACCGCGGTCGAACATCGCCCAGACGAGGGTGGCGTAGAAGACGGCCGCTTCGCCGACGGTGTCGTTGTGCTCGGTGCGGACGGCCGCCGCGTGCTGCAGGAGGAACGGCTGTTCCTTCTGCAGGCACTGCGCGAGCTTGTTCATTTTGACCTTGTCACCACGCTGGTCGAGCTTGGTGAACGCGGAGATCGTGCGCTCGACGTCGTCCGTCGAGACCAGATGAGCTGCCATGGACTTAATGCCTCGTTCCGTCGGTGCCGACTTCCCACGTCATGCCCTGGAGCATGAGCTTGGAGAGGTCGCCCTTGCCTTGCTTTGCGATTGCGTCTTGAACCTGCGCGACGGCGAGCTGCTCGTACGTCGGCTTCGGATTGCGATAGAGGACGCCCATGGGCATCGGGAAGTCCGGCTGGACGAGCTGCGCGAGGAGGTTCGCGTAGAGCGGCGAGCCCTCCTCGGTGTGCACGAGCACGTCCGGGGCGGAGGCGTCGCAGATCTCCGGGACCATGCCGGCGCCGAGGCGGATGCCCTTGGTGCCGCCCGCGAAGAGGAGCGGCTTGCCCGCCTCGAGCTTGATCTGCTTGCCGGCGGGGTCGTCCTTCACGCCCTCCCACACGCCGTCGTTGAAGACGGGGCAGTTCTGCAAGAGCTCGATGAAGACCGAGCCCTTGTGCTTGTAGGCCTGCTCGAGGATCGTCCCCATGAGCTTCGCGTCGGTGTCCGCCGCGCGCGCGATGAACGACGCCCCGGCGCCGAGCGCGAGCGCGATCGGGTTCAACGGGAAGTCGATCGAGCCCGTCGGCGTCGACGGCGACCGCGTGTTCGGCAGCGACGTCGGCGAGTACTGGCCCTTCGTGAGCCCGTAGATCTGGTTGTTGAACAGCAGGATCTTGAGATCCATGTTGCGGCGGAGCGCGTGGATCATGTGATTGCCGCCGATCGACAGGCCATCGCCATCGCCGGTGACCATCCACACGTCGAGCTCGGGACGCGTGAGCTTCAGCCCCGACGCGATCGTCGGCGCGCGGCCGTGGATCGTGTGGAAGCCGTACGTGTTCATGTAGTACGGGAAGCGGCTCGAGCAGCCGATGCCACTGATGAACACGGTGTTCTCGCGCTGGATGCCGAGGTTCGCGAGCGTGCGCTGGACCGTCGCGAGGATCGCGTAGTCACCGCACCCCGGGCACCACCGCACGTCCTGGTCGGACTCGAGATCCTTCTTCGACAGCTTGATCTTGATTGCTTCACTCATGGTTCAGGCGCTCGCGAGGGGCTGGGTGGACTCGGGGGACGGCGTGACGGTGGGCGCGGCGCCGAGGAGCTTCTCGACGGCATCTTGCACCTCGCGCACCTTGAAGGGCATGCCCTGGATCTTGTTGAGACCGACGCAGTCGATGAGGAACTCGGCGCGCAGGAGCTGACGGAGCTGGCCCATGTTCAGCTCGGCGACGAGCACGTGCTTGAAGTTCTTGATGATCTTCGCGAGGCCGGGCTCCATCGGCGACAGCCACTTCACGTGGGCGTGCGAGACCGACTTGCCCTGCGCGGCGAGCGCCTGCTGCGCCTGCCGGAGGGAACCAAAGGTGCCGCCCCAGCCGACGATGAGCACGTCGCCCGATTCGGCGCCGGCGAGGTCGAGCTCGCCGACGTCCTGCGCGATGCGCTGCACCTTCTCGGCGCGGACATGCGTCTGCTTCTCGTGGTTCTCGGGCGCGTACGAGATGTTGCCCGTCAGCGCGTCCTTCTCGATGCCGCCGATGCGGTGCTCGAGGCCAGGGGTGCCGGGGATGACCCACGCGCGTGCGAGCGTCCGCGGATCGCGCTCGTAGACGAAGTAGCCCGTCGGATCCGTGCGGTGGATGACGTCGAAGCGCGGCAGCGTCGCGAGGTTGGGCAGCGGCCACGGCTCGGAGCCGTTCGCGATGTACCCGTCGGAGAGCAGCATCACGGGCACCATGTAGCGCGTCGCGATCTTCACGGCCTCGACGGCGCAGTAGAACGTGTCGCCCGGCGACTTCGCGGCGAGCACCGCGATCGGCGACTCACCGTTGCGACCGTAGACGGCCTGCAGGAGGTCGCTCTGCTCGGTCTTCGTGGGCAGGCCCGTCGAGGGACCGCCGCGCTGCACGTTCAGGATCACCACCGGCAGCTCGGTCATGACGGCGAGGCCGATCGCCTCGCCCTTGAGTGCGATGCCGGGGCCACTCGACGCGGTGACTGCGACCGCGCCGCCGTAGGCCGCCCCGATGGCCGCGCCCATGGCCGCGATCTCGTCCTCGGCCTGGAACGTCATCGTTCCGAAGTGTCACG
>JALHPV010000341.1 GCA_022842285.1 Kofleriaceae bacterium
GGCCAATGCCGCCCCACCCACGCCAGCGGATGCGCGCTCCGTGGATGCCGCCGCCGCCGCGGCGACGCCGCCGGCCGTCGAGACGGAGCGCGAGCACATGCAGGGGCACTTCGAGGCCGTGCGCGAGGCCGAACGAGCCGTGATCCGTGGCGACCTTGCCGCCGCGCGCGACCGCGGCCGCTGGATCGCGGAGCACCCGGAGCACCCGGCCCTCGCCGAGTGGCAGTCCTACGTCGAGGATGTGCGGGCGGCCGGTCGTGAGCTTGCCGCCGCGTCGGAGCTCTCGCAGGCGGCCCCGCGCGTGGCGGTGCTCGCGCAGCGCTGCGCCGCGTGCCACGAGGCGCGCGCCGCGATCGTCACCTTCGACTGGGAGCCCGAGCCGCCGGTGGCCAGCACACTCGCATCCGTGATGGCGCGGCATCGGTGGGCGGCCGAGCGGCTCTGGGAAGGCGTGGTAGGGCCCGCCGATGCACGCTGGTCCGAGGGCGCGACCTCCCTCGCTGCCGTCTCGTTCGACCCCGTCTTGCTCGGCGACCGCGACGACGCCACGCGGCTCGGGGACATCGCCACGAAGATCAAGCGACTCGCGCGCGAAGCCATCGGTACCGAGGGCCAGGCGGAGCGGGTCGCGCTCTACGGGGAGCTACTCCAGACCTGCGCGAGCTGCCATGCCCTCACGCGCGACGCGCCGCCGTGAGCGAACGCCAGCCAGCCGAGGTACGGCCGCGCCCGCTGCCGTGGCCCCATCGATCTGTTTAGAGCGTGACGGAGCCATCGAACGGCTCGCCCGCCATAACCACGGCGGGCGTGACGAGCTCGAGCGCCGGTCTACTCTTCGCCGTCGTCGTCGGACTCGGGCGCGCTCGACTCGGACTTATCGAGGCCGAGGCGGCGGATCATCTTGTAGATCGACATGCGCTCGATGCCAGCGGCGCGGGCCGCGGCCGAGATGTTGTTGTCGTGCGCCTCGAGGAGGGCTTCGAGGTAGCGGCGGTCGAACTCGTCGACGAGCTGCTGCTTGGCCACCTTGAAGGGGACCTCGATGTCGATCGCACCGAAGCCGCCTTCGCCTTCCTTCTTGAGCGGCGTGTCGAAGGCTCCGGTCGGGTGGTTCGGAAGGAGGCACGCACGCTCGACGGCGTTACGCAGCTCACGGACGTTGCCCGGCCAGGTGTGGCGCTGGGCGCGACCGATGAAGTCGTCCGGCAGGCGCGGGTCCTTGGTGCCGATCGTCGTCGTGAGCTGACGGAGGAAGTGCTCGACGAGGAGCGGGATGTCTTCCTTGCGCTCGCGTAGGGGCGGCACGGCCAGCTTGGCGACCGACAGGCGATAGAAGAGGTCGGAGCGGAACGTGCCGCGGTTCACCTCGGCGGCGAGATCGCGGTTCGTCGCGGCGACGAGGCGGCAGTCCGAGTGGACGACCTTCGTGGAGCCGATGCGGCGGACCTTGCGGGTCTCGACGGCGCGGAGGAGCTTCGACTGCACGTCGAGCGGGAGCTCGCCGATCTCGTCGAGGAAGAGGGTGCCGCCGTGCGCCGCCTCGAAGACGCCGATCGTCTGCTTGCCGGCGCCGGTGAAGGCGCCCTGCTCGTGACCGAAGATCTGATCTTCGAAGAGCTGCTCGGGGATGGCCGAGCAGTCGAGCACGACGAACGGACCCTCGCGGCGGGGGGAGCACTGGTGGATGGCGTCGGCGACACCCTCCTTGCCGGCGCCCGTCTCGCCCTGGATCAGCACCGTCGCGTCGGACTGCGCGAAGCGGTTGATCAGATCGAACATGTGGCGCATCGCTGCGCTGCCGCCGATCAGGTTGTGGAGGCGGTTCTCGTGCCAGAGGGGCACCGCCACACTGTCGTCGAGTGGATCGAAGACGATCGCGCTCTTGCCGATCTGGATCGTCGCGCCGGGCGCGATGTATCCGTCGACCAGGCGGACGCCACGAACGTGGGTGCCGTTCGTCGAACCGAGGTCGCGGATCCGGTAGCCGTCCGACTGGAGCCGGAGCTCGCAGTGGAGGCCCGAGACCTTCGGGTCCGTCAGGTTCAGATCCGCGCCCGTGCGGCCGATCATGATGGTCGGCGTCGCGAGCTCGATCGACTTGCCTACGTCAGGTCCAGCGACCACCTCGAGGCGGCACCGACGGACGTTGACCGTCCGCGGAAGCCCCTGGAACGAGGTGACCCAAGTCGGTGTTTCGAGGTGATGACCTTCGGCCACGAATCCGAAGTTACCACATCAAGGCTCGGCGGAAGCCGTGCGGGGCTTCGCTGTCTTCGAGGACGCGGCCTTCTCGGTCTTCTTCTTCTTGGCCTTGTCGGACGGCGCAGCGAGCCGGACCCGGCCCTGCGAGGCGACACGGATCTCGTCGGGCGTGAGCTTGGTATCGTCGATGTCGGCGTCGACGACGGTGAAGCTCATCGGCGGCTCGAGCTCCTGGCTGATCTGCTCGACCGTCGCCCAGACGGGGCGGTCCGAGCCATCGACGAAGAGCTGGATGCGCTCCCCGAGCTTGACCTTCGCGCGGTGCTCCTTGGGGACCGCGAACCGGAACAGGAGATCGGACGGGTCGAACACGCGCGCGAGCTGCGTGCCCTTCTGCGCCATCTCGCCCTGCTTGGCGCGGACCATCATCACGACGCCATCGATGGGCGACTTGACCTCGGCGCGCGGGAGCAGCTCCTCGAGGCGCTTGCGCTGCTCGCGGTAGCTGGCGGCCTGCTGGGCGTTCGCACCGGCGCGGGCCCCGGCGGCCCGGGCGTCGGCGTTGCGTTGCGTGACATCCATGCCCGCGCCCGCACCAAAGCGACGCATGCGCTCGGCGCCCTTCAGGCCCACGCGCGCCGCCGAGGCGAGGGCCGCATCGGCACCGGCGTTCGACAGGGCGCTCTTCTCGTTCGCCTGCAGCTGCGCGATCTCCGTCGCGATGTCGCCCGTGTCGAGCTTCGCGAGGAGCTCGTCCTTCCTGACGCGCTTGCCCGCGTGGATGTTGAACTGGTCGATGCGGCCCGTGAACTCGGCGATGAGGACGGTGGAGTTGCGCGACGTCACGACGCCGACAAACTCGATCGGCGCCTCTTCCACTTCCTCTTCCTCCACCTGGCTGGTGGGGGCGGTGGGGTTCGAGTCGACTTCTTTCTGCTTCGGCTTGCCGCACGCGACGACAAGCGGGAGCAGCATGGGGATCAGCGCGGATCGCATCGTTCCTCCGACGTGGGAGTCTACAGCACGGTGGGGGCAGGGGCCCGTCGCTTCGCGAGGCGCACGGACTAGGCTCCGGGCTGGTTGGTCTGGGTGTTCCGCACGCCGCGAGAAGAACCGCGAGCCATCTGCTCGGCATGCTGCTGCTCGTAGCCTTGCTCCTCGACGGGCTGGTTCTGGGACGCCCTGATCAGCTGGGTGTAGAGGCCGCCCTTGGCGAGCAGGAAGTCGTGGTTGCCCTGCTCGACGATGCGGCCCTTGTCCATGACGATGATGAGGTCGGCGTTGCGAACCGTGGACAGGCGGTGAGCAACGGTGATGCGGGTGCAGCGCTGGCGCTCGAGGTTCTCGATGACCTTCTTCTCGGTCGCGTTGTCGAGCGCCGACGTCGCCTCGTCGAGGAGCATCAGCGAGGGGTTACGGATGACGGCGCGGGCAATCGCGACGCGCTGGCGCTGACCACCGGAGAGCGAGCCACCGCCGTCGGAGACGACCGTGTCGTAGTTCATCGGCATCTCGGTCACGTCGTCGTGGATGCACGCGACCTTGCAGGCCTGCTGGATGCGGTCGAGCTGCGCGCCCGGGGCGGTCAGCGCGACGTTCTCGCGGATGGGGCCGCCGAAGATGAACGGGTGCTGGGGGACGATACCGATCTGCTGGCGAACCGCGCGGAGGTCCATCTCCTGGAGCGGCTTGCCGTCGTACGAGATCTCGCCCTTGGCCGGCTTGTGCATACCCGAGAGGAGACCGAGGAGGGTGGACTTGCCCGAGCCGGAGGGACCGACGAGCGCGACGCTCATGCCGGGCTGGATGTCGAGGTTGACGTCCTGCACCACCATCGGGGCCTGCTCGCCGTACTTGAACGAGATGTTCTTGGCGGTGATGCCACCGCGGAGGCGGTGCGGAGCCTGCACCGCGTCGCGGTCCTGCTCGACGGCCGTCTGGAGCACGTCGTCGATGCGGTCCATGTGGCCCTTCACCATCCCGAGCTCGAGGGCGCTCGACACGAGCTGCGACAGCGGGCCGAAGAGGCTCGTCGCCAGCGAGTTCATCGCGAGCATCATGCCCATCGTCATCTTCTCGGTCATGACGCTCGTCGCGCCGATGGTGAGGATGAGCATCGGGCCGAGGGAGGCGACCGCACCGCGGATGCCATCGACGTACGCCGAGGCGCGAGCGCGGCGCATCTTCACGTTGAGCTCGTCCGTGTACAGGTTCGACCACTTCTCGACGCCGAGGCGCTCGGCGCCGGCGCACTTCAGGGTCTCCATGCCGCCGAGCAGCTGGATCATGTAGCTGTGCTCCTTCGCCTGCTTGTCGAGGTCGGCGGCGAGGAGGCGCTGGAACGTCGGGCGGGCGCAGAGGAACACGACGGCCTCGAGGGCAGCCATCGTGATGGTGATGATGCCGAGCGTGGCATTCACGTAGAAGATGATGACGGCGTAGAGCAGCACGAACACGCCGTCGATCACGGCGGACATCGACTTGCTGGTCACGATCTCGCGGACCGTGCCGTTCGAGTCGACGCGGTTCATGAGGTCACCCGTCGAGCGGCGCTGGAAGAAGTTGAACGGCAGCGAGACCATGTGGTCGAGGAAGCCGAGCGTCATGCGCGTATCGAGCGCGATGCGGAGGTGCAGCAGCAGGTGCGCGCGGACGACCTCGGAGATGAGGTTGAACAGCGTCATGCCGCCGATGGCCGCGAGGCACACGTAGAGCAGGTCGTAGTCCTGGCGGGGGACGACGCGGTCGATGATCATGCCGGTCATCAGCGGCAGCGCGAGCGCGATGAGGCGCAGCGCGAGCGACATGATGATGATGCGCGAGAAGAGGCCCTTCTCGGAGAGCAGCTCGTCCAGGTAGCGCTTGAGGCGACCCTTCTCCGGCTTCAGCTTGTGGAAGCGCATCGTCGGCACGAGCTCGATCGCGACGCCCGTGAACGCCTTCGAGAACTCCTTCAGCGAGACTTCGCGCGGCCCCGTCGCCGGGTCGTTGATGCGGACACCCTTCTTGGTGACCTGGTCGAAGACGACGAAGTGGTTGAACTCCCAGTGGAGGATCGTCGCGCGCTTCAGCAGCTTGACCTGCGAGATGTCGACCTTGATGCCGCGGCCCTGCATGCCGTAGCGCTCGGCCGTGTCGAGGATCGCCTTGGCCGAGACGCCGTCGCGGCCGATGCCCATGGCGTCACGGACCTCGGACAGCTTGGAGACGCGGCCGTGGAAGCCCATCACCATGCAGAGCGAGGCGGCGCCGCAGTCCGTCCACTCGAGCTGCTGGACGTACGGCACCGACTTCAGGCCGCCGGCAAAGCCCACCTTGCGGAGCGCCGGGTAGTTGGCGAGCACGCTCTCCTTGAGAGAGCGCTTGGCCTTCGGAGCGGCGGGCGGCTGCTGGGGCTGCTGTTGGGCGGTCATGGTGTCTGGCCCTGGCTACAGCACGTGTCATGCCGCGGACTCAGGACCTGTAACCCATCGACTTCGCTGACCGTATTCGGGAGTGGGGAGCCGTCCGCGTATACCGGGGAACGCAAGACCCCTGGTGGATCGGGGTCCCAGCCCCCGAGGCCACAGGGGCCTGGCCCATTTTCTTAACCTGCCGAAACGTAAGGAAACGTAGACAGTTGCCGCTGTCTACGTCTCCCGCCCGGCGAAGAGGGCTGGTTCACTCCGGCAGGTACTTCTCGATGGCCGGGAGGAGCGTCGCGAGGAAGGGCTTGTTCTGAACCTCGACTTCGACCTTGGCGATCATGCCGTGATAGAAGGGGCGCTTCGTCTTCTCGGTGGTGAAGTAGCCCGGCATCTTCGCCTTGATGATCGTGTAGTTAGCACCGGGGGCGCCCAGCTTCAGGGCCTGCATGTTCGCCTCGCCGACGTAGCGCTCGACGTCCGGGCCGGCGATGACCTCGCGGGTCACCTGGGTGACCTGCACCATGTCGCGAGCGCGCTTGTAACCGACGAGCTCGACCTGCGCGACCTGCTTCACCTTGAGGCGGGGGAGGTCCGAGCCGGGGAGGAAGGCGACGAGCTCGGGGGTCGCGTTCTTCTCGTAGATGGAGGCGATCGGGCCGCCCGGGGTCACGCCCTTGCCGTCCTTGGTCTTGAGCTCGCCGATGACGCCGGAGTGCTTGGCGCGGATGACCTTCGTCGCCATGACAGCCTGGGCCTTCTCGACGCGGGCCGCGGCCGCCGCGAGCGACTTGCGGGCGTTCTCGTCGGTCTGGTCGAAGAGGAACGCGTACTTGACGTTGTCGTACTCGGTCACCGCGTTCTCGAGCTCGATCTGCTCGACGTCGCTGTTCAGCGTCGCGATGATGTCGCCGGCCTTCACCTCGGTGCCGGGCTTGACCTTGATGCTCTCGATGGTGCCGGCGGCCGGGCTCGTCGTGGTCTTGCTCGGGTACATGACGATGCCCATGCCCGACGAGTAGGTCGGGACGGAGATCATGATCGACGCCGCGAGGCCGATGATGATGGCGAAGCAGAGGAGCGGGTAGCAGCGCTTCACCCACGTCGGGGAGAGGTTGATGACCTCGCCCTCGGTGCCGCGGGTGCGGTGGGCCTCGAGAGCCTCGCCGCGGTACAGCGAGCCCTTGTCCATCTGCACCTCGCGCTGGTGCTGCATGTGCTGGATGACGAGGTGGTGGATGATGGCGCCAGCCTCGCGAGCCAGGGCGATCATCGCGATCTGCTCGATCGGGTGATAGGCCGGGTTGCGCGGGTTGCGGGTCAGCATGATGACGCCCACCGCCTCGGAGGCGGTGAGGATCGGGATCAGCGCGGTGTGGGACGCGATGACCGCGCGGCGCGCCTGGGCGACGGCGATGAGCGGCGACGGGTCCTTCGGGATCTCTTCCTCGTTGCCGAGGGTCCAGAGGCCGTCGGCGCCGGGGTAGACGATGGTGACGGAGAGCGAGGAGCTCGTGTCGAGGAGGGCGTCACGGAGGACGCGGTCGGCACCGGCGAGGTCGGCCTGGAGCGCGAGGCGGCGGACCCACGAGTAGATCGCGGGGGCGAGCTCGGGCGGAACGGGGACCTGCATCGGGTCGAACGCGCCGACGCCGGGGGAGACCTGCTGCATCGCGGGCGCCTGCTCGGCGGCCGG
>JALHPV010000342.1 GCA_022842285.1 Kofleriaceae bacterium
GCTCGCCGGTCAGGTCACCCTGAAGCTGCGTTACACGAGCTTCCAGACTCTGTCCCACGGCCGCACCATCACGCCGACGAACGACGAGCTCGTGATGGGCAAGGTCGTACGCGAGCTCTACACCGAGATTCGCGGCGGCTCGCTCCCGATTCGCCTGCTCGGCATCGCGCTGTCGAAACTCCGCCTCGACAGCGCGCAGCTCTCGCTCTTCACGCGAGGCGAACAGCGTGGCGCGGCCGTGGATCAAGTACGCGATCGGTTCGGCTACGATGCCGTGCACCTGGCAACGACGCTCGGTGGTCGGCGTCGCAAATCGCGCATGCCTTGACAGCGTCGGAATCGGACCTACGGTGGTTCGTCTTGCGGCGAGGAGAACCGCACGAGAAGGGACCGTCATGCGCAATCTCACCGATCTCATCATCACCAACATCGACCTTGCTCGGCTCCAGCCGGTGCTGGATGCCAACGACACGCCCGCCGCGGAGTCGCTCGACGCGGAGCTGCATCGCGCGCGCGTCGTCGAGCAACGTGACGTGCCGGCTGATGTCGTCACGATGAACAGCGAGGTCGTGTACGAGGACTGCGCCACGTCCACGCGGCGCCGCGTGAAGCTCGTGTATCCGCAGGACGCGGATCCGAGCCAGGGCCACGTGTCCGTCCTCGCGCCGATCGGCAGCGCCCTGCTCGGCTTGCGCGTGAACCAGTCGATCGACTGGCCGACGCCCAGCGGCACGAAGCGGATCCGCGTCGTCGAGCTGCCGTACCAGCCCGAAGCGGCCGGCGACTTCGATCGCTAGCCGGGAGGAGCGGCGCGGTCGGTCGCGGCCTGAGGTCCAGGGGCTCCCGAGCCACCGCTTCCGGGCGGTCAGCTCGCGACGCGGAGCACGTAGACCACGGCCGCGACCGCGACGAGTACGCCGATCACGAGGACCAGCCAGCCCACGAAGCCGGCCCACGCTGGCAGGAGCGTGCGGCCGCCGCGCTTCACGCAGGTGAGGCAGAGCGCGAACAGCGAGGCGCCACCTTCGGTGAGCTCGCAGCAGTCGGCGCACACGAGGGCCCGGCAGCGAGCGCACGGCCCTGACGCCGTCTTGCCGCAGAGCTTGCAGCGCGCATCCGGGGCGCCGCCCCCGACCGGAATCAGGCCGGCCATGTCACGTGCCGAGTGGCCACTGCAGCACCTGGCCCACCATCGAGGCGCCCGCTGCGGCGTGGCCGATCGTGAGCACCGTCGAGCCCGTGGCCGTCGGCACCACGACCACCGCGCGCGTGCGCGTCTCGTCGCCGTTCTTCGAGACCAGCGTGGCCTCGCGCTGGAGCTTGCCGGCCGCCACCTGCCACGCGGCCAGATCGCCGGCGCGTCCGGGACGCTCACCGATCGACCCCGTGGCGAGCACGCGCACGTGATCGCCACCACGCGCGACGACGAGATCCTTCAGCTCTCCGCCGACGCCCACGATCGTGGACGACGCGTCATCGCGCAACGCGAGATTCCCCGCCTCGTGACCGAACAGCCCCAGGGCGAGCTTGCCATCGGCATCGTATTGACCGCCGACGATGATGTCCGCGCGCCGGTCATCGTCGAGGTCGTCGACCACCACCGTGCGGAGCCGGAGGGACGTGCCCTTGACCCAATCGACCCGCGCCATCACCGCGAGCTGCTCGCCGCTGAAGGTCAGCACGGAGAGGTCGCCGGCTTCGCGTCGCTTCGACAGATCCTTGTTGGCGCCCGGTGCCTTCTTCATCGCGCCCCGACGCCCAGCGGTGATGATGTCGGGCGTACCGTCGCCATCGACATCACCGATCGCGACATCGTTGATGCGCATGGCCGCGTAGTCGCCGCCGTCGAGCGTCTGCTCCGCCCGCAGCGTGAGGGTGCCGCCCCGCTGCGACCACACGCGGACGAAGCCCTGCTCGGCCTCGCCGACGAGCTGGAAGCCCGCGGTAACGACCTCGGCCCCGTGATCGCCGTCGAGATCCGCGAGCGCGAGGCCGTAGCCGTGCGTGTACGTGCCGGTGGACCAGTCGAGCTCGGCGCGCTTCACCAGCGTGCCCGCCTCGAGGGCGAACACCGCGACGCGCGCCCGGGCGACCCGCTCGGTGGCCCCGACGCGGCCGAGCGCGACGATCTCGGGCCGCCCATCGCCGTCGAGATCCGCGATGTCGACGTTGCGCACGAGCGAACCGCCGCCGCCGTCCCAGCCCGCCTCGGCGACGGGCAGCCACTGGGCGCCCTGCTGGCGATACACCCGAATCGTCGATCGCCGATCGCCGTTCGCGAGTGACTCGAACCCGCCGGTCACGAGCTCGACGGTGCCGTCACCGTCCAGATCCTGCGCCCGCCCGGCGAAGAGCTTCACCTCGCCGTCGTCGCCCTTCTCCTCGCGCACGACCGTGGCCCGCGAGATGGGCGCGCGATCGAAGCGAGCCCGCGTCTCCGCGCGCAGCCACCCGAGCTGAGCCGCGTCGAGCGGGCGCACGGTGATCTCGACGCCGCCCTCGACGTTCGCCGCTTCGACCTTCGTCGCGGTGACGACGACCGGGCAATTGCGCATGCCGCCGCCCCCTCGACCACCGCCGCCACGCGCCGCACCGGCCGTGCGCTCCACGACGCGATGCGCCCGGGCGCGGACCTCGGCGACGTCATCGCCGACGGCGCGCAACACGAGCTTCACGCCGCCATCGATGTCCGTGATGTCCGTGGCCACGCCGGGCACGGTCACCGGGCAGTGCCGCATCTTCTCGGCCTGGTCGTCGACCAGCACTGGCGGGCTCGTGCTGCCGCTACCGGGCGTGGGTTCGGAGTTGCGATGGCACGCGGCGAGGAGAGCGAGCGCGCCGAGCAGCTTCACCCGGCGAGTGTAGCCGGCTGCCGATACCGTCGGTACAGCTCGTTTCGCCACGCGATCAGGTCGGGGAACTGCGCGGCGAGCTCGGGGTCGCCGTACAGGGTGCGGTTGGATGGGCCAAGGCGCAGGAATTCGTCGGACGGTGGTTCGACGAACGAGAGCACTGTCGAGGCCACGATGTCCGCGTACGAGAAGTCGGCGAGGAGCGTCGCCCGCCCCCCCAGCGCGGCGCGGATCTCGGTGAGCACGGCGACGAGGGTGGCCTGGTGCGCGGCGAGATCCGCGCGGTGCCCGCCGTACTTCTTGCGCGTGCGCTTCACGCCGGCGCGCGTCAGGGCGCGTGCGACCGGCCCGAGGAAGCGAACGCCCGGCGGCGTGAGCTCGGCGACGGCCGTGGGGTCGTTAGCCACGCGCGAGAGGGACAGGGCCCGGCCGGCGTGCATGCCGTCCTCGGCGCGGGTCACCCACGGCTCGACGCCCGGAGCCATGAGCGGAGGGCCCGCGCCGCGCTGATCGGCCCAGGTGGCGATGCGGTCGCCGTCGGTGACCGGACCATCGTCGGTGA
Source organism: Kofleriaceae bacterium (assembly GCA_022842285.1). Classification (GTDB taxonomy): domain Bacteria; phylum Myxococcota_A; class Polyangia; order Haliangiales; family Haliangiaceae; genus JABFXX01. The sequence goes on from JALHPV010000342.1 coordinate 3,415, forward strand.
ACAGAACCGGCACCGAGACCGGCCCACGCCAGCGCCCGAGTTGCCAGCGCAGGCGGGGCTCACCGAGGAGCGGCTGATACTTCCGGCGTTCGTACGCGATGCCGCGCGCATCGAGCGCCCAGCGCGCACGCTCGGACCAGGGCGAATACGTCACATGCAGGAGCGTCGGCGTCACGACGCGACGATACCGCCGCTTCGGCGTACCGTCTTCGGTATGAACACGCTGTGGGTCGGCCTCGGCGGGGCCCTGGGCTCGATCGCTCGCTACCACGTGCAGCGCTTCGCCACCGCGCGCGCCCCGGCGTTCCCCTGGGGCACGCTGATCGTGAACCTCGTCGGTAGCTTCGCGCTGAGCATCGTCATGCAGCTCGTCTTGCGCGACCGGATGTCGGAGGCGGCACGAATCGCCCTCGGCGTGGGCGTCCTCGGCGGCTTCACGACGTACTCGAGCTTCAACGCCGAGACGATCGCGCTCGCGAATGCGGGGCGGTGGGGAGCGGCCGCGCTCTACGTGACGCTCACCGTGCTCGGGTGTCTGGGCGTCGGCGCACTCGGCTGGATGCTGGGGCGCGGCCCGTGATTCACGAGCCGACCATCGGCCGCCAGGCGTCGGGCGGGTGGCGCGATGGGGCGTGCCCCACCCCGCTGCGGTACGAGCTGTGCCGGCACGAATGGACCCGCTAGGCCGCACCGCGGCCCTCGTGGTCGAGGGCGGCGCCATGCGCGGGATCTTCGCGGCGGGTGTCCTCGACGTCTTTCACGAGTGCGGCTTTCAGCCCTTCGACTTCGCGATCGGCAGCTCCGCGGGCGCCTGCAACCTCGCCTCTCACCTGGCCGGCCAGCACGGGCGCAACCGGCGCTGCTACCTCACGCAGATGCGTCGCGACGAGTTCGTCGACGCCCGTCGCTTCCTGCGCGGAGGCCACTGGCTCGACCTCGACTACCTGTGGGACGCCTTCGACCGCGAGGACCCGCTCGATACCGTGGCGGCGGCCGGAGCTCGCACGCGCCTCGTCGTTGCCGCGACCGACATCGCGACCGGTGACGCCACGTACCTCGAGCCGGCGGCCGCGACCATGTCCGAGATGCTGCGGGCCTCCTCCGCCGTGCCCGTCCTGTACCGGCGGTTCGTCGAGGTCGAGGGCGCGCGGTACACCGATGGCGGGCTCTCGGCGCCGGTGCCGGTCGAGGAAGCGTACCGGCGCGGCGCGCGACGCATCGTGGTGATTCGCTCGCGCCCCGAGGGCTTTCCCGGCCCCTCTCGCCTCGAATGCCTCGCGGCGGCGGCGGTCTTCCGCAACCAGCCCGGCCTCGCCCGCGCGTTCCTGCGGTACCGGCGCGTGTACGCGAGCGCATCGCGCTTCATCGCCGATCCGCCGGCAGATTGTCAGGTGGTGCACGTGGCCCCGGTGAAGCTACGGACCACACGCCTGACGCGCGACGCCGAGATCCTCGAGGCCGACTACCTCCAGGGCCGCGCCGCCGGGGAGCGAGCGATCCGAGCCTGGTAGCCCGCGAGCGGCTATATTCGCGGGATGTGGGCGCGCGTGCACAAGCTCGACAAGGCGAAGCCCCTCCCCGGAGGCGGCGCGATCGTGCTCGTGCTCGACGAGCGAAACCTCGGGCAGATCGAGCGCATCCCCAGCCTGTCCACGCTCGTGGCGGTCTCGCGCATCCTCGCCGCGAAGCGGGCCCTCGAGATGAAGTTCGACGGCAAGGGCGAGGTGCGGTACGCGGTGACCGCGCGCGTCCCGGGCTGGTTCTCGGACGTGATCGTGAAGGCCGGCGCGGCGGTGGCGAGTCCCGATGGCGAGCAGGTGGCGATTCCCGGGCAGGCCGGCGGGATCGACGCGACCGTCGACGTCGCGTTCACCGAGCTGGCGCACTACACGAAGAACGCGCTGGGCATCTCGGACATGGCGGCGGCCCTGAAGCAGCTCGAGACGCGGCGGCGGGCGACGCCCCTCGACAAGGATGCCAAGCCGGAGCAGTACTGGCCGGCGGTGTTCGAGCTCGCGGCGATCGCGGCGGAGCGGGCCCGTCCGCGCGGAGCCCGGTGGATCACCACGCGTGACCTGCCAGTGCCGTTCGCCCTGAAGATCGGTGATAGCGGCCTCGCGAAGCCGACGGTGGCGGCGCAGGAGATCGTCGAGGGCCGCGCCTCCGACGATCTCGTCGACATCTCGGTCGATCCTAACGCCGGCTGAGCCGGGCCGACTTCTGCTTCGCCTTCGTGATCGCGTTGTAGGCGGTCAGGGTGCAGATCACGAAGATCGCGATCGCGAGGACGATCGCGGTGCTCGTATTCATCGGGTCCGAGCCCGTGCCGCGGCCCGAGCCGAGCATCGCGTTGACCGTGAAGAACGTGAGCACCGCGCTGATCGCCGCCGAGACTCCCAGGAGCCGGAGGCGGGGCTTGATGTTGCGCAGGTCGATGTCCTCGGTCATGCCGACAAGACACGCCCCGTCGGATCAGGTTGCGCGCGCCAGCAGACACGAAGTCGAGCGAGGTCGCATCGAGCTCGTGGCCGAGCTGTTCTCGGTACGCCCGGGCCACCGGCGCATACCCCGCTCGCAAGGACTCGGCGCGAGGATCCTGACTCACGGGGGCGTCGTAGCTCGTGTACCCTTGGCAGCCGTGCTGCGGTCCCTCCTCCTTACCGTTCTCGCTGCCTGCGGTTCGTCGACGGCGACACCCGCCGAGCCCGATCCGGTTCCCGTCGCGAGCACCCCCATCGATGCCGCGATCGACGCCGCGCCCGATGCCGGTGCCTCGCCCGAGGTACTCGCGGCGCCGGCGTATGTCTTCCAGTTCAACACCCCCGATCGCAAGGAGACCTGGACGCTCCGCTGGGCGAACGGCAGCGCGGCGCTCGATGTCGCGACCACCGCCGCCACCATCCACTACCTCGGCACCGTGAGCGACGGCGCCACCATCGAGTTCGACCTCACCGCTCGCAACAACCAGCAGAAGCTCTCCTGCACGAAGAAGAGCGAGCAGTACGCGGCGAGCCTCTGCGACAAGAAGGCGAAGCCACGGAGCGTCGATGTCATCGAGTGCAAGCTGCCCGGGTACGATGCGCCGATGACGCTCGGCCTCGAGCCCGGACTCGAGTTCGTCGGCGGGCAGTCCAACCCCCAGTGCAACGGCTATCGGATCATCACACCTTGAGGCGCGCCGCGGTCGCTCTCTGCGCTCTCGCGACGGCGTGCGGCTCCACGTCCGCGCCGACGACCGAGCCCGCACCCACGGCCACGGCGGCCACGCTCGATGCCGAGGCCGCGCGCACGGCCGAGTTGCAGCGCCGCGCCGCCCTCGCCGCTGATCACCGCAAGCTCGAGGACCAGGCCTCGACAGCCCTCGCTGCCACGTGCCTCGACCCCGAGGCGAAAGGCCGTGGCGATCGCTGCCTGCCCTCCTGCTATCGCGGCGAGGCGGCGGATCCGCGGGCCGGCAAGCAGCTCGCCCGCGGCGCCGAGGTCCAGCATCTCGTGTGCGAGCTCCGGTCCGGGGCGTATCTCCTCGCCGACGAGCTCATGGGCTCGAAGCTGACCCTGAAGCCCGTGAAGAAGAAGCTCCCCAAGCCGCACAAGAAGGGCTCGTGGGAGTTCGTCGTCGAGAGTGCGCTCGCCACCATGTTTGGCTCGGAGCGCGCGAAAGGCGACGTCATTCGCGTCACGGGCAAGTGGAAGTCGATCGCGCACCCGGCCACGAAGGCGAAGATGCGTTGCGTGATGGTCTCGCACTACATGCGATCCATGCGGCGCGCCCTCGACCGCTGTGGCTCGCAGGGTACGTACGCCTGCGAGGCCACCGGCAACGACGCCGTCCACGG
>JALHPV010000343.1 GCA_022842285.1 Kofleriaceae bacterium
GCGCGACGACGGGTATCCCGTCGAGCTCGTGGTCCTGTCGGACGCGAACGCGACGGACTTCGTCGGGAGAACGGCGGTGCCGATCTTCCGCGATCCATCGGGGACGCGGATGGCGTGGGCCGCCATGGAGCAAGGGGCGGTCAAGCACGACACGTTCGTGTTCGACGCAGCGGGCACGCGCACGCTGTTCTGGGATGCGAGCGCGAACAACCTCGCGATGTGGTCCGCCGATATTCGGGCCGCCGTCGAAGCCGCCGGGCGCTGACGGGCGCGCACGGCGACTCCCCTCCCAGGGGCATGGGGAGGGTGTCTCCATCGACGAAGATCGACAGTTGGCCGCGACGAGCAGGTGCGATCGCTCGTCGCGCAGAGCGCTGAGGGTTCACGTGCAAGGTGGTGCACGCGACGCGCAACTGCCCGGCATCTCGAAGCATTCATCGCAGTGGGAATGGGGCTTGCTCAAGGAGCGGGTCACCACATGTCGCCCACGAAGCTCCTTCTCGGCCTCACACTCGCAACCACCGCTTGTACCGACATGGATGAACCGCAGCTCGCGGTCATCGAGTCGCAGGTGGCGGTCTCGAACTACGTATCGTCGACGTGCTCCACGTCGGTCGTGGTGGGCCTCTCGCGTCAGATCGCGGAGGAGATCGGCTGCATGACACCCGACTCGCTGGTCGAGCTGACGCCTGGCCGGAACGTCTCGTTCTCGAGCAACGCCGTGCTGCCGTACATGAGCGCGAAGGCGAAGACGGCCCTGCTGAAGGTCGCGCAGACGAAGAATCTGCAGATCAACAGCGGCTTCCGCTCGGTGGTGCAGCAGTACCTCCTGTATCGCTGGCACCAGCAGGGGCGGTGCGGCATCACGGCCGCCGCGCGTCCGGGCAACTCGAACCACGAGAGCGGCCGCGCGCTGGACATCTCGAACTACAGCGCGGTCAAGACCGCGATGCGCAACCAGGGCTGGTCCGCATCGGTGCCGGGTGACCCGGTACACTTCGACTTCCTCGGCTCACCGGATATCCGCGGCCGGGACGTGAAGGCGTTCCAGCGGCTGTGGAACCGTAACAACCCCGGCGACAGGATCTCCGAGGATGGCTCGTACGGCCCGCAGACGGAGTCGCGGCTCAGGCAGGCCCCGGCGACAGGCTTCGAGGTCGGGGCGACCTGCACCCCGCGTGCGGCGGGGGCGAGCGTCGTGATGATCGAGGGGCCGGATCGCGTGGCGCCGAACACGCGGGCGCACTACTCGCTGACCGTCACCAACTACAGCAACATGGACTGGCCGGCGAGCACGAAGCTCGTCGTGGCGGGCGGCAACTCGAGCGAGCTCTTCGACGAGGCGAGCTGGGAGTCGACGACGGTGCTGGGCGAGATCGGGAGCGAGATCGGCGCGGGCGCGATGGGCATCATCGAGATCGATGTCGCGACGCCCGACGTCACCGAGGAGACTCCGCTCTTCACCCAGTTCGAGCTCGTCGATGGCACGGACAACTTCGGCACCATCAACGTCGCGTTGACCGTCACGCCCGACGGCGACGAGGACACCAGCGCCGACGCGAAGGACCAACACGATCCGGGCGCCGAAGTCACGGGCGGATGCAATGCGGGGGGTGGCGGCCCGAGCGGACTCGCGCTGCTGATGCCGGCACTCGCCCTCCTGCGTCGTCGGCGGCGGGCGTAGTAACGTCGGGGCCATCCCCGTCTTCCGGCTCGACAAGCGGCTCGTCTTTCCGCCCGTCCACCTCGCCGAGGATGGACTGCTCGCGGTGGGCGGAGACTTGTCTCCCGAGCGCCTGTTGCTCGGCTACTCGAAGGGCATCTTTCCCTGGTACGCCGAGAACCTGCCCATCCTGTGGCACTCGCCAGATCCGCGCATGATCATGACGACGCGCGATCTCGTCGTCGGCAAGAGCCTGAAGAAGACGATCCGACGGCGGCCCTACGAGCTGAAGCTCGACACCGCGTTCATGCGCGTTCTCGAGGGCTGTGCCGCCGCGCCGCGCCCTGGACAGACGGGCACGTGGCTCATCCCCGACATGGTGGAGGCGTACCGGAAGCTCCACGAGCTCGGCTTCGCCCACTCGATCGAGGCGTGGCAGGACGACGTGCTTGTCGGTGGGCTATACGGCGTATCGCTCGGCGCGGCGTTCTTCGGCGAGTCGATGTTCGCGAAGGCGCCCGATGCGTCGAAGGTCGCGTACACGGCGATCGTGCGGCAGCTCGACGCCTGGGGCATTGGCCTCATCGATTGCCAGGTACATACCGAGCACCTCGAGCGCTTCGGCGCCTACGAGATTCCGCGCTTGCGGTACCTGGAGCTGCTCAAGACGGCCCTCGACGAGCCCACGCGCCGGGGCACGTGGCGGTTCGAGATGGACCTCGATGCCTTTGCCGTCTCGGGCGGGGCCGTCGGCGAAACGCAGTGAGAGACAAGCTCAGCGGGACGCGGCGAGTTCGGCGACGACGGCCTGGGTAGCGAGTGGAGCGATGGCCTCGGCCACCGCGAGGACCAACCGACCGAGGCCCAGTGGCCCGACGCGATCCCAGAGGGCGGCGTGGAGCTCGATGCCCGCCGGTGTCCTGCGAGCGACGTGGGCGCCGAGGTCGGCCCACGAGACGGCCTGACCAGCGACCCACGCGCACGCGGCATCGGGGAGCGGCGAGGCGTCGCCGACGAGCTGGGCGATCGCGGCGACGAGGGCGGGCGGGAACGCCTGGCCGACCACCGCGCTCGTCGACGGCGGAATGTCGGTGACGGGGGCGGTCAAGGAGCCTGCCCAATCAAGTGTCGCCACCCGGGCGTACGGTGAATCGCCGAACCAGACTTCGCACGCGACCCGCGAAGCAGATGGCGCGTTTGCGGTCGAAGGCTCGATGGTCACGAGCCGCGTGACGGAGCCATCGATCTCGTACGCGATGCCGTCGATGACCGCGCGCACCGGGCGGTCCCGGAGCTCCACGTGGCCACGGTCGAAGGAGCCGTACGTCACCGGGGCGGGCACGAAGTCGATCGCGATGGGATCGCGCGCGAGGCGAGCCATCCGCTCGACGAGGTTCGCGGTGAACGCGTCCTCCGTGCCGGTCGTCGTGAACGAGCGGCGCAGCGCGCGGAACAGCCCCGGCGTCGGGTAGGGCCCGGCGTACTGCAGCGACGGAACGCCGGCCGCGACAGCGCGGGTCGCGATCTCGTTCAGCAAGAACCCACCGGCCCCGGCGAGCACGGCCGGATCCGCGATCGCCGGGATGCGTGTCGGGCGGTCCCAGTCGAGGGCCTGCATGGTCGTCGTGCCGCGCGGCGTGGTGATGACATGCGCGGGGCCGAGCAGCGGATCCTCGATAATGGCCGTCTCGACGGTCGCACCGGGTACGGAGATGGCCATCCCCGCGAAACTACCAGCTCCTGGGCTTTCGCTCGGGGCAACGGTTTGGCATCGTCGCCGCACCCATGAGACTAGGCATCGTGAAGGAGACGGCGCCGCTCGAGCGGCGCGTCGCAGCATCACCCGCCGTGGTCGCCAAGTGGGTGAAGGCGGGTTGGCTCGTGCAGGTCGAGACGGGCGCGGGTGACTCCGCGGACTATCCCGACGGCCAGTACGAGACCGCCGGAGCCACCATCGTCGAGCGCGGGGAAGCGTGGAGCACGAGCGACATCGTGCTGAAGCTGCGCCCCCCGACCCTGAACGCGGACGGCACGACGGAGGCGGATCAGATGCGCGATGGCGCGACGCTGATCTCGTACATCCAGCCCGCGCAGAACAAGGCGCTGGTCGAGGCGCTCGCGAAGAAGCAGCTGACGGTGCTGGCGATGGACCAGGTGCCGCGCATCAGCCGCGCGCAGAAGATGGATGCGCTGTCGTCGATGGCGAACATCTCCGGCTACCGGGCGGTGATCGAGGCGGCGAATCGCTTCGGCTCGTTCTTCACCGGGCAGTTCACGGCCGCGGGAAAAGTTCCGCCGGCGAAGGTCCTGATCATCGGCGCGGGCGTCGCCGGTCTCGCGGCCCTCGGGGCGGCGAAGGGCCTCGGCGCCATCGTCCGTGCGTTCGACGTGCGCGCGGCGGCCGAGGAGCAGGTGAAGTCGCTCGGCGGCGAGTTCCTCACCGTCACGATCAAGGAGTCGGGCGAGGGGCAGGGCGGCTACGCGAAGGAGATGAGCAAGGAGTTCCTCGAGGCCGAATACGCGCTGTTCCGCGCGCAGGCCAAGGAAGTCGACATCGTCATCACGACGGCGCTCATCCCCGGCCGGCCCGCGCCGAAGCTGTGGTTCAAGGACATGGTCGAGTTGATGAAGCCCGGCTCGGTCGTCGTCGATATGGCGGCGGAGCAGGGCGGCAACTGCGAGGTCACGGTCCCCGGCGAGGTCGTCGTGCATCACGGCGTCTCCATCGTCGGCTACACGGATCTCGCGAGTCGCCTGGCGAAGGTCGCGAGCGACCTCTACGGCACCAACCTCGCCCACTTCCTCGACGAGATGGGAGGCGTCTCGAAGTACACGATCGACCACGAGAACGATGCGGTGCGTCCCGCCCTCGTGCTCGAGAAGGGCGAGCTCAGGTACCCGCCGCCGCCGATGAAGGTGGAGGCGCCCGGGGCCCCGAAGCCCGCCGCACCGCCGCCGGCCGCGAAGCCGGTCGAGGCCGCTCCGAAGAAGGAGCCGGCCGTCGTGAAGGGCCACGGCCACGGTCACGGTGCGGCGCCGAAGCCGCCGTCGAAGACGCTGGGGGTCGTGATGTCTCTCGTCGGCCTCGTCGCCGCCGGGGCGTTCCTCTATCTCCGGTACGGCAAGGCCGATGCGGCGATCGCGCCGAGCACGGTGCAGCTGCTCCAGCACGTGACCGTGTTCGTGATGGCGATCTTCATCGGCATGCAGGTGGTGTGGAACGTCACGCCGGCCCTGCACACGCCGCTCATGAGCGTCACCAATGCCATCAGCGGCATCATCGTCGTAGGCGGCATCTTCGGGGCCGTCAGCAAGTCCCTCGAGCCGTCGGTGATCGCTGCGGTCGCCGCCACCCTGTTCGCGACGATCAACATCGCCGGCGGATTCCTCGTCACGCGCCGCATGCTGGCGATGTTCAGGAAATAAGCCGATGGAATCGATCCTTCGCTCCGAGCTCCTCGTCACCGCTGCCCTCCTGGTCGCGGCGGTGCTCTTCATCCTGTCGCTGCGCGGCCTCTCCTCGCAGGAGACCGCCCGGCGCGGCAACCTCTACGGTGTTCTCGGCATGGCGATCGCCATCGCCGCCTGCCTCAGCAAGTTCGGCACCGCGTATCACCCCGCCCTCTACGGGGCGATCGGCATCGGCGCGGTCGTCGGCGCCGTCATGGCGGCGCGCGTCGGCATGACGCAGATGCCGGAGCTCGTCGCGCTCCTGCATAGCTTCGTCGGTCTCGCGGCCGTGCTCGTCGGCTTCTCGACGGACTTCCGCGGCGACGGCACGGGGCTCGGCTTGCCGCCGCCCTCTGCCGGCCTGCGCGTGGAGATCTTCGTCGACGTCTGGATCGGCGCCATCACGACCACCGGCTCGGTGCTCGCGTTCTTGAAGCTGCGCGGCTCGGTGTCGGGCAAGCCGCTGCTCCTGCCGGCGCGCCACGTGCTGAACCTCCTGCTCCTCGGCGCGTCGATCGCATGCGCGGTCGTCTACGCGAAGGACGGCAACCAGATCGCGCTCCAGATCGGCACGGCCGTCGCCGCGGTCCTCGGCGTCCACCTCGTCGCGGCCATCGGCGGCGCGGACATGCCGGTCGTGGTCTCGATGCTGAACAGCTACTCCGGCTGGACGGCGTCGGCCGCCGGCTTCATGTTGCACAACGATCTGCTCATCATCACCGGTGCCCTCGTGGGGTCGAGCGGCGCGATCCTCTCGTACATCATGTGCCGCGCGATGAACCGTTCCATCTGGAACGTCATCTTCGGCGGCTTCGGGGCCGCTCCACCGGCCGCGTCGAAGGACAAGCCGGCGCAGCCCGCGGGCGACGTGCAGGAGATCGATGCCGCGACCCTGGCGACCACGCTCCTCGAGTCGAAGTCGGTCGTCATCGTGCCCGGCTACGGCATGGCCGTCGGCCGCGCGCAGCACGCCGTGCGCGAGATGACCGAGATCCTCCGCGACAAGGGCGTGATGGTTCGCTTCGCGATCCACCCGGTTGCCGGTCGTCTGCCGGGCCACATGAACGTGCTCCTCGCGGAGGCCAACGTCCCGTACGACATCGTCCTCGAGATGGACGAGATCAACCAGGACCTCCCGTCGACGGACGTGGTCATGGTCATCGGCGCGAACGACATCGTGAACCCCGCCGCCGAGGACGATCCGACCTCGCCCATCGCCGGCATGCCGGTCCTGCAGGTGTGGAAGAGCAAGCTCGTGGTCGTGAACAAGCGCAGTCGTGGTGCGGGCTACGCCGGCATCGACAACCCGCTGTTCTACAAGCCGGTCACGAAGATGCTGTTCGGCGACGCCAAGGGGGCCATCGAGAAGGTGGTCACTGCGCTCCGCGGCGCTGTATCCTGAACGGGTGAGCCGGACGGGGGCTGTCACGTGGGCATTCGTGCTCGCGAGCTGTGGGCGCGTCGGGTTCCAGGCAGCGCCTGACGACGACGGCGGGGACGGTCCGCTCGATCAGATCGACGATTCGAGCGACCAGACGGATGAGGCCGGCGACGACACGCCGATCGTCCTGGATGCGCCGCTCATGATCGATGGGCCATCACCGGCCGGCGAGCAGGTGATCGTGTTGACGACGAGCGGGACGTTCACCGTGCCCTCGAACTGGAACAACCTCGCCAACCGGATCGAGTGCATCGGTGGTGGCGGCACGGGGTCCTCCGCAGGCGGCGGCGGAGCCGGCGGGGCCTACGCGCTGCGGCTGAACGTGACGTTCGAGACGCCCACGGTCGCGTTCGAGGTTGGCGGTGCCGTGTCCCTGGGAGCCGATGGCGGCGACTCGTGGTTCTGCCAGAACATGTCGTGCACGCGCTTCTCCGACCCGGGGATCCTCGTGGCCGCGCGCGGCGGCGGCGGGGGCCAAGGCACGGCTGGAGGCACACCGCTGGCGGGCTCGGTGGGCACCATCATGTACGACGGCGGACGCGGCGGACCCGATATTGGAGGGGACTGCGGCGGCGGTGGTGGTGGGGCGGGCGGCCCGAACGGGCCCGGCGGCGCCGGCGGCGACAGCGAGCGCGGCCTCGAC
>JALHPV010000344.1 GCA_022842285.1 Kofleriaceae bacterium
GGCGGGCGGCGGATGCGACGGCGCGACCGAGCTCCATGTCGCTCTTGCTGCGCGCGGAGTTGATGACGAGATGCGGCGCGAACTTGAGGATGGTGGTGCGCAGGGCATCGATCGCCCCGCGTCGCGCTTCGGCGCTGCTGCCCGGGTCGCCGCCGGCCACGGCCGAGAGGTAGATCTCGAGTGGGCTCGGCGCGCCGCCCTCGTGATGCTTGGTGTCGATGGGAATCAGGCGCTCGAGGCCGGCCCGCACCAGCGAGTGGACGAAGGCCGCGCGCACGAACCGATGCATCAGCTCGATCGACGTGGGGTCCGGCACGGCCACGAGCATCGCGACGTCCGCGAGGGCGAAGAGCTCCAGCGTCGAGCGCGCCATGCCCGGGGCCAGATCGACGACGACCCAATCCGCATCGAGCGAGCGCAGCTGATCGCCGATGGCGCGTACGCGTTCGAGGGCCGGCTCGGCGGCGGACGGCGGATCGTCGACGGCGGCGATCAGGCGGACGCCTGGGACGTGCGTCGGGACGGCCACCTCGACGAGGGGCACCGGATCCGTCTCGCGCATCGCCTCGTGGAGCGACCGTGAGGGCCGCGGCACGCCCGCGAACATGTGGAGGTTCGGTGCGCCGAAGGCCGCATCGACGAGGATCACGCGCTTGCCCAGGGTCGCGAGGAAGATCCCCACGTTGGCGGCGACGAGGCTCTTGCCTACGCCGCCCTTCCCGCCGCCGATGGCGACCACCCTGGGGGACATGGCGGGCAGGTAACCCCGGATCGCGAACCCGGGTCAAGCGTTCAGGTACCGCCCGAGCGGACGCCGCGGCCCGACGGAACGACAGGGGCGCTCATCCCCGCGGGGGGATGGCGCGATCGATACTGCGAATCGCCGCGATCACGGCCGCCTGATCGTCGAGCGAGATGGTCCGGCAATCGAGCCAAACACGGTTGTCGGCGACCCGCCCCACGACGGGGATGGCCGCGGCGCGCAGGGCCGCATCGATCGCCCCGGCCTTGCTTCCGCGCAGGGTGATCGCGAACGACGGCAGCTCGGCCGTCGGCATCGCGCCTCCGCCGACGGTGGAGATGCACGGCTCGACGGCCGTCACGAGCGTGGTGAGCTCGCCGAACGCGGCCACCAGGCGCTCGGCCGTGGAGCGGATCGCAGCCGCGGACAGCGCGAGCATGTGCGCGACGGGCACGTCCTCCAGGGAGTCGTTGCGGTAGGCCGCCAGTGTCGCGGTGAGCGCGGCCAGCGCGAGCTTGTCGGGGCGCAGCGCCCGCATCAGCGGGTGCTTGCGGGCCTGCTCGACCGCGGCCTTCCGCCCGACGAGGATGCCGGCCTGTGGACCGCCGAGGAGCTTGTCGCCCGAGAAGGCCACCAGATCCGCCCCGGCGGCGATGGCCTCGGCGGGCGTGGGCTCGACGGGCAGCCCCCAGGCGCGCTGCTGGTTGGCGTCGACGAGCATGCCAGACCCCACGTCGACCATCACCGGCACGTTCTTCGCGCGGCCGAGCGTCGCGAGCTGCTCGATCGAGACCTCGGTGGTGAAGCCGACGACCGCGAAGTTCGAGCGATGGACCTTGAGCAAGAGCCCAGTGGCCGGACGCAACGCGCCCTCGTAGTCGCGAAGGTGCGTCTTGTTCGTGGTCCCGACCTCGACCATCACCCCGCGCGAGAGCGCGAAGATCTCGGGGAGGCGAAACGAGCCGCCGATCTCGACGAGCTCGCCGCGCGAGACGATCACCTCTCGATCGGAAGCCAGCGCCGCGAGGCCGAGCACGACCGCGGCGGCGTTGTTGTTCACCACGCAGGCATCCTCGGCGCCGGTGAGATCGCACAGGAGGGTCCGCAGGTGGTCGTGGCGCGAACCGCGCTCGCCCGTCGCGAGGTCGAGCTCGAGGTTCGAGTAGCTGCGCGCCACCTCGATGACCTCGGTGACGGCCTTCGCGCCGAGGGGCGCTCGGCCCAGGTTCGTATGGAGGATGACCCCCGTCGCGTTGATCACGCGGCGCAGCGACGGTGCGGCGAGGCCCGCGGCCACTCGCGCCACGGCGTCGCGGTCGATGGCGCCGCCGCTCCCCGCGCGGAGCTCGCTGCGGGCGGCATCGATCGCACGCCGCGAGGCCAGCGCGATGGCCCAGCGCGGTGCGGTCGAGAGCTTGCTCACCTCGGCAATGAGCGCGTGGACGGCGGGGAGCTGCGCGAGGCGATCGGTCACGAGCGAGGTGTATCGCGCTAAGCTCCCGCTGTGGACGTTCAGGCCGTATCGGCCCTGCTTGCCGCGCTCCTGATCCTCGCGATCGGGACGTCGGTCGTCCTGCGCTCGCGCCACAACAAGCTCTACACGTCGTTCGCCGCGTTCACGTTCACCGTCGGCGCGTGGCACCTTTGCACGTTCATCGCCGCCACGACGAACAGCCCCATCATGCGGTGGCTCTCCCTGTGGGCGGCCGCGACGATTCCCCCCGTCGCGATCCGCTTCTTCCGGTTCTTTCTTGCCCAGCCATCGATCGGCGGCCCCAAGCGCGGTCCGCGCGTCACCCTCGCGTGGACCCTCCTCGCGTACGTCCTGCTCGTGTACTCGGCGATCGTCTATCCGATCCACGAGTCGCCGTGGTTCGCGCTGCCCTTCGGCATCTACGTCTTCGGCGGTCTGTACCGCTGCGTCTACGACATGTACATGCAGTACCGCGCGACGACGAAGCGCGCGGAGCGGACCCGCGTCGGCTACCTCGCCCTCGGTGGCTTCGTGGCGACGACGCTGACGATGACCGACGCCCTGCCCCGCCTCGGCGTCGCCTGGCCCGCCATCGGCAACGTCCTCACGATCCTCTACCTCTACTTCCTCTCGCAGACGCTCTTCCGCTACCGCCTGCTCGACCTCAACGAGCTCGTGGGCAAGATGGCCGTCCTCGGCACCCTCGTCGTGCTGCTGTCCGCTGTCTACGGCTTCCTCCTCTACTGGATCGGCGGCGAGAAGGTGCAGCAGGGGCTGTATCTCCTGAACGCCCTCGTCGCCGCGTTCGTCATCCTCATCCTCTTCGAGCCCGTCCGTAACTGGCTCGAGAACACGGTGAACCGCTGGCTCGTGCGCCAGCGCGTCGAGCTGCGGGGGCGACTCGAGGCCTTGCGCCGCGAACTCCCCGGGGTCGTCGATGTCTCGGACATGGTGAACCGCATCATGACGGCGCTCGAGGAATCGCGGCGGGTGACCGATGCGTCGATCTTCCTGCTCGACTCCGACGGCGCGGGCTTCGATCGCGCGGGCTACGTCGGCCAGGCACCGAACGACGGCGACCGTCCGCTCGGCATCAGCACCGCCGAGGGGCGGCGGGTCGGGATCGACCGGCTCGATGCGAACGCCGAGCGTGGCCTGCTGGACCGAGCGCGGACGGGCCAGGTGGATCGCGACGCGCTCACCCGCGAGCTGGCCGACCTCGCCGCCGCGCCCGACACCGAGGCGAAGCGCGCGCCGATCGCGGCCCTGATCGCGCGCCTCGACGAGCTGCGCGCTGGCCTCGTGTTCCCGCTGTTCGGCTCGGCCGAGACCGAGCAGGGCCCGTGGCTCCTCGGTCTCTTCTGCGTCTACGACGATCGGACGGAGTCTGCGTTCGACAGCGAGGACGTCGAGACGTTCCGCCAGCTCGCCCTCGCCGCGGCGCGCGTGATCGAGTCGAGTCAGGCGTACGAGCGGGTGAAAGAGCGTGATCGCCTCGCCGCGCTCGGTGAGATGGCCGCCGGTCTCGCTCACGAGATCAGAAACCCCCTCGGCGCCATCAAGGGAGCCGCGCAGCTCCTCATCACCGCGGCCCCTGGCGATCGCCCGAGCTCGCAGGTGCAGTCGGACAACGCCGAGTTCCTCGAGATCATCATCGAGGAGGCGAACCGCCTGAACAACGTCGTCACGCGCTTCCTCGACTACGCCCGGGCGGAGCGGCCCGGCCGCGAAGGCGCCGGCAAGGTCGACCTCAACGTCGTCGTGCGCAAGACCGAGCAGCTCCTCCGCCCGGACCTGCCCAAGAACATCGAGCTCCGCGTTCGAATCGACGAGCAGCTACCGCCCATCCACGGCGATCCCGAGTCGCTCGTGCAGGTGTTCCTGAACCTCGGCCAGAACGCGGTGCAGGCCATGCCCGACGGCGGCACCCTCGAGATCCTCACCACGCGGCGCCGCCGCTCGCGCCTCGGCTACGGCCAGTTCGCCGAGGTTCGCATCCGCGACTCCGGCATCGGCATCCCTCGCGACCGCCTGAAGAAGCTCTTCATCCCCTTCTACACGACGAAGCAGAAGGGGACGGGCCTCGGCCTCGCCATCAGCCACCGCATCGTGAACCAGCACGGCGGGGCCATCGAGGTGCGCTCGACGCTCGGCCAGGGCTCGACCTTCTCCGTGTTCCTCCCCGCCGCCGAGCCGATCCCCGCCGGCAAACTCGAGGACATCACCGACACGGGCGGGCTGCGCCACGAGCCGGCGGAGCCCGGGGCCGTGACCACCACCGGCGGTGGTGAGGTCGAGGCGCTCGCCCTCCGCGATGTCGCCGACGAGTCCCTCCCCGTCATGCGCGTCGACGATCCATCCGCGGCGCCGCCCTCGGGCGCTGCGGAGGCCGCGCCGTCGCCCGGCCTCGATCCAAGTGCGGTACGGTCACCCGGATGACCCAGCAGGCGAAGATCCTCGTCGCAGACGACGAGCAGAACCTACGCCGGGTGCTCGTGGCACTCCTGAAGCGTGAAGGGCACGAGGTCATGCAGGCGTCCTCGGGCCTCGAGGCCATCGAGAAGCTCGGCGAGGCCGACGTCGTCATCACCGACCTCCGCATGCCCGGTGCCGACGGGATGGAGGTGCTGCGGACGGCGTCGCGCACCGTGCCGCACGTGCCCGTCATCATGATCACCGCCTACGGCTCCGTCGGTCAGGCCGTCGAGGCCATCAAGGCCGGCGCCTTCGACTACATCGAGAAGCCGTTCGAGCAGGACGCGATCCGCGTCATCGTCGACAAGGCCGTCGGCCAGGCCATCGCGAACCGCAATGCGCCCCGCAAGGAGCTCTACTCGCCCGCCGACCCGGACACGTCCACGAAGGGCAAGTTCGGCCTCGTCGGCCAGAGCCCCGAGATCGTCTCGATCTTCTCCATCATAGAGCGCGTCGCCGACTCCCCGACCACCGTCCTCATCACGGGCGAGAGTGGCACCGGCAAGGAGCTCGTCGCCAAGGCGCTCCACGAGCAGTCGAGCCGAGCGAACCAGCCCTTCATCAAGATCAACTGCGCCGCGATCCCCAAGACGCTCATGGAGAGCGAGCTGTTCGGCTACGAGAAGGGCGCCTTCACCGGGGCGATGACGAGCAAGCCCGGCCGCTTCGAGCTCGCCGACGGCGGCACTCTCTTTCTCGACGAGATCGGCGAGATCCCCGTCGAGATGCAGGTGAAGCTCCTGCGCGCGATCCAGGAGTCCGAGTTCGAGCGCGTCGGCGGCCTGAAGACGATCAAGGTCGACGTCCGCCTCGTCACCGCGACGAACCGCGATCTCGAGCAGGAGATCAAGAACGGCAACTTCCGCGAGGACCTCTACTACCGTCTGAACGTCGTGCCGCTCACGATCCCGCCGCTCCGCAAGCGGGTCGGTGACATCCCGCTGCTCGTCACGCACATCATCAAGAAGTTCAACGAGCGCCTGAAGAAGAATATCAACGGCATTGCCGACGAGGCGCTCGCCGCCCTCGAGGCTCACAACTGGCCCGGCAACATCCGCGAGCTCGAGAACGTGCTCGAGCGAACGATCCTGTTCTGCCAGGGCGACCGGATCGAACGCGCCGACCTCCAGCTCGCCGGGGCCAACGAGGCCCCCGCCGTGGCCCGCACGTCGTCCGCCGGATCGGGCCCCGCGACCGCGATTCCCTCGCCCGGCGCCGGCGATGCGTCGGGCCCCGCCTCGGCCGACGATCTCGACGACGAGGACGAGGTCGTGTCGGGCGATCTCGCCGGCGCGACCTCGGGCTCGCTCAAGGACATCGTCCGCGCCGAGACCTCCCGCGTCGAGCGCGAGCTCATCATCAAGGCCCTCGAGGAGACCGGTGGCAACGTGACCCAGGCGGCGCGCCTCCTCAAGATCAGCCGCAAGAGTCTGCAGATGAAGATGAAAGAGCTGGGCCTCCGCGACGCCTGAAGTGGATCAGCGGCGTCACCATCCCCCGACGCTTCGGCCCGCGAACGTGCCGCGAGCCTCGCGTTTCTGGTAGGTTGGCGCACATGCGAGGGGTTCGCTGGTTCGCGGTTGCGTTGGTCATGGCGGCCGCGCCTGCGTACGCCAATCCGCTCGCGACGGTGCCGAGCGCGGCCGACCTCGGCGACCCGCTCGATTTCCACTCGACCATCGACTACGCGTACTCGGTCGAGTCGGCCGACATCACCCGCGAGGGACCGGCGGCGACCGCCGACGGCCCCATCCGCACCGGCGAGGACCTGTCGTTCAAGCAGTTCCGCCACACGATCACGCCGCGCGCCGAGCTCGGCGTCTATCACGACATGTGGCTGTCGTTCGCGCTGCCGATCATCATCAAGCAGCAGCGCGAGCTGTCGTACAGCGATGGCATCGATGCCGGGAGCTCGTCGACGGTCCGCGATGGGCTCCTGGGTGCGGGCGGCTTCGACAGCAACGATCCGACGGCCCCAGCCGCGTCGCCGCTCCTGTTCCGTGGGCCCGGTCGCTCGGGCATCGACCAGGTGCACCTCGGATTGGCCATCGCGCCGATGAACCAGCTGCGCGACCGGACGAAGCCGACGTGGAAGCTCGGCGCCGAGGCGCGACTCGCGGCCGGCAAGATCATGAAGTTCGATCGCCAGGATCCCGATTCGGAGACCGGCGTGTCGCGCGGCGTGCACGAGCTGCGGTTGTGGACGAGCGTGACCAAGCAGCGTGGCAAGGTCCTCGGCTGGTTCGAGCTCGGGTGGCGCGTCCCGCTCGCGACGAAGGACGGCTCGCAGTACGACGTGACGGACTTCGCGACGTCGACGGGCATCACGAACAAGGGCCCCGGGCAGGTCGCGACGCTCGCGTTCGGCCTCGAGCTGTTCGCGCTCGATGACAAGACGGCGCTCAATCGCATCAGCATCGAT
>JALHPV010000345.1 GCA_022842285.1 Kofleriaceae bacterium
ACGTGGGGATGGCCTCGCGCAGATCGACCGCGGCGCCGAGGCCCTGGCGGCGCAGGACGTCGAGCTGGCGGCCGCGCCGCTCGCCGCCGCCGACGGCGGCGGACCGCTCGATCACCGCTCCCATGTCCGGTTGTGGGAGCTGCGCGGGATCGCGGCGGCCTACGGCGATGACGAGCCGACGGCCAAGGCCGCCTTCGCGCGCCTCCTCGCCCTCGATCCGAGTCACTTCCTCTCGTACACGCTGTCGCCGAAGGCGACGTTTGTCTTCGAGCGTGTGCGCAACGAGCAGGCGACGTCGCCCACGCCGGCGCTCGACGTCCAGTGGGCCCCCGGGCTGCGCGTCGGAGCCCCGATTCCGCTCGAGATCGAGGTCGTGGCCGACCCCGCAAAGTTCCTG
This sequence comes from Kofleriaceae bacterium, assembly GCA_022842285.1. GTDB lineage: Bacteria > Myxococcota_A > Polyangia > Haliangiales > Haliangiaceae > JABFXX01. The sequence goes on from JALHPV010000345.1 coordinate 398, forward strand.
TCGCGCGCGTCGCTGTTCGTGCGCACGCGGGGCCAGGAGACCTGGCAGGCCGCGGATCTGGTGCTCGATGCCCAGCGCCCCACGCGGCTCGTGTTGCCACCGATCGAGGCCGCGACGACGACGTCGGTCGAGTTGCACCTGCGGGCGTACGACACCGCCGGCCACGAGGTGCTCGCATGGGCGAGTCCCGAGCAGCCGCGCGAGCTGCCGTTGCGCTACGATCCACCAACTCCGTGGTACCGGAACTGGTGGGCCATCGGCATCGCGGGGACGATCGTCGCGCTCGGCACGGGCGCCATCGTGTATGCCGTCGTCATCGAGCCCCCCGGGCGCGTCGACGGCAATGTCACCGAGCCCTGATCACTCCGCGCAGGTCGAGTCCGCCCACCGCGCGATGAAGCGACCGGCACGAGCGTCCGGGGCGATGCGATACGCGCCCTGGAGCCGGCCATGCTCGCCACCCTCCACGATCCAGCCCGCGCGGAGCTCGCCGTCGGCGTAGGTGCCACGGATGAGGCCATGCACCGCACCCTCGTTCGAGATGAACTTGCCGAACAGCACGGGCTCGCCACCCTCGCGCTGGCCGTAGATGCCGCGCACGTGACCGATCGAGTTGCCCTCGCCATCACCGACGACGCCGATGTACGCCCCGACGTTCGGACCGAGCGGGAGCCAGCGGCCGCGCATGAAGCCGTGCTCGCAATCGTCGCGGCGCTCGCGCCCGACCGCGGCGAGCTGCATGCCATCCGCGTAGTCGACGACGATCGGACCGTCCGCCAGCTCCGACAGTGTGAGCACCGTCGGCTCGCCGGTGGCGGGCCGGTAGGTCAGCGTCAGCGGACTCGCGGCGTCCGGCGTGGGATCGAGGACCGTCACGACGAGTCCGTCGGCACGCGGGCCCGTCTTCGACGCGAAGCTCACCGACCGGCGATCCGTGCGCGGCGCGACCGCATCCGTCGCATCCTCGAACGCGATCACGCGTCGCACGACGAGCGCGCCGCGCGATGCGGTGAACGAACCGGTCCAGTCGTGGCGGACACCGTCGGCCTCGTTGCGCGGCAGGCGGCCCCACATCAGCATCATCGTCCGCGCGCGCGCCCCCTCGGCCCGCTCGATCGCCGTCACCGCAGCGTCCGTCGCGTAGGCATCGGCGTACGGTGCGGTCGTCTCGAGATCCGCGCGCGCGAAGGCCGCCGGGTCGCCGAACTGCGGCGCTTCGTCCGCGTACGCGTAGCCGCCGTCTTCGAGGTCAAGCGCGGCCTGCACGGCAGCGGCGTCTTCGTCGGACGCGTCGGGGGTGTCGTTGGTGGCGCAGGCGGGAACGGTGAGCAGCAGGGCAACGAGGGGGTTGAATCGCATGGTCGACGTCTAGAGCAAGGACCTGGCCAGAGGCCAAGTCGTTGACTCCCGGGTGGTTTCGCCCGGGGCCGGTACGGCCAGGTTCCAGCTCCCCGGCCCTTCACGATCGCGCCGGTACCTCGAGGTGCCGGACGCGCCTACGGCTGCTGGACCAGCTTCGACTCGCCGGCGTCGAGCGAGATGGTCGTCTCCCACACCACGTCGTTGGTCTCCGGGTTCAAGAGCTGGATGGTGTGCCGGCCCGGCGGAATCTGCTTGAGCTTGGCGGGGGTCGGGCCGCGCAGCTTGCCATCGAGCATGATGAGCAGGTACGAGCTGCCACGCCGGGTCCGGACCTCGAGGTTGCCGGGCTCCCCCACAGGAGGATCGGGCGGGGTGACGGCCGGCGTCCCCGCGTCCGGCTTCGGCCGCGGCTCGTCGCGCCGCTTGTCGACCCGCGCGATGACCGCATCGGGGGCGGGCGCATCGACCTCGGGGGCATCCACCACCACGGGCTCCGCATCGATCGCGAGCCGCGGATCGCGACATCCGGTATGACGCCCGCGGCATCGACGGCGAGCGGACGTTCGCCGGAAACGCTGCCGAAGGGCAGCGTGGTGGGTTCGATGGACAGCGTGAGGGGATCGATCTCGCGCTGCGCGATCGGGGCGTCGATCGCGGCGGGCCCATCACTGCCGCGGCGAACCACGAAGGCGACCACCGCGCCGATGATCCCGAGCGCGACCACGATGCCGATGATCGGGCCCGCATGTCGCCGCCGCGGCGCCTCCGGGACGATCGGGTCCTCGAGGTCCGGCACGCTGGCCATCGGGGGTGGGTCCGCCACCGGCGACGCCGGTAGCTTCGTCGCCGCGAACGGCATGGCCGGCTCGGCGACCGGCGTGAGCGCGCCCGTCGAGCGGCCCACGGGCAGGCGCTGGCCGCCGAGGATCGCGGCCAGCCACTCGCGGTGCTGATCGCGGGCGGCAGCGAGCGCTCGCGCCGACCACGACTCCAGGGTCTCGCTGCCGGTCGCACGCGCCACCTGTTCGAGGGATTCGGCGAAGGCGGCGGCGGAGGGAGTGCGGCGATCGAGGGAGCGCTCGAGACCAGCCATGACCGCGGCGTCGAAGCCTGGTGGCAGGTCAGCGACATGCGTGGACGGAAGCGGGATGTCCTGATGCATCACGGCCTGCGCGACCGCGTAGATCGAGTCCCCCTCGAAGAGGTGCTCGCCCGTGACGAGCTCGTGCAGTACGACGGCGAGCGAGAAGACATCGCTCCGCCGATCGAGCGCCGCGTTCGTGATCTGCTCGGGTGACATGTACGGGGGCTTGCCCTTCAGCATCCCGAGCTCGGTGACCGGTGACTGGCGGTTGCGCACGAGCGCGATGCCGAAGTCGATGACCTTCACGTGGCCATCGAAGCCGAGCATCAGATTCTCGGGCGAGATGTCGCGATGCACGACGCCCAGCAAGCCTCCGCCGTGCTCGCGCAACTCGTGGGCCGCATGCACACCGCGGCAGGCTTCGGCGATGGCACTCGCGGCGATGGCGGGCGGTGGCGATAGCTTCGCGAAGTCGCGGAAGGGGATGCCCGCGACGTACTCCATCACCATGTAGAGGACGCCGTCGACCTCGCCGAAGTCGTGCACGGTCGCGATGGCGGGGTGCGCGAGGCGCGCGAGGATGGCGGCCTCGTCGAGGAACATCGCGCGGACGGTCTCGGACGCCGCGTACTCGGGACGGATCGTCTTGATCGCGACGAGCTGTTCGAACGCCCCCGGACCGCGGCGGCGACCGAGCAAGACGTCCCCCATACCGCCGGACTTCAGCGCGTGGACGACCTCGTACGCACCAAACCGGGCCGTCACTCGTCAGCGTCGCTCGTCGGACGTTCGACGATCCCATGCTTGTAGAGGAGCTCGCGGAAGTGGCGGCGCGACAGCCCCGCGTGGTCGGCGGCGTGGGTCACGTTGTTGCCGCGATCCGCGAAGACCGAGGCCACGTAGCGGCGCTCGAACGCGTCGTTCCACCGTTCCTTCGCATCCTTGAACGGCAGCGACGTGTCGACGAGCTCGCCCCCGCTCGCCGGCGACTGCGTGGGCTGGAGCCAGAGACGCAGGTCGCGAAACGCGGCGCCGGGCGAGAGGGCCCACGCGCGCTCGAGGACGTTGCGGAGCTCGCGCACGTTGCCAGGCCAGGCGTGACGACGCAGCGTCTCGAGGTTCGGTCCATCGAGCGGCCCGGGCGCGGTTCCCCGGCGCTGGTAGAAGGTCGCCAGCAGATGCGGCAGGTCCTCGAGGCGCTCGCGGAGCGGCGGCAGCGAGACGTGCACGACGGCGAGGCGATAGAAGAGATCGAAGCGGAACTCCTGGTTCGCCACCATGCGCGCCAGATCACGATGTGTCGACGCGATCACGCGCGTGTCGACCTTCACCGGGCGATCCGCCCCGACGGGCTGCACCGTCTGCGCCTCGAGCACCCGCAGGAGCTTCGCCTGCGCCGCGAGCGGGAGCTCGCCGAGCTCGTCGAGAAGGAGCGTGCCGCCACTGGCCTCCACGAACGCCCCCGGCCGGTCCCGCTCCGCTCCGGTGAAGGCGCCGCGAACGTGACCGAACAGGTGGGAGTCGACGAGCGACTCGGCGATGGCACTGCAGTCGACGACCACGAAGGGGCCGCTCGCGCGGGCCGAGGCATCGTGGATCGCCCGCGCCGCGAGCTCCTTGCCCGTCCCGGACTCACCCTCGACGAGCACCGTCGCCTCGCTCGGGCTCGCCAGCTCGAGGACCGCGAAGAGCTCGCGCATCGCCACGCTCGTGCCGGCCATGGCCCCGAAGTGATCGCGCTCACTCGGAGGCAGCGAGGGGGTGTCCTGCGCGGAGATGCGCACGCTCGTGTCGCCGAACCGAACACTGGCACCTGGCGGGATCACCAGCTCCGTGACCTTGCTGTTCTGCCACCAGGTCCCATTCGTCGAGCCGAGATCCTTCACGCGGATGCCCTCGGGCACGACCGACAGCTCTGCATGCTTGCGAGATACTTGCGGATCATCGAGGACGAGGTCGCACGACGCGTGGGCTCCCACTGTCACAGGACGCGCCCCGAGGGCCACCGCGCGCGGAGCCTCGCCGCGCTGGCTCATGACTTGAAGCGTGAACGTCCGTGGAGCCGTTCGACCCTTCGTGCGCGGTGTCGCGAGCCCGGTTTGGACCAGCGTGCGGCGATCGGGGGTCACGGCGGTCAGCATATACTGACGCGGTGAGAGCGTCGTGGGTCCTGCTGGTCGCCGCTGCGTGCAGCGATGATCCGCGGCTCGAGGTGGTCGTCCGTCACCCGGACGGGGACACCACGCTCCGCCAGGCCATCACGCGCACGACTGTCACGGTGTACGAATCGCCCACGTTGACCTGCAGCGCGGTGGAGTTCGGTGACATCGACGCGCAGCAACTCGAGGCGCTCGCCACCGCCGAGGTCACCCTCGCGGATGGCGGTGGCAGCCTCGAGGATGTCGCGCGCCTCGATCCCAAGGTCATCGTCGCGCGGTCGTACGACGCGGGCGGAGCGCTGCTGGCCATCGGATGCGGAGAGGCCGATGACGTCGCGCTCGGGCCCGTCGAGATCCTGACGGAGCTGGCCGCCACGGTCTCGGTCGCGCTCAACGACGAGGGTGACGCCATCCTCGTCGCGACCACCGACGCCTTCTCGCGTCAGCTCGACGATCGAGCGGTCTCGTGGCGCGCCTACGGCCCCGCCGGCTCCGTGCCGGCCGCGCGCTTCACGGTGGTCGCCGACGGCGTCTGGGAGCCACCAGCGCCCACCTGCACGGTCGACGGAGAAGCCGTCGTGCATCCCGGTCCGCCGACCGTGCCCGGCGGCTTTGCGGTGCGGACGCGCGTCGCGTGGGCGGCGAACCCGACGACGCTGTTGACGCGCTTTGCGGGCTTCGATCGCCAGGCGGCGCAGACCGTCCCGCTCGGGGTCGTCGTCGATCCGGTGTTCCCGATCGCCCGCCGCTGCGGGCTTCATCGCACGGGCATGGGCACGCGGCTCGTGTGCCTGGCCGACAACCGCGACGTCGTGACGCTGCGCGCGCAGGGCACGACCTACGTCACCTCGAGCTCGATGCTCACGGTGCCCGCGGTCGCGGTCATCTCCGTCCCGCACGGGGACGAGCTCCACACCTACGCGGTGGGCCCGGCGGGCAACTGGACGCCGCTCCTCGATTCGCCTGCGGTGCCGCCGGGGACGACGCCCTGGTGTCGCGGCGGCCCCTGCCCGCCCGACGAGGACTTGCTGGAGATCCAGGTCGTGCCCGCCTGCGGGTCGTCCAGCGCGGGGGTGCTCGCGCGCCTCGGCGACGGCTCCACCTCGCGCCTCGAGATCACCAATGACGTCGGCGTCCCCAGTGCCCCCATGGATCCGTTCCTGGCCCCCGTCACCGGTGCGGGGTGCCTCACCGAGCTGCAACCCGATGGCACCCCGATCGTGCGCCAGGGCATCGTCCTCGGCATGACGACGGAGTCGACGTCGCGCGCGATCATCTCGTTCCCGTGCGCGGCGACCTCCGGTACGTGCCAGCTCCCCGTGAATCAAGGCGCGGGCTTCATCACGCGTGGCGAGCCGCAGATCGTCGTCACGACGTTCGACGCCACCGGCGTGACGCTCTCGTCGATGGTCGCCCAGCCCACCGGTAACCTCGCGCGCGACCGCTTCATCGAGCGCGCGCGCCAGCCCGCCGCCGGCATCCCGGTGCAGATGGTGGCCGGGCGCTTCGACGAGGACGACACCCCGGATCTGTTCTGGTACTTCACGCCGCAGTTCGGCACCGGCACCAACATCCAGGTCGCCTACGGCCGCACGGCCCTCGGCTCGCCGCTGACTGCACTCGGCAACATCGTCGGCAACATCGAGGATGCCTTCGCTGCCGACCTCGATGGCAACGGGCTCGACGAGCTGATCGCGCTCCAGGGCGTGGACTTGCTCGTGGTGAAGACCGGGACGACGCTCACCGTCCCGGTGGACGTCGATCCGACGTGTGACGAGGGGAACTAGGTCGCCGGCGTCGGCGTGCCGTCGCTCGGCGGGGCTTCCTCGTCTTCGATCTCGCCGAGCGCGGCTTCGATCGCGGCCGAGAGGCGCGCGTACTTCACCGGATCGTTCAAGAGCTCGAGGCGCGCCTGGCGCGTCTCGGGGGAGTTCGCGGCGCGTGCGACCGCTTCGGCGACGCTCGGCAGCATCTCCAGCTTCTGCGGCTGCGACGGTGGCTCCTCCACGATCTCGTCGAGCTCCTCGGCGAGCGCCTCGTCGTCGAGCTGGATGCTGCCCGACTCGTCGAGGCCACGCGGCGGCGGCGCAGCGGCGGCGGCGGCGGCCT
>JALHPV010000346.1 GCA_022842285.1 Kofleriaceae bacterium
CCGCCGTGCGCCGCATCACCGAGGCGATGGGCCTTGCGATGCCGATCGTGTTCCTGGCGGGCCTCGGGTTCATCATCCCGATGCTCGCCGGTCACCAGGACCTCTACTACTGGGCGCACCCCGACGCGCACAACCACGTGGTCAACCACCACCTGGCGCACAAGCTCGGCTGGCTCTCGCCGTCCAGCTTCGCCATCCGCTACGTGATCTACGGAGCGGCGATGTCGTTCCTCGCTCACTACTTCGCGAAGAAGTCGAGGGAGCAGGACGTCTCGGGCGATCCGAAGATCAGCGAGACGCTCCGCATCGCGTCGGCGCCGGCGATGATCCTCTTCTCGCTGGTCGTCTGCATGGTGTCGTTCGACGTCCTCATGTCGCTCGCGCCCAAGTGGTACTCGACGATCTACGGCGTCTCGTACTGGGGCGGCTCGATGGTGTCGTCGATGGCGGCGCTCGCGCTCATCGTCCTCGGCATCCAGCGCTCGGGACGCCTGACGCACTCGGTCAACGAGAACCACTATCACGACATCGGAAAGTGGATGTTCTCGTTCACGTTCTTCTGGGCGTACACGGCGTTCGCCCAGTTCATGCTGCAGTGGTACGGCAACATGCCGGAGGAGACGGTCTGGTACAAGTACCGCCTCTTCGGCGAGTGGCAGTGGGTGAGCATCGCGCTCCTCGTCGGCTTCTGGGCCTTCCCGTTCGTCTTCCTGATGTCGCGCTGGACCAAGCGCATCGTGCCGAGCCTCGTGTTCTTCGCGGTGTGGCAGCTCGTCTTCCGCTGGCTCGAGCTCTACTGGGAAGCGATGCCGAGCTTCGACTGGCACGTCGAGAACGGCATCAACCTCGGTCCGCTGCACGGCAACGTCGCGCTGCACCACGTCGGCTTCTCGCCAGTCGACCTCCTCGTGTGGATCGGCCTCTGCGGCATCCTCGTCGCGGGCATCGGCAAGAACCTCGTCGGGAATCTCATCCCGGTGAAGGACCCGACGCTCCCGCTCTCCCTCGGCCACGAGAACCAGTGAGGAACTGATGTCCGGACCTCATCGCAATCCAGACAAGATCAACACCATCGGCATCGTCGTCGTTGGCATCTGCGGCGCCGTGCTCGTCTACGTGTCGATCGTGGCCCTCCAGGCCTTCTACATGAACGACACGTCTGAAGTTCAGATGATGGCGGACTATGGCGGCCAGGACTCGATGGCTCGCACCGTGCGCGCCGATCAGGTCGACGCCATCAATCAATCCAAGCCGAATGCTGCCGAGGCTGGTAAGCAGCAGTCCTACCGCGTGCCGATCACCGAGGCGATGAAGCTCGTCGTGCGCGACAACAAGACGTCGCCGAGCAAGCTCGTCCCGCTGGCGGGAGAATCGAACCAGCGCACGATCGCTCCGATCTTCGGTCGCCCGACGCTGCAGAGCGCCGCGCCTCCGGCCGGTGGCGATGCCGGTTCGGGCGCAGGGTCGGCCGCTGGCTCCGCCGATGGAGCGGCGGCCGGTTCTGGTTCGGCCGCTCCGTCCGAGGGGGCGGGCTCCGCCGTGACCCCCGCGCCGACAGGTGGCATGGGGCCCGGTGGTGGTCCCCCGCCCGGTACGCAGGCAGCTGGATCGGGCTCGGCGGCGACAACTCCTGCAACCCCCACGTCGGGTCAGGGCTCCGGCGCGAAGGGCAATGCTCCGTAGCAGGCACATAGCGCTGGCCGCCCTCTGCGTGGGCGCCATGGGTGCGGCCGCGATGGCCACGCCTGGCAACGCGTACGATCCTAACGACGCGAGCCAGCCGATGCCGGCGCGCGCCACGTACCAGGCGAACGACGTCGTCGTGAACGAGCAGCTCCGCGCGCTCGTGCCGGTCGATGCGACCTTTCGTACCGTCGAGGGCCTGCCGGTCACGCTCGGCGCGGTCCTGGCGGGTCCGATTCCGACCATCCTGACGTTCAACTACTCGAGTTGCCCGCAGCTCTGCAGCTTGCAGCTCAACGGCCTCGTCAACTCGCTCCGCGAGCTCGACATGAAGGTTGGCCAGCAGTTCCGGGTGGTCACGGTCAACCTGGATCCTGACGAGACGCTCGCCCACGCGAGCGCGATGCGCGAGCGCTACCTCGAGTCGATCCCGGCCGCGCAGCGAGATGTCGCACGGGCCGGCTGGACGTTCCTCCTCGCGCGCTTCCCCGGCGATGCGAGTCAGATCCGCCGCGTCGCCGATGCGGTCGGGTTCACCTACAAGTACCTGCCGGAGCGCGCCGAGTACGCGCACCCAGCTGCGCTGATTTTCCTCAGTACCCGGGGCACCGTCACGCGCTACGTCTATGGCATCGAGTTCGGGAAGGACCTGATGCACGAGTCGATCGCCAAGGCCGGTATCGCGGAGCCCTCCACAGCGGCCGGGTTCATGAACCGCTGCTACCACTTCGATCCCAGCGCGAATGACCATTCGCGCAGCGGCGTGCTCGCGCTCCAGATCGGCGGCGCCGTCTTCATTCTCTTTCTCACAACCGCAGGGTTCTTCTATCTGCGGCGGATCTCCGTCAGGCGGGAGGCATACATCCCATGAAGTTGCGTTCGTACATTGGTGTGATCGTCACCGCTGGTGTCCTCGCGTGGGGACTCGCATCCGGTGTCGATCATGTAGTGGCTCAGCCGCAGCCCGCGGCCCCGGGCGCCACCGCGCAGGTGACGCCGGATCCTACCCAACCCGCCGCCGGTAGCGCCGACGCTTCACAAGGCAGCGCGCAAGCGAGCCCGCCCGTCGACCAACCGGCTGCGCAGGGCTCGGCGGCAGGTGCCGACCCGAAGGCCGCGACACCTCCCGCGGGCGCCGCCGCCGCCCCCGCCCCGAAGGGTGGCAAGGGCTGGTGGGAGCTCCTCGCAGATCGTCCGATCAGCGAAGAGGGCACCTACTGGATGCCGAAGGGCGTCAACCGCGTCGCCCACGACTCGGATGGCATGTTCTACGCCGTCTACGCGCTCTCGATCTTCTTCTTCTTCGCGATCGCCGGCGCCGTCATCTACTTCACGATCAAGTATCGCCACCGCCCCGGCCACAAGGCGGAGCCGAGCTCGGGCCACAACGACGCGCTCGAGATCACGTGGACCGTCATCCCCACGCTCATCTGCGTGTTCCTCTTCTATTACGGCTGGCGGACGTACGTGAAGGTCGTCACCCCGCCGCAGAAGGCTGTCGAGATCTCCGTCGAGGCATGGCGCTGGAGCTGGGAGTTCACCCACCAGAACGGCCTCAAGGATTCGGACCTCCACGTGCCTGTCGGCACGCCCGTCCGGCTCGTCATGACCTCGCGCGACGTGCTGCACGCGTTCTACGCGCCGGTCATGCGCGTCAAGCAGGACATCATCCCGCGTCGCTACACGTACGCGTGGTTCCTCGCTGACAAGCCGGGCACGTACCGGCTCAACTGTGCGGAGTACTGCGGCACCGACCACTCGCAGATGGGCAAGAAGGCCGATGGTCGCCGTGCGGTGGTCGTCGTACACGAGCCTGGCGGCTACGAGCGCTACCTCGCCGACGCGAACGTCATCACCGGCACCCCCGAGGAGATCGGCGCGAAGACGTACGAGAAGAAGGGCTGCATCTCCTGTCACTCCGTCGACGGGTCGGCCAAGGTCGGCCCGACTTTCAAGGGTAGCTGGGGCACGACGATCCAGCTCGCCGGCGGCGGCACGGCGGTCGTGAACGAGGACTACATCCGCGAGTCGATCGAGGTGCCATCGGCCAAGGGGCGCGCGAACTACGCGTCCCAGATCGGCTCGATGCCGGCGTTCGACGGTCAGCTGAAGCCCGAAGAGCTGGCGGGCCTAATCGCCTACATCAAGTCCCTGAAGTAGGGGAGCAAACTCATGGCCACTGCAGCATTCCAGAAGAAGTACCCGGACGGCCCTGATAGCGAGCCGTGCTACCTCGACATCCACGACGGTAAGCCGCTCGGCACGCGCATCGCGGGCTGGCTCCTCACGCTCGATCACAAGCGGATCGGCCTGATGTACCTGTTCGGCATCCTCGTCTCGCTGATCGTCGGCGGCGCCTTCGCGCTGCTGGTGCGCACCGAGCTGTGGGCGCCGGGGCAGACGATCGTCGGCCAGGACACATACAACAAGTTCTTCACGCTCCACGGCGCGGTGATGGTGTTCCTCGTCATCATCCCCGGCATTCCGGCCGCGCTCGGCAACATCATCTTGCCGATCCAGCTCGGCGCGCCGGACGTCGCGTTCCCGAAGCTGAACCTCTCGTCGTTCTATCTGTGGATCGCGGGCGCGCTGCTCCTCGTCGGTGCGGTGCCGTTCGGCGGCCTCGACACCGGCTGGACGCTCTACACGCCGTATTCGCTCGAGTCGAAGACCCCCGTGCTCATCGCGGTGATGGGCGTCTTCCTCCTCGGCTTCTCCTCGATCTTCACGGGCCTCAACATGCTCGTGACGATCCACAAGTTCCGTCCGCAGGGCATGGGCTGGTTCCAGCTACCGCTCAACATCTGGGCGATCTACGCGACGGCCATCATGCAGGTCCTCGCGACGCCGGTCCTCGGCATCACGGTGCTCCTGCTCGCCGTCGAGCGCTTCGCGCACATCGGTATCTTCGACGCGAAGCTCGGTGGCGACCCGGTGCTGTTCCAGCACTTCTTCTGGTTCTACAGCCACCCCGCCGTCTACATCATGATCATCCCCGGCATGGGCGTGATCAGCGAGATGATCTCGACGTTCTCGCGCAAGCCGCTCTTCGGCTACCGGTTCGTCGCCTACTCGTCGATCTCGCTCGCGCTGCTCTCGTTCCTCGTGTGGGGCCACCACATGTTCGTCTCGGGCCAGTCGCGCCTCGCGAACATGGTGTTCTCGGCGCTGACGTTCACCGTCGGCATCCCGAGTGCCGTGAAGGTCTTCAACTGGGTAGCGACGCTCTACAAGGGCGACATCCGGCTGAAGACGCCGATGCTGTACTCGCTCGCCTTCCTGCTGCTGTTCACGATCGGCGGCCTGACGGGGCTCTTCCTCGGCATCCTCGCCGTCGACGTGCACCTGCACGACACCTACTTCGTCGTCGCGCACTTCCACTACGTGATGATGGGGTCGACCCTCGTCGCGTTCCTCGGCGCGCTCCACTACTGGTGGCCGAAGTTCACGGGGCGCATGTACCCGGAGACGCTCGGTCAGATCTGCGCGTGGGGCGTGTTCATCGGGTTCAACCTGACGTTCCTCCCGCAGTTCGTCATGGGCTCGCGTGGCATGCCGCGTCGCTACTGGGACTACGACCCGCACTTCCAGATCTTCCACCAGCTCTCGACGGTGGGGGCCTTCGTCCTCGGCATCTCGATCTTCATCGCGGTCATCTACCTCTTCGGGACGTTCCGCAAGGGCGCGCCGCTCGCGCCGCGCAACCCATGGGGGGCGAGCTCGCTCGAGTGGCAGGCCCCGACGCCGCCGACGCTCTTCAACTTCGAGAAGCCGCCGGTGCTCCACGAGGTCTACAACTACGACGATCTCGTCGAGGTGCGGCCCGACGTCTGGGAGCGCCGCGCGCCGATCGAGGCGTTGCCCTCCGAGGTCGCCGGCACCGCGCACGCGCACGCGGCGGCGGATGCCCCGAAGCGGGTCGCCGGTGAGAAGGTGTCCTGGACGGCTCCCGTGGAGTCCCAGGCCGCGACCGAGCAGGCCGGGCTGTCGACCGATGCGCCGAAGGCGGCCCCGGCCGTCGACGCCTCCGAGGCAAAGCCGGCGACGGCGTCGCTCGATGACATGGCGGATGCGCCGGTCGAGCCCAAGTCCGACGACAAGAAGGAAGGTGAGTCGTGACCGAACAGGCTCACGCCGGACACGATGACCACGGGCATGGCCACGGTCACGCCTCCGTCTTCATCCAGCACCACTACGACGACGCCCAGCACCAGTTCGATTCCGGCAAGCTCGGCATCTGGCTCTTCCTCGCGCAGGAAGTGCTCTTCTTCTCGGCGCTGTTCGTCGCCTACGTCCTCTACCGGTCCCACCACCCGGAGATCTACGAGTACGCGCACAAGTACCTCGACACGAAGATGGGCGCGATCAACACCGCGGTCCTCATCTTCTCGTCGCTGACGGCGGCCTGGGCGGTGCGCGCGGCGCAGCTCAATCAGAAGAAGCTGCTCATCGCCTGCCTCAGCGCGACCATCGTGTGCGCGTTCGGATTCCTCGGGATCAAGTACGTCGAGTACACGCACAAGATTCACGAGCACATCCTGTTCGGTCGCTACTTCGACCCGTGTGTCTCGAGCGGCGGCACGCCGCTGCTCACGAAGAACAACGAGTGCCCGGGCACCAAGTCGAACGTCGTGTTCGACTTCGGGTCGGGCAAGGCCAAGTCAGGCTGCCTGCCCCTCGCGGACTACGACAACGATCCGGATCGCGACGGCATGCAGGCGAGCTGCAAGGTGACGGTCGAGACCGGCAAGGTCTCGAAGAAGGCTGACGGCTCGGCCGAGTTCGTGGTCAGCAAGAGCGAGCCGATCACCGAGGTGTGCCACGACCCGTACTGGGATCCGCCGGTCCACCACGGCGGCGAGGCCGCCAAGGGCGAGAAGGCCCCGGCGGCGGCCCACGGCAAGAAGTGCTGGCGCCCCGCGTACCAGCCCGCGGTCTGCAAGAAGGACTTCGGCGTCATCGTCGAGTTCGGCGACCACGAGATCCGTCGCAACGTGGACACGCGCGTCGTCGCCGACTGCACGAAGGCCGCGAAGATCCCCGAGCCCATCGATCCGCTCGCCGACCAGGTGCGCGACATCCCGATCGGGGCGAAGGAGGCCGCCGGCCGCAAGACGCTCTCCCACCACGAGGAGAAGGAGCGGAACTACGCCGGCCCGCCGCCCCCGAACACGAGCATGTTCTTCACGATCTACTTCGCGATGACGGGCCTCCACGGCATCCACGTCCTCGTCGGTATCTTCGTGTTCATCTGGCTCTTGCTCCGCGCGGTCCGCGGCGACTTCTCGCCGGACTACTTCGGCCCGGTCGACTTTGCCGCGCTGTACTGGCACATCGTCGACTTGATCTGGATCTTCCTCTTCCCGCTCCTCTACCTCATCCACTGAGGATCACGGCATGGCGACCCAACATATCGAATCG
>JALHPV010000347.1 GCA_022842285.1 Kofleriaceae bacterium
CGACGGCCACGCGCAGCGCGCCGACGAGACTGGCACGCTGCAGGATGTCGACCTCGGCGCCACACCCGGTGAGGCGTTCCGCACCGCCTTCGAGTACGCGCGCGATCGGGGCGGCATGGACTTCCTCGCGCTCTCGCCGCACACGACGGCCGAGGGGGGCGCCGTGGATCCGTCCGACAACGCGAACATGTCGAAGGACCAGTGGGGCCAGATGGTGCTCGTCGCCCACGACGTCACGCGCGCGAGCGAAGGTGCGTTCGTCGCCATCCCCAGCATGGAGTGGAACACGAACAGCGCTGGCAACCACGTGACGGTGCTGGGCACGGCCGAGCTCGCGAAGATCGAGACCGGCCGCTACGATCGGTTCTACGCGGCATTGAACCAGCGCGAGCGCGAGGGCGATCACCCGCTCGTCTCGATGTGTCACCCGCGGACGTTCCGCTCGGCCGGCAACCCCAGCCTCGACGGCAACTGGGATCAGATCTTCGACGTGACCCTGACGGACATCCCGTCCGCCGCCGACCGGAGCAAGAAGTTCAACGACTATGGCCTCGATGATTTCGAACCGATGCGGACCCAGCTCCCGCGCTGGATCGCCGGCGAGGTCATGCCCGACCGCGCGGTCGTGAGCGATGGTCTCGCGGCGCTGCAGGCCGCGGGGAGCTCGTACGTGCGCCTCTTCGAGGTGCTCGTCGGCCGCGGCACCGACATCAAGGGCGAGCTGCGCGAGAACGCATCGCTCATGGTCGACCGCACGACGGGGCAAGTGACGCGCTTCACGCGGGTCCACAGCGACTGGGACTACTACCTCCTCGCGGGCTTTCAGACGGCCCCTACCGCGCCGCACGACAACCACTACGCGAACTGGGGGACCGGCCACTCCACGCGTACCGGCGTGATCGCCGAGTCGCTGACGGAGGCGTCGCTGCTGGCGGCGATCGATCAGCGGGCGGTCTACGCGAGCGAGGACGAGCAGCTGGTCGTGCGGCTGTACGCTGACGACCGCGTCCCGATGGGCGGGACGCTCGTCACGCGTGCGAGCTCCGCGGCGCTTTCGGTCTACCTGGAGGACAGTGACTATTCGGGCGACTACGAGGTCGCGATCTTTGCGGGGACGATCGGCGGCGACGCGGTGACGGAGGTCAGCCGGCAGACGGTCGCCGCGGGTTGGCAGGCGCTGTCCGTCGATCTGCCGACGACCGGCGCACACTTCGTCTACCTCGAGATCCTCGAGCCGGGGCCGAATCGCATGGCCTGGTCCGCGCCGATCTGGATCACCCGCTCGTGAGAGCCGTCCTCCTCACGCTCGTGCTCGTCGCGTGCAAGGGCGAGCCGACGTCGGCGCCGAAGCCCAAACCGCCCGTGGATGCGCCGGCGCGGCTCCCCGATCCGACGCTCGCCGCCGAGCAGGGCGAGTATGTCGCCGACGTGATGGCGTTCACGAACCAGACCTTCGAGCAGGTGCGCGCGCGCATGAAGCTCGGCAGCACGCCGCTCAAGGAGGAGTGGGAGAGCTGGGAGGCGCGCGGCGAGATGACCGACGAGCGCATCAAGGAGTTCTACAAGCAGACGACGAACTACATCTACGAGCTCGCCGAGTGGCACCTGTTCGTCGACGACAAGCGGCAGTCAGACCTCGCCCTCGTGCAGTACATGCGCGAGCACGCGCCGAAGAACATCCTCGACTTCGGCGGTGGCGCGGGCCTCACCGCGATCCCGCTCGCGCGCGCCGGCTTCGACGTCACGCTCGCCGACCTCGAGGGCACGTCGCTCGACTTCGCCGCCTTCCGTGCCAAGCGCCACGCCATCCCGTTGAAGATCTGGAAGTCCGACGTCGAGCCGATGCCACCCGACACGACCTACGACGTGATCCTCGCGCTCGACGTGCTCGAGCATCTTCCCGCGGCCGAGCTCGAGGCGGTGGTGACCAAGCTCGTCTCGCTCAAGACCGAGAAGACGACGGTCATCATGTCCGCGCCGTTCGGCCGGACCAGCGTTCACCCCATGCACCTCGACTCGGACGAGCACACCGAGCGGCAGGTCGAGCGCCTGCGGACCGAGCTGCCCAGGCGCTGAGCTCAGTTGGGTGGCGGAGCCATGCCGCCACCACCTGCATGCGGAGGCATCGCGCCGCCCGCGCCCGGCTGGCTCATCATTGCCTTCCGGATCTCGCCCATCAGCGCCTGCTGCTGGTCGGGCGGCAGCGTCTCGCGGCACTTCTTCATGCCGGACATATCCTTCACCTGCGTCGCGTAGCAGTCGACGGTCGCGGCGGACCACTTGTCCTGCTGGCAGCGCGCCGTGATGATGCCCTGCAGCTTCGTCTGGATCTCGCCGGCCCCCGAGCCTCCGGGCAACGCGGCCACGGCCTTGGCCGCCGCTTCCGCGCACCGCGCCGACGGCTCGGCGCCACCACCACCACCACCCGCAGGCGCATCCGACTTGCCGCACGCGGCCAGGGCGGCGACAGCGACGAGAACGAGCAACTTCTTCATGGGCCGGTTGTACCGCCGATTCCGACAGTTTCGGCCACCGCAGACCGACCCCGCCGGCAGTGCGTTCCCACGAGCATGAAGACGCTCCTGGTGGCCGTGCTCCTCTCGACCTCCATCGCGGCCGCCGCTCCCAAGCGCAAGCCCCCGGCGCCCAAGACCTTTCCGGCGCAGGTCGCCTACCAGTCCTGCACGACGTCGTGGGCCTTCGCGTGCGGCATGCGCGATGCCGGCGGTCGGACCTACGGCACGGCGCACGAGAGGCAGCACTGCGAGCAGTACACGTTCCTCCCCGACGGCACGTACACGGTGCAGGGCTTCGGCAGCGGTGGCACCTACCGGATCGTCGGCGCCACCGTCGAGCTCACGCCCCAGAGCCCCGACGACGCGCCCGACGTCTTCACGCTGCCGCTCGCGAAGGACGGCTCGACACTCGGCGGCATGAAGCGGCTCTGATCTGCTAGTTTCCGCCGCCTATGGGCCGCGCCTTCGAAAAACGCAAGTCGACCATCTTTCGCCGCATGGATCGCGTCTCGAAGCAGTTCGCGAAGATCGCCAAGGACATCGCCATCTCGATCAAGGGCGGCGGGAGCTCCAACCCCGACGCGAACCCGACCCTGCGCCGCGCCATCGTCAACGCGCGTGCCGTGAACATGCCCAAGGACAAGATCGACGCGGCCATCAAGAAGGCCTCGGGCGAGGGTGGGGCGAACTACGAAGAGATCATCTACGAGGGCTACGCCCCGCACGGCATCGCCGTCGTCGTCGAGGCCGCCACCGACAACGTCACGCGCACCGCCGCCAACGTTCGCGCCACCTTCAAGTTCAAGGGCGGCAACCTGGGCACCACCGGCTCGGTGGCCTTCATGTTCAGCCGTCAGGGCATCATCCGGATCTCGCCCGAGGGCGTCGACCGCGATGCCCTCGAGCTCGACCTCATCGACCACGGCCTCCTGACCCTGGAGGAAGGCGAAGGCGAGAAGGGCGAGAAGCTCCTCGAAATCCGGACCGCCTACACGGACTGGGGCTCCATGCAGACCGTCCTCGAGGCCCGGAAGATCCCCGTCATCTCGACCACCTCCGAGTACGTCCCCGCCACCACGACCGAGCTCCCCGAGGACAAGGTCGACGAGGTCCTCAAGATGGTGGCCGCCCTGGAGGACGATGACGACGTCACGAACGTCTACACCAACCTGGCCTGAGGCCGCTCTTGACACCTCCCGGCCCCGCCGGTAGAACCCCCATCCACCCGGGGATATAGCTCAGCTGGGAGAGCGCGTGAATGGCATTCACGAGGTCAGGGGTTCGATCCCCCTTATCTCCACCCGGGAAGAGGTCGCTTCGGCGGCCTCTTTCATTTTCGGCGACGTTCACCGCTGCGGTGGGGTGTCGACGGGGACGCATCGTGTACGTCAGCTGTTCTGCCCGCTCCAGACTTCCGCGATTTCACACGACCGCCAACAGCAACGCGGGCCACTCGGACATCACTCCCATCGCCTGGAGGTCGCCGTCCAAGTCGGTGGAAACGGTGCGTCTGAGAGCACGGGATCCACGAACGCCTTGGCGGCCTCGAACACGTCGTCGAGTGTTGCCCACGGCAGCGAATCCTCCACTGCCATCGACGCATACGGCTCACGCCACTCGGATGGAGGCGCCGGTAGCGCCTTTGGTCGCTCGTGCGTAGAGCGGAACGAGAACGTCTCCGCAGCCGCCGCCGTCGTGGCTGGATCTTGGGTGGTGCGGGGTTCACGCTGCAGACTCGATCCAGCAGGGCGGGCCTTGGGCAGCGCAAGTCGTCGAGATGGTTGGGCTGGCCGGTGGTACGGCGGGTGCTCTAGCTCTGGCCCATGGGAGGATTCATGAAGCCAAGTGCACTCGTGTGTCTACTGTTTGCCGCCACGGCGGGGGCGTGTGTGGCCTCGCCCGAGGAGATCGTGGCCGACTCGGAGGTCACGTCGGAGATCGAGGCCGACGAGCTGGCAGCGCTGCGCGCGATGGGGGTTGCCGTTGCTGAGCCGATCGAAGTGTGCGAAGCGCAGACCGAGCTCGAGCGCAGTGCTGACGAGGTTGTGTGCGGCGGCGAGTGCAAGACCCAGAAGAACTTCAAGAGCGTCGAGGGATGCACCAACCTGAAGGGCCCCGCGCTCCAGGTGTGCCTTGAAGGTCTGTGCGCGACTGCGAAGGATAACTACGACGACGAATGGCCGGACGGCCCGCCAGCGTGTCCGGCTACGAACGGTGCGTGCGAGAGCCCGGTCGATCCATCGGTGAAAGGCACCTGCACGAAGGAGACCGAGGGTGATTTTGCAAGACTTGGTTGGGTTGTCGACGGGTGCACTGTCAGCGGGGGCTATCCAGAGAACGGCTATACCGTGTACTTCGGCTCGTATTGCACCTACTCGTGCATCAAGGACCCGCCGCCGCCGCCGCCGCCAACGCCAATCACGCCAACGCCGACTCCCGTCAAGTAGCGACGGCGCGCACGCCCGTCGGAGGCCTCGCAGCGTCGCTCGACCGCCGGCACGGTCGCCGCGTCGCGATCAAGAACATCGGCTCGGGCGAGCGTCAGCGCGGCATGACCAGCACGGACGAGATCGTCGCGATGAGCTCGGAGAGCGGGCGGCCCCTCAAGTAGCGGCCGCGGGTGTTGCGGTCGCCCCGGGCCTACGACGACGATGCTGCCGTGAGCGACGAGCAGCCTTCAGACACTGGGCCCGCCGGAACCCGCCGGGTCGCGCCGCTCTCGCCGGTCCGAGCCCTGCACGCGCTTTGGCTCGAGGTCATCGCAGGCCCAGACGTGGGGCGCCACGTGATCGCCGAAGTCGATGAGATCTCGATCGGCACCGAGCGTGCAAACGACCTGGTGCTGACCGATAGCTCGGTGTCGCGCCACCACGTCGCGATCGCCGTCGGGCGCCGCGGCGCGCGCATCCGCGATCTGGGTAGCACCAATGGTACCCGCATCGACGGAGTCGAGATCGCGGAGGCGATGTTGCGGCCAGGGCAGCGGATCGAGCTCGGACACACCACGTTCGCCGTGAAGGCGCATGGCGTCGTACAGCAGCCGCTCGCTTCCGACGATCACTTCGCGGACCTGCTCGGCGAGAGCAGCGCCATGCGCCGGGTGTTCGCGCTGCTGCCGAAGCTCGCTGCGGCTGACACGACGTTGCTCCTTACCGGCGAGACAGGCTGTGGCAAGAGCCTGCTCGCGCGCGCCTTGCACCGAGCGAGTGCGCGGCGCGAGGGTCCGTTCGTGATCATCGATTGCGGTGCGATCGCGCCGGGGCTCATCGAGAGCGAACTGTTCGGTCACGTGAAGGGTGCCTTCACCGGCGCCACGAGCGATCGGCCTGGGGCGCTGCGGGCCGCAAGGGGGGGCACCGTCCTGCTCGAAGAGGTCGGAGAGCTGCCGCTCGATCTGCAGCCCCGCTTGCTCCGCGCGCTCGAGGAGCGCGAGGTGACGCCCGTCGGCTCGAATCAGCCTGTCGCGCTCGATGTCCGCATCATCGCGGCCACGCACCGCGATCTTCGGACCCGCGTGAACACGGGCGACTTCCGCGCCGATCTGTATTACCGCCTGTGCGTCCTGACGCTCCGAATTCCCGCCCTGCGAGAACGCCGCGCCGATATTCCGCTCCTCGTCGATAGTTTTCATCGCGAGCTAACAGGGAGCCCGGCGCCGCCCGACCTCATCGCGACCTTCGCTGCCCGCGACTGGCCGGGCAACGTGCGCGAGCTCCGGGCCGCGGTCGAGCGCGCCCACGTGATGGGGGAGCCTGACGCACCACCCGAAGCTCCGCCTGCCGACGACGCCGAAGAGACGGTCGAGTTTCGCGTCGCCAAGGAGCGCATCGTCGCGCGGTGGGAAGTCGAATACCTCACGCAGCTCATGGCCCGCCATCGTGGCAACCTCAGCCAGGCTGCCCGCGAAGCGCGCCTCGACCGAAACTACCTGCGCGAGCTCCTGACCAAGCGCGGCCTCGCGCCCCAGCGGTCGTGAATCGTCGCGCCAAGCGCGAGCTCCTCAGCGGCCTGGGTCGACGAGAAGACCCGAGCTGCCATGCACGTTGACCCGGTACCATCCTGCTTCCTTCGTGGGCTCGAGCTCGACTCCCGGCATCAAGCTCACGTCGTCACCGTAGAACTCCCCAGCGAGCACAGGCCGCAGCCAGGCGCGTCCGGTGCAGATCTTCCTCCGCCTCCAGCTCTACCTCGTTATGCGGATCTCGAGGCCGTCGCGCTGCGGCAGGTCTCCGACCACGCGGATGCCGTGAAGCTCGAGGAGCGTGAGCGTCGGTCGCTGTTCTCGGTCGATCAAGTTCTCGAGATCGGCGGTCGTGAGCTCGAGCTCGTAGCAATCGATCTCGAGCACGCGAAGCTCTGGCATGCCGCGGTCGGCAAGCGCGTCGACGAGCGAGCGATCCTCCACCTTGAGTCGCAGAGCCTTGAGTGACGCGAACCACGGCGCAGCGATCAAGGCGCGAACCTCAGCACTCGCGAGTGGTTTGCAGGTGAGCTCGAGATGCTCGATCGTCGAGCCGTGAAGCTTCCCGATCACGCCTTCGATGGGACCGCACTCGTGGAGACTGAGCGTCGT
>JALHPV010000348.1 GCA_022842285.1 Kofleriaceae bacterium
GCCGCGTCGTGGAGCGCGCGCGGCCGGATGGAACGGCACGTATTCCGAGGGGAACGAGAGATCGACGACGTGTGTACCCAGCGGGCCATCGCCGGCCTGGGTGTGGACGGGAGCGGGCAGGGCCGGCGTGGGAAAGAAGGGGCTCGGGCTCCCGAGCGTCCCCGTGCTGTACTCGCGCGCGAGCTCGGTCAGCTTCCGGCGGCTGTCCTGCGGGTCGAGCCGCAGCACACTCGTCCGCGGCGCCATTCGCCGCTCCATGAGCCGCACCACCCCGCGGTCCAAGGCCGCGCTGGCGCGGGTGAATATGCTGGCAGCCATCGAAGAGGCGATTGAATCCCAAACGCGCTATCACGTCTACATGTCGATGCGGATGCGAATGGGCGTCGCCGCGCTCCTCGTGGTCGGGGCCTCGTCGGTGGCGGCCGCAGACTCGTTTGGTGGGTTTTCGAGTATCGACCGCCCCTACCTGGTCAACCAGGACAAGGTCTGCCAGCCGCTCAAGGTCACGAGCGGCAAGGCCAGCGGCTCCCCGAGCTGCGCCAAGGCGACCACGGAGGAGGTCGCGAAGCTCTCGATCAAGCTCCCCGGCACGAGCTCCGTGTTCACGGCCTCGAGCAGCGGCCGCACGCTGACCATCACGAAGAAGGGTAGCGGCTCGGTCGTCGCGTGGAACGCGTCCGATTCGATCGGCGCGATCGTCGAGGTGTTCCCGAGCCAGTACGACGACCGCGTGGCCGTCACGTACACGATCCGTCGCGCCGGTCGCGAGGTCACGGAGGTCATCGCCTTCGACCTCCTCGGCACGAACCCCACGACGACGACGCCCGCGCCCGTGGATCCGCCGCCGACGACCACTCCGCCGCCGACGACCGATCCCAAGGTCGACAAGGCCCTCGTCACCGCCCGCAAGTCGGCCAAGCGCAAGGCGGTCGCCGCATGGAAGGCCGTCCTCGCGCTCGACGCCGAGCACAGCGAAGGGCTCTACGGCCTCGCCGCCGCCCAGGTCCGTACGAAGGCCAACGCCGACGCGCTCGCGACGCTCGCCAAGCTGGCCGCATCCACACGCACCGACGCCGTCGAGTGGATCATCGAGGCGCGCTTCGACGCCGCCTTCTCACCGCTCCGCACCGACGCTGAGTACCGCAAGCTCGTCGGCTACGACCGCCCGGCGACGACGGTCTACGAGCGCCTCATGGGCCTCGGCGGCCAGTGGGAGCAGACGGGCACCTCGTGCGACAAGCCCGAGGTTCGCTTCAACGCCCTCCGCAATCGCTCGTTCAAGCTCCGGGTGAAGACGCGCTGCGAGGGCCAGGTCTACGACTCGCCGTTCAAGGGCACGTGGCGCATCGAGGGGACGCGCATCGTCCTGACGCTGCCGACGAAGGGCAAGGCGACCAGCGCCGAGGACGAGGCAGCGTGCGAGATGGTGACGATCAACGACGAGGACGCGATGAACTGCCGCATCGATCGCGACATCGAGTTCACCGTGCTCCCGACCCGCCGGTAGGTCGCCTGCGGGCCCTCGAAGGTCCTGGAACTGGATGCCGCTCAGTTACGCGCGCCTGAGCGAAAGCACGCAGGATCTTTCGTGCTCGTGCTCGTGCTCGTGCTCGTGCTCGTGCTCGTGCGCGTGCGCGTGCGCGTGCGCGTGCGCGTGCGCGTGCGCGTGCGCGTGCTGGTGCTGGTGCTGGTGCTGGTGCTGGTGCTCGTGCTCGTGAAGGTCGAACGCCAAGACGCCCCAGACGCCAAGAGGGAGTTTCGGGGAGCGCAGGAGTGGTTCCGTTTGTAGCTCGTGCTCGTGCTCGTGCTCGTGCTCGAGTAACCGACCGACGCGTTCCGCGGCGGTGCAGTTCGCATGTTCGACCACGAGAAGCTCGATGCGTGCTGTCGCTCGATTGCATCGTGGCCCAGGTCGATCGCGTCCTGGACGAGCTTTCGAGGGGGGCCCGAACCAATGCCATGGAGCATCTCGATGAGGCCGCAACGTGTGTGGCGCTCACCATTGCGGAGGGCAACGGCAAGCGTTCCCCGATCGCGTCTGGTACCTCGAGCTCGCTCGCGGCTCAGCCCTCGAGTGCGCCGCATGCCTGGACGTGCTGATCGTGCCCCGAGTACGAGCACGAGTCGCCGTCGCTAAAGGATCGGCATGGTCCTAGAACTGGATGCCGATGACGATGCGGGCGGATCGGTACTCGCCCGGCTGCATCACGGCGTAGCCGCCGTCGATGAGCGGCACGCACGTGGTGGGCTCACAGGGCACGGTAGGGGCGATGCGGCCGCGTGGCGTGACTGGCGAGTCGCCGCCTGTCGTGCCGCCACCCCCGGTGGGTTCGGGGGGCGGCGGACGATCCGTGCCGCCGTAGCCGTCGTCGAGCTCGCGCGAGCCGACGCGGAGATCGAGTCCGATGGTGAGGCCATGCGGCGAGCGGTACTCGACGGCAAACCCGCCCTCGACATGCTTGCCGTTCACGACGTTGTCGTAGCTGTCGTCGTACGCGGGGTCGCCGATGCGCTGGCGGTCGACGCCGATGCCGGCGATAAACATGGGGACGATCCGGTACCGCGCGGCGTCGAGCAGGTCGACGACCAGCAGCGCGCTCGCGGAGCGAATGTCATTGCCGGCCTCGGGGCCGCCGACCTTCGCGAGCTCGAGCTGCATGCCGAGGCGGTTTCCGAGCCGGACCCGGCCGAAGATGCCGTGCGCCCCGACCGCGTCGCCTTCCGCGTCGGCCTTGGTCTGCGCGATCCCGAGGGTCACGCCGGCCGTGATCGGACCCGCCAGCGCGGTGGAGGGCAGGGCGATGACGAGCGCGGCGGCGGCGAGGAGACGGTCTCGGCTCGTGATCATACCGCCCCCGGGTAGAGCACGGCCCATGCCGGGCTAACGCTGCGGAACGCCGAGCGCCGGTCTCAGTTTTTCGAGAAGTCAGGTCCCGACGGCGGCGGCAATCTGCTCCGCGGCACGGGTGGCGAGCGCCATGATCGTGACCTGCGGGTTCACGCCGAGGGACGATGGGACCGCGGCGCCGTCGACGACATAGAGGCCAGGGACATCGTGCAGCTGGTGGTCGGGCCCGACCACCGACGAGCTCGGGTCGCGCCCCATGCGGGCGGTGCCGAGCGGGTGATAGGCGGAGAGGTCGAGGTCCCACGGCCGCACCTGCGAGCGTCGCAGGCGTACGAGATCCGCCTCGGAGGTGAGTACGTCGTGGCCGGCGATCGGGGCGTAGACCGCGTGTGCGCCGGCGGCGAAGAAGATCTGCGCGAGCACATCCACCGCACGCTTCACGTGGGCGACGTCGTGGTTGGTCAGCGAGTACCGAATCATCGGCTGTCCGCGGACGGAGTGAACCGAGCCGCGCGACGTGTCCTCGATCATGAAGCCGAACGACGCGACATGGCCGAACGACTCGGCGAGCCGGACGAGGTCGGGGCCGATGAGCTGCGTCATCCCCATCGTGAGCTCGAGCGGCACCATCGCGCCCTCGAAGAGGATGCCCTCGTCGTGCAGGTCCTCGATCGCGTAGCCCTGCGGGATGCCGTTCCACGGCTGGATCTGCTCGGCGAACTCGGCGAGAGCGCCGGCCGCGGGGTGGATGGAGAGGTTCTTTCCGAGCTGCCCGGAAGCGGCCCCGAGGCCCTGCTGCTGGAGGAGGAGCGGCGTCATGATCGCCCCGCACGCGACCACCACCGCCTTCGCGCGTACCGTCAAGGCATGGCCACTCGGCGTTCGCGCCACCACGCCCACCGCGCGGCCATGCTCGACGAGGATCCGGGTCACACGCGCCCCCGTGAACAGCTCGGCGCCCGCGCGCAGCGCGATCGGGATGTAGCTCACGTTCGTCGAGCGCTTCGCATCGGTCGGGCAGCCGAAGACGCAGACGCCCTGGCCGTCGCACGCCGGCGCGTTGCGCTTGAGCGGCCCGTGCTTCGTGAAGCCGAGCGCCTCGCACCCGCGCTGGATCACGCGCCCGTTGCCGCCTAGCAGCGACGCGCGCGCGGCCTCCACGCCGAGCACCTGCTCGACGCGCTCGAAGTACGGCGCGAGCTTGTCAGGCGCCAGCTCGGTGAGCCCCAGGTCGTGGGCCCACTCCGAGAGCACGCGATCAGGGGTGCGGTAACACGTGCCGGAGTTCACCGTCGTGCTGCCGCCGACGCTCTGACCGATCGGAATCGGGATCGCGACATTGCCGACGGAGAAGGTCGACCCGCCGCGCCGGTACAGCAGCTGCTGCATCGGGAACGCGCGGCCCGTGAACGCGGTGCGATCGTGGTACTGCCCCTCCTCGACGAACACGACGGCGAGGCCCTGCTCGGCGAGCTCGCGCCCGACCACGGCCCCGCCCGCCCCGGTGCCCACCACGACGACGTCCGCCTCGACGGCGAGATCCTCGTCGAGATTCGCGTGCACCCGGTCGCGCATGTAGGCGGGCTTGGCTTCGCCCTTCACCTTCGCCGCCTCGTACACGCAGCCGAGGTGCTTGTAGAGCGCCGGGTCATCGAAGTGCGCGATCTTGAGCGGGCTCACCAGGGCACGCAGCATCAAGCGCCGCACCGGGTCGCCCTGGCGCCACCGCTCGAGCAACGCGAGGCGCTGACTCTGCGAGGACGCCGCGAACGAGCGGCGATGTACGAGCCAGCTCTGCGCGTCGATGCCGCGGAGGAGGCCCGCGAGCCCGAATTCGACCGCGCCCGGCAGGCCGGCCGTGAACTGTTCGACTTTGGAAGCCGCCAGCTCACCCGCCGCTGGGATCAACGTGCCCGCCGGCAGAGCTGCCTCCGCCACCGCCACCAACGTCCGATGCAGATGTTCCGAGAGCACTCAGAACCCTTAGCGGAATTGGTCCGACCTTTCAAGACCCTATCTTGCAGTCGCTTGAAACAACTGAGAGTTTCGGCGAGATCAGTACAGCTGCCAGCCGAGCTGAACGGCCGCGCCGATGAGCCAGGCCTCGTCGCGGTAGAGCGGGCTCACTTCGGCCGCGACGTAGTAGGCACCGTGCTGGGACGGCTTGAAGGTCATGCCGCCCCGGACCTGGAACGCGAAGGCGTTTCCGTCCGAGCTCTCGAAGTCGATCAGCGCGCGTCCGATGCCCACGCCCCCGCCGACGAAGTACTCGTCGCTGGCGAAGTGCTGCACCCCCGCGGTGAAGGCGACCGCGGTGAGCGCGACGCTGCTGCCATCGTCGTCCTCGCGGAAGGACGTGGTGCTGGTGGCGCGGACCACGAGCGCGGACGTGTCGGTGATCCACGCGCCGAGGCTGAGGTTCAGCCCCGAGATGCCGAAGTCCGTCTGCGACTCGCCCCCGAAGCGAAACACCTGGACGCCGATGCCAGCGGAGACATCGAGCGCGAGACCCTGCCGGGTGCGGAGCTCACCCAGGTCGCGATCCTCGACGACCAGCGGGCCGGCGTCGGGCTCGTCCGTGGTGGTCGGTTCGGCGCCGGTGACCGAGGCGGGCACCACGGCCCCGGAGAGATCGAGGAGCACGTAGGTGAAGCCGTCGGTGCCCAGGTTGACGGCCGGCGCCACCGTCGGGACGATGCCGGGCTTGAACTCGAGCCTGATGTCGGCGCCGGCGCTGCCGCGCGAGACCTCGATCGAGACGATGGGCATCGACTCGAAGCGCGTCAGGTCGACCTTCTTCCACGTCTGGCGCGAGTCGAGGTCGACGCCTTCGACGTGCACGACGAGCGTCTGACCTTCGACATAGCTCCCGACCGCGGCCTGCGTGCTGAGCTGGAGATGGACGGCAGGCGGATCGGAGACCTGCACGCCGAACCAGGTGAGCATCGGGCGCGAGGGCACGACGGTGTTGGGCGCCCCGGGCGGGGGTGGGCTCGTGTTGTCCCCGCGCGGCTGGGCCCGCGCCGGGCTCGCGGCCAGGACGCAGGCGAGGACGGCCAGCCGCCTCATAGGCCGGCGAAGGTTCCGGTGAGAAGTCCGTACGTGGCCTCGAGCGTGGCGCCGAAGAACAGCTCGCCGCCGTCGAGCGCGACCGTGCCTGCGAGGCGGATGCCGGAGGCCTGGTTCAGCACGTAGGTGAAGCCAACCTCGGACTGGAAGCGCATGCCGAGCTCCGAGTCCATGTCGTTCAACGGATCGTCGTCGGACAGCAGGATGCCCGCGGAGAGATCGAGGACGCCGAAGGCATCGCCGTGCTCGCCGTAGGTGAACTTGCGCGCGCGTGCCGAGGCCTCGACGGCCCACGGCGACGGCTGCGGCGGCGTCTCCGGGGCGAACAGGCGGTAGCGCCCCCGGACGCCGCCGGAGAGCTCGAGGGTGTCGTCGGCGAGCTGCCGCGCGTAGTTCGCCTGGAGGAGGAGCTGCTCGACGCGGCCCGCTTGACCGGCGGCGGGCGACTGACCGTCCTGGACCGAGGGGCGGCGCAGGTAGCCTTCACCGATCGCGATCTGCACGTCGAGGCCACTCGGGCGCAGGAAGAGCTGCGTGTCGCGGAGGACGTTCAGGATCTCGAAGGAGAGGCCCGCATCCGGCTCCCCGAGGAGGATGCCCGCTTCGCGCAGGATCGCGACGGTGGTGACGAGCGCCTGGTAAAGGGACCGCTCACCGCGGAGTCCCCACCAGGCGAGCTGGAGGCGCTGCGCGGTGGCGGCGTCGATCGGCTTGCCGAGGGCGCGCGCAGAGTCGAGGGTACGCGAGAGCCGCCGCACGCGAATCGCGCCGCCAACGTCGAGCATGCGGCCGTAGCCACCGCCGATGGCGATCTGGAGGTCCGCGTTCAGGCGGGTGTCACTGAGGTCCTGCGTCGCGTCGTCGTCGTCGGTGTTCGAGATGTTGTTGATCTGCATCGCGGCCGCGGCCTTGCCGACGCCGTACACCTTGCCGGCGTAGAAGCGAGCCTCGCCGTCGGCCGTGACGTTGACCTGGACCGACCGCGACTTGGCACGTTCCGGCGGATTCAGATAAGCCGCGACGACGTGGGCGCCGGTGTTCCAGCCGTACGCGAGACGCTCGCGCTCGACGCGACGGCCCCAGGTGCCAGCCACGTCGAGGTCGAAGGCGGCGCGCTTGCGGACCGTGTCGTACCCGACCGAGGCCGCGCCGGCCGCGAAGGTAAGGC
>JALHPV010000349.1 GCA_022842285.1 Kofleriaceae bacterium
GTGTTGAAGCCGCTCTGCAGCGGCTCGACGGTGAACGCGAGCCCGGGGACGATGCGGCCGAGCTCCGCGCCGCGCAACGGATTGCCATCGATGAAGACCAAGCTCATTCGACCACCACCTTCGTCGACGCGCCGCGGTTGTCACGCATGTGCTAGTGCTCGTACCACGCGCCCCACCAGTCGTGCTGGTCATCTGCCGATCGTCGTCGGCTACTCGACGATCACACGATCCGAGGCTCCACGGCCGAAGGTCTCCGGCATATACATCTCCTCGGCCTTGGTCGGCGGGACGACGAAGTTCCCCGGCGTCGTCGCGCGGGCAACGTACTCGTACTCGTGGACGCCCTCCCAGAGCAGCGAGCTGAAGGCCTCGACGCGCTCGTCGCGCATGTTCTGGTGCTCGTACCACGGGCCGTACCACCACCAGTAGCGACCGGCGCGCTGCCGCTCGTCCTTCGTGCTGACCGGGATGGCGCCCGTCATCGCGAGCGCCGGGTTCATCGGCTCGAGGCCGGCCGGCAGCGGATCGACGAGCGCGACGTGGTAGCGCCGGTTCTCGTTGACCATCTTGATCTTCACGCGGACCCGCGCGCCCGCCTTGATCTTCCAGGTCCCGTCGGCCTGACGCACGACATCGGTGGCGGCATCGACGCCCTCGTAGATGCGCTCGACGACGAAGCCGTAGTCCGCCGCCTCGAGCTTCAGGCTCGCGGGGGCGTAGGTCATGCCGATGCGGTAGTAGAGGCGACCCGGGCCGTCCTTCGAGATCGTGAGCGCCTGCTTGTCGTGCGTGGCCACGATGCTCATCGGGATGTCGATCTGGTGCGACTCGGTCGTGCGGCCGCGGAAGGCGTGGTCACCGGCGTAGTCATCACCGAGCCAGACGCGCGCGACGAAGTTCGGCGTCGCCTTCTCCCAGATGTGGAAGTACGTGTCCATCGCGAGGAGCGCGAACACGTTCTCCTGTGTGTTGAGCCAGTGGCCGCGCTTCCGGTGCGCGAGGAGGCCCGTCACCACCTTCGGGATCAGATCGTTCTTTGGATCCTCGAGCAGCAGCGCCTCGAGCATCACCCCGTCGACGCGGTGATTGCTCGCGAGTAGCACGTACGCCCCGTCGGAGTACGACGTGGTGAAGTTCGCCGCGCCCGCCGTCTCGCTCACCTTGTTGAGCGCGTGGCGCACGATCGCCTTGCGCTCGGTCTCGGCCGCGGCCTGCCCCGCCAGCGCGGACAGCAGCCAGCCGTTGGCTTCCATCGACAGCTTGTCGACCCCGCCGGCGTCCGCGATGAGTCGCTGCGCCTTGGAGACATCGACATCGCCCATCAGCTTGCGCGTGTAGAGCGCGAACGCGGAGATCGTCCGCTTCACGTCTGCCGGCCAGTCCGGGTCGTAGTAGCGCTCGATGTCGGCGAGGTACGGCTTCGCCTTGTCGAGCGTGCTCTGCGGCACGGCGTAGCCCTTGTCCTTCGCGCGCTGGAGCGCATTGGCGACAAAGGCCGTCAGGTACGGATCCGACGGTCGACCGCGCTCCCAGTACGCGAAGCCACCGTCGTAGTTCTGGACCTGCACGATCCAGTCGACGTCCTTCACGACACTCGCCTCGATGGCCTGCGCAGTCGGCATGTCGGGCGTCTGGAACGCGGACAGGACGTCGCGAAGCGCGGCGATCGCCATGATGCGCGACGACCGCTGCTCGGCGCACTCGTACGGGTACCGCACGAGGTAGAGCACGGCGTCGGTGAGCGACTGCAGCGTCGTCGACGAGGTCGTGACCTCGAGGCCGCCGAACTGGGTGACCACCTGGCCCGGCAGCGCGACTGGCTGCGCGATGGCGCCGGTCTCGATCGTGCCGTAGGTCGCGAACGCCTCCGTCGTCGCCGGGGTCCACACCGGCAGGGCGAGCTCGGCCGCGTCGCTCGCCTCGCCGGCCACCCCGACGATCTGCAGCCGCGCCGTGCCCGCCATCTCGGCGGCGGCGGGGAACAGCACCAGGGCGCGGTCGTTCGGCGGCACCGTGACCTCGCGGCCCGCCCCCTCGGAGAGCGTGAGGTTCGTCGTGCGGGCAGCGAGCATCACCGTCATGGGGGCATCGGTCTGGTTCTGCACCACGACCGGCAGCTGGAACACGTCGCCGAAGTTCAGGAAGCGCGGCGGTGACGGGCGCACCATGAGCGGCAGGCGCGCGGTGATCGCGCTCTCACCCTTGCCGAAGCGATTGCCCTCCCCCGCGATCGCGACGATGCGGTAGCGCGTCAGGTTGTCCGGCACCTTGATCGAAACGGTGGCTGCACCGTTTGCATCGGTCTTCACCGTCGGCGAGAACGCCGCGAGCGGGTTGAAGTTCGAGCGCACGGCGATCGCGGGGCCCTCGCCCGAGCTCGACTTACCGTCCTTGTCCGAGCCCTCCTGCTGCTTCGCCTCGCCACCCTCGGCGCGCGCCATCGGCTCGGCGGGCGGGGCACTGCCCGGCATCGCCCTTTCCATGTCGGCCGGTGCCGCAGTGGCCGCGACGGCGTCGGCGGCCCCCCCCAGCACGCCTCCCCCATTCCCCCGACCGCGGCCGGCCGCCTTCGGCTTCGCGACCCCCGTTGCGGGGTTAGCGAGCTTGATGAGCTCGCGCTGATAGAAGTCGCGGGTCTCGGGCCCACGACCTCGGTAGAAGGCTCCGATCGGATCCGGATACTCGTACCCGGCGAGCGCGAGGATCGCCTCGTCGACGACGATGACCGCCACCTCGGAGTTGGCGACCGGCTTGCCGGCGGCGTCGAGCACCTTCACCGAGAGTTGCGCGGCCTCGCCGGGGCCGAGCTTGCCGACGCTCGGCTCGACGGTGACGGCGAGCGTGCGCTGCTTGGCGGGCACGGAGAGGTTCACCGAGCCCACCGCATACGCGGGACGCTTCGGCAGCGATGGATCGGGATTGCCGGTGTCATCGAGTCGCTCGGTCGCGCCGACGAGGTCGACCTGCACGATCAGGTTCGGCACCATGGCGTCGGTGATGGGCACGGTGACAACCTTCGTCGGACCGTCGAGGGTGATGTGCTCCGTCTTCACGATGCCGCTGCGGCGCCACGAGACGATGCCCTCGGCCGGATAGAACGGCGCCTGGATGAGGAGCTCGGCCGTCTGCCCCGCGGCGTACTCCTTGCGGTCGGGAATGACCTCGACCTCCTCGCGCACGACCTCGCGGGCCACGCGGCTCTTGCCGCCGCTCACCCAGTACGAGTACGTGGTCTCGTTCGGACGGCCCTGCGCGTCCGTGATCGACGCCGTGATGCGGTAGGAGCCGCCCTCGGCCGTCTGGAACGTGCAGGGCTGCGCCTCGGCGGCCGAGACCACGTTGCAGAGCTGCTCGCCGACCTCGATCTGCTTGTACTCGCCCTTCTTGAACTCCCAGTCGAGCCGCACGCTGCGCACCTTGATCGGGGAGCCGGTGAGCGCCTTGCCGTCGACGTCAACGCCAATCACATCGACCTCGTACGGCGTGCCCTTGGTGACGAAGGTCTTCTTGCCCTTCAGCCCGACGTACGCCGACGACGGATGCACGAGCAGCGCCGCCGATGCGGTCCACTGCTGGCGATTCACGTCGGTGACGCTCGCGCTCGCCTGCACGGACATCGGACGGGTCGGCTTCACCGAGAGGAAGTCGAGCTTCAGCGTGTGCTTGCCGATCGCATCGGTGACGGCGGTGTGCGAGTAGGACTTCGGCTCCACATAGCGGCCGCCGCCGTAGCCGCCCCGGCGATAGCTACCGTAATCGTCATCGTAGCCACCACCCCAGCTCGACCAGTACGGCGTCCACTCACCGAACGTGTACTCGTCGCGATTCGGCGGCGTGAAGCTCGTCGCGGTCGCGTAGACGTTCCATTGCACCGGCGCGCCGGGCAACGGACCGCCCGAGAAGTACTTCGCGTTCACCGTCACGTCGCCCGAACCACCGACGAGGAACGGGCCCTGGCTCGCGGCCGC
The DNA here is from genome assembly GCA_022842285.1 of Kofleriaceae bacterium. Lineage (GTDB taxonomy): Bacteria > Myxococcota_A > Polyangia > Haliangiales > Haliangiaceae > JABFXX01. The sequence continues at coordinate 3,969 of JALHPV010000349.1, forward strand.
GGACACCTCGAACTCGGGCCGACGAAACTCCTCGATCTGGAACGAGTGGCTGTAGCCGCCACTGGTGCCGCCCCGCCCCCCGAGGGCGATGCGTGCCCAGCCGAGGTTGGGCGTCCCCGGGAGCTTGAACGTGGTGTCGAACCCACCAACCGCCGTGACCGCGGCGGAGCCGGCAACGAGCTCGTTGTTGCGCGAGTCGAAGACCCGGTAGTCCACGCTCGTCGGCAGCGCGTCCATCCCGACATCGCCACCCTTGCCGTGGTGGATGGAGCGGATCCAGCCCTTGAGCGAGACCTCCTCGCCCGGCTTGTAGAGGCGGCGATCATCGATGACGTACCAGGCGAGCGACGTGCCGGGCGTGGTCTTGTGCCACGAGCCCCACTCGTTACCGCCATACCGAGTCTCGGGCAGGAATGCCGTGTCGTTGCCGCGCTTGGCGAGGAGGTAGTTGGCCCCCTGCTGCCGCTCGTCGAGGGGGAGCGTCGCGAGCCCCTGGGCGTTGGTGGTGCCCTTGATGCCGACGGGCGCGATCGAGAGCTCGACCCCACTCGCCGGCTTGCCGGTCTCGAGGTCGGTAGCGAACCCCACGAGGTCGGAGTGATCGACGTGAGCCTGGAGGCCGAGCTTCGTGACCTGCACCCACGAGATGAGCTTGGGGGCCGGGTAGCTCTCCGTCCACGGGGCTGGCTCGACGATGGCGACCACGTGGCCCACGCCATTCGAGAGTGCCTTGGCCAGCGGGACCGACGTCTCGACGAGCTGGTTCATGCCCTGCGTGGTCGCGATCTGTTCGCTCGCGACGAGCTTGCCGGGCGGCGCGGGTGGCTTGTCGCGGTTGTAGAGCTCGCGGAGATACGTGCTGTACGCGTCCAGATCGGCGGTCGTGACCTGGTAGAGCTTCACGACGAGCTGCGTGTAACCGACGCTGTAGAAGTCGAGCGTGGGCTGCTTCGCGAGGGGATCGCTGACCACGTAGCCGCTCGGGCCGTAGAACGTGGGCCGCGCATCCCCGACGTTCCAGTCGAACGTCTCTGCTTTTCCGAGCGTCTGACCGAACGCGTCGGTGAGGCCGGCGTCGACGGTGATCTTGTAGGACGTGCGCGCGGTGGTGTTCGCCATCACCTCGATGCGGGTGCCGTAGCTGACCACGTGCAGGTCATCGACCGCGGGCGTGACCTTGATGTGGTCCTCCGGTGCCTTGTCGGCATCGAGCGGGTTGTTGAGATCGATGCGGAAGCTCGTGCCAGGCGGGCACTCGTTGCGCCAACCGCACTCCGCTTCGGTGATCCTGAGCGGCGCGTACGTCCGGAAGCTGAAGGACTGATCTTCCTTCGTGAGGTTCTTGCCCTCGGCCGACGGCGCGCCCTTCGTGAGGGTCACCGTGATCTCGCTGTCCGTGGGGTACTTCGCCGTCGCCTTCATCGCGACCCAGCGACCGTCCTGTTCGTTGGCCTTGGCCGCGGCGACGTAGTCCTTCGCTGCCTTGTCGGCGTCGAGCTCGGCCGCGGTCATGAGCCGCATCGCGACCGGCTTGCCGTCGGCGGTGACCTTGATACCGCGAGCGATGACCTGCTGATCGACCTTCTGGTCGAAGAGCATGAAGATCGGCACGTCAGTGCGGGTCGGGCCGCCGTTCGGCGACGAGCTCACGATGCGCACCGGCGGCGTCTCGAAGGTCCACTCGGTCGCCTTGTCGATCGGATTCCCCGCCACGCTCTTCGTGCCGGCCGGGACCGAGACCTTGTACGTCGTCGCCATCGGGAAGCGGACGTCGGGGTCGAACATGATCGTGCGGGTGCCGATCCAGCGCCACGAGCCCGCGGGCTGCGGATCGAGCTTCACCGGCGTGCTCGCCGCCGCATCGGCTTGCGACGTGACCGCGATCATCGGCTGGCTGAACGTGACCGTCAGCTCGGGAGCCAGCGGCACCTCGCCCTCGGGCATGTAGCGCAGCACCGTCAGCGCGCTCGTCGCGTCGTTCGCCTTCGGCGGCAACAGCGACGATGGCGGCGGCGGAAACGCGGTGGTGATCGTGGTTCCGGTCTTGGGCGCGGGCTGACTCCGCGGCCGCAGCGCGAAGGCCTGCTTGTCGGCGGCCTGCGCGACGAGCTGCTTCGCTCGCGCGAGGATCGTATTCACCTTCGCGTCGTCGAGCTTCGTCGCCGGAGCGAGCTTCGCGCGGTCGTAGGCGGGCGCGCCCTCCTCCCCGTTCGACAGCCGCAGCTCCATGCCATCGGGGGCATCCTGGGCGGGCGACTGGTACGCCGACCCGGTGGCGCTGCCACCACTGCCACCACCGGGCGGCGGCGACGAGCCGCCACCACCACACGCCGCCGACACGGCAGCCGCCACCAGGAACGCACGAGTCGTCTGGGTCATGTTCGTCCTTTATTCGACAATCACGCGATCGGAAGCGCCGCGACCGAACGTCTCCGGCATGTACATCTCCTCGGCCTTGGGCGGCGGCACGACGAAGTTGCCGGGCGTGGTCGCGCGGGCCACGTACTCGTACGTGTGCACGCCCTCCCAGAGCAGCGACGCGAACGCCTCGACGCGCTCGTCGCGCATGTTCTGGTGCTCGAACCAGGGGCCGTACCACCACCAGTAGCGATCACCCTTCGTGTTCGCGCCGCCCGGGTCGTTCGGGTTCTTCGCCGGAATCGGGCCCGTCGTCGCGAGCGCCGGGTTCATCGGCTCGAGACCAGCCGGCATCGGATCGACGAGCGCCACGTGGTAGCGGCGGTTCTCGTTGACCATCTTCAGCTTGATGCGCACGCGGGCGCCGGCCTTGATCTTCCATGAACCGTCCGCCTGCCGGACGACGTCACTCTTGTCGTCGACGCCTTCGTACTCGCGTACGACGACGAAGCCGTAGTCCGCCGGCTCGAGCTTGAGGCTCGCGGGCGCGTACGTCATGCCGATGCGGTAGTAGAGGCGCCCCGTACCGTCCTTCTGGATCGTGAGGGCCTGCTTGTCGTGCGACGCCACGTCCTTCATCGGGATCGAGATCGAGAAGTAGTCGGTCGTGCGGCCCTTGAACGCGTGGTCACCGGCGTAGTCCGCGCCGAGCCAGACCTTGGCGACGAAGTCCGGCGTCGCCTTCTCGT
>JALHPV010000350.1 GCA_022842285.1 Kofleriaceae bacterium
CAGCGTGACGGCGCGCCCGCAGGCCCGCCCGACGCCCCGGCCGCAGCCGGCCGTGGTGGCGACTCCGACGCGCGCCCCGGCCCCCGCCCGCACCAAGACGAAGTCGGCGACCTTCGTCCACGCGTCCTTCGACGACGATGCGGCCGAGAGCACGAAGCCCGCGGCCGCCCCTTCCAAGGTGAAGGTGAAGAGCACCACGATCGTGACGGAGTTTGGAGACTGAGATGGTTGTGATTGTCCGCTCGCTCGTTCTCGGCGCCCTGCTTGCTGGTTCGGTCTCGCTCGATGCCCGAGCGCAACCGGCCGACGACACCGCCGCCTCCAAGGTTCAGCTGGCTCGGCGCCTCTATGACGAAGGGCTCGATGCGGTGAACAAGAGCCGCTGGAGCGTCGCCTACGACAAGTTCAAGGCGTCCTACGAGCTCGCGCCCCGGGTGCTCACGCTGTTCAACCTCGCGGCCGCGCAGGCGCAAACCGGCCGCGTCGTCGACGCGACGGAGAGCTATCGCCGCTTCTTGCGCGAGACGGCCGATGGTCGCTACCCCGACCTGCGCACCGATGCCACGGCGCAGATCGAGGCCCTCGAGGCGCGGACGTCCCAGCTCACTCTCGACGTGAAGCAGCTCGCCGCGTCGGACACGATCCTGCTCGACCAGGTGGTGTTCCCGCACGCGGGGCTGCGCGAGCCGCTGCCGATGAACCCCGGCGCCCATGCCGTGACCGTCGCGCGCGACGGGCTCACGGTGGCCCAGCGCGACTTCGAGCTCGCCCCCGGTGCCGCCGAGACCATCACGCTGACCCTGCCGGCGAAGGTCGATCTGCAGCTCTCCCCGGGGAGCCCGACGGCCACGCCGACGATGCCCCGCGATACGGGCGCGCCGCCGCCCCCGCGCGACGACGAGGGCGGCATGCTGTCGTCACCGTGGTTCTGGACGGCGGTCGTGGTGATCGCGGGTGGGGCGGCGACCGGTGGCTACTTCCTGCTGCGCGACGACAGCGACGCGATCACGATCGAATGAGGAGCTCAGTCATGGTTACCCGCATGGCGCTCGCCGTGGCCGTTCTACTGAGCGGCTGTGGCGACGATGGCGGCGGCACGACGCCGCCTGACGCGACGTCGCCCGACGCGCTCGTGTGTCAGCCTCCCACGCACTTCACCTTCTCGGCCGTGGGTGATCGCTCGTTCGCGAGCTTCGGCTGGACCGGCTTTGTTCATAATGTCCGGGTTCCGGACGAAACGCCCTTCGGCGTCGAGGTCACCACCTGCGACGGCTGCGATGGCATCTGTCGCTTCGAGGGCCCGGTCGCACCCAAGAGCGTGGTGAACCGGCAGCGCTGCCTGAACCGGATGAGCAAGGAGTGCACCATGGACTCCGAATGTCCCGATGACGGGACGCGCTTCCGGCGGTGCGTGTTCATGTACGACGCCCCCGCGGGCAGCCCGCTCACCGGAGCCGGTGGCAGGGTCGGCGCATGCGGCTGGTCCTACATCCCCATCGCCCCCGAGGGGATGCCGCGCACCGTCACCGGCTCGCTCGATCAAACGTCGGGTGAGCTCAACCTCGAGAACGTGACCATCTTCCTGCCGCTCAACGGGCCCGGCGGCGGCTACCGCGGCGCCTGCGCGGAGTGCCGCGGGGACGACATCCCCAACGATGGCATCAAGAACGGCACCTGCACGCCCACGGACATCGTGGCGCCGGCGATCGCGCGCGCCAGCGATCCCAGCCCCGACCTCGGGATGCCGTGCGATGTGCACCGCTTCGGGAGCACGGCTGGCCTCGAGCTTCCGTACAGCATGGATTGCTCGCCCTCGGTGGCGGCCACGGACCCCGACGGGAATGTCTTCGGCGGCACCTTCACGAGCTCGGGCTACCAGGTTGAGATCACGGCCAGCAGCCCCAACTGCACCGACCCCGCATTCGCCGGTGAGAAGTGCTTCTGTGGCGCGTGCCCCGACGGCATCACGTCCTGCAAGTCCAACGCGGATTGCGGCGGGGCCACCTGCGGTTACCTGCCGCCGGACTGCAATCGCAACCCGCCGGTCATTCGCGACGACGGTACGCCGCGCCCGATCGTCCCGGGCACGTTGGAGGAGGACGAGTTCAATCCCGCCTTCGCTCCGTATCAGTGCCGGACCCCCGGCACCACGATGCACGTGACGACCGGCGGCAACTCCTGCGTCGGCGGCGTCTGCAACTGGAACGCGGAGACCGGGCTCGGCTCGTGTACGAGCAACGTGAACGGCCAGACCGTCGGCTGCTATCCCCACGGGCTCGGCGCCAAGGTCGTGGCTCCCGGTCGGGTCGCGAAGATCGGCTCGGTGTTCGTCGCCGACACCGGCGTCGCGCGCTGCAATCGCATCACGCCATCGCCCACGGTCAACGGGCAGCTGGGGCTCCCCGGACTCACCTTCCAGAAGCGTAGCTTTCGCATCCTCCCCGAGGTTCGGCCATGACTCGCCTTGTACGTTGCACCGCCCTCGCGGCGGTCTTCGCCGGCTGCGCGGACCCGCAGCAGATCGTGCTCTCGATCGACACCACCGCCGGGATCCCGTGCGAGATCGACTCGCTACGGATCCGCGGCACCGCCGGGAAGACCGTCACGATCGATCGCGAGCTCGCCGACCTCCGGCTGCCGCTCGCACTGACGCTCGAGGATGGAACCGCCGACGGCAGCTTCGACCTCGAGGTGATTGGCCAGAAGGACGGCGTCGACGTCTTGCGCGCCGCGGGCCCGCTGCAGTTCGGGACGGGGGGACGACTCGCCGCGAACGTGGTCCTCGATTCGACCTGTACCGTCGACTCGCCGTGCAGCCTGCCCGCGCTCCAGCCCTACGTCGCGCCCGCACCGCCGGTCGCCGCGCGCGCCGAATGCACGGCCGTGGTCGACCGCTACACGGCGGGGCCGACGACGGAGACCTTCCGGGACGTCTGCACCGTGCCCGGCGACCGGGCCGGTCGCGTCCTCACCGGCGGGGCACGCGGGGCCGCGGCTCTGCCGCTCCCCGAGGGCGCGCTCGATGCGTTCGACTTCCGCTTCTACGGTCAGCCCGTGCGCCAGATCTGGGCGCACGAGGACGGTTACATCTCGTTCTCGACCAACAGTCCGGATCCGGGCAACGACCTGAACCCGGGCGCCTTCGATCGCGAGCTCACCGGTAGCGGCGTCCCGCCCCCGCCACAGAGCGTGTTCGCGTTCTGGGATGCGTTGACTCTCGGCGAGACCGGCGTGTGTTACGCGCTCGAGGGCACGCCCGGCACCCAGAAGCTGCGGGTCACGTGGAGCGGGGCCTGTCACACCACGACGTGCACGACCGATCGCCTCAACTTCACGATCGTCCTCGACGAGCGCACCGATCGGGTCGCGCTGACCTACGGCGAGATGACGTCGACGCCACCCGAGCGGGCGCAGGGCTCCACCGCGACCTCGGGGATCGTCGACCAGGCGGACGGTTGCCCCGTCAGCCAGTGCGAGCTCGCCACCGGTCTGTGTAGCGACGGGGTGACGCCGTGCGGATACAACCAGGTGTTCTCGCAGATGCCGCAGGCTGGCGGCGTGCAGGGCATCGAGTTCGCCCCCGTCGCGCGTAGCGAGTAGCTGCCCGGACGCTGACAGCCGTTCGTCAGGTTTCGCAGGCGGAGCGGCACGGGCGGAGCCGCCACCTGCCCCGCCCGTTGCTATGGTCCGGCGTGCTCGCGGATGCGCTGGGACCGTTTGCGGAGCCGACCCGACGCTGGTTCCGGTCGAGCTTTGCCGAGCCCACCGCGGTCCAGGCCCGGGGCTGGGCCAGCATCGCCACCGGCAAGCACACGCTCATGCTGGCGCCGACCGGCAGCGGCAAGACGCTGGCGGCGTTCTTGTGGGCCCTCGATCGGCTCTCTTCGCAACCCGGGACCGGCACGCGGGTGGTCTACGTCTCGCCGATCAAGGCCCTCGCGTATGACGTCGAGCGCAACCTGCGTGCCCCGCTCGCGGGCCTACAAGCGCTCGGCGCGGGTGCGGCCATCACCGTCGACGTGCGCACGGGCGATACGCCCCAGAAGGAGCGCGAGCGACAGCGGAAACATCCTGGGCAGATCCTGATCACGACGCCCGAGTCGCTGTACCTGATGCTGGCGGGCCGGTCGCGCGAGGGCCTCACCGGTGTGGAGACGATCATCGTCGACGAGATCCACGCCCTCGCACCTACCAAGCGCGGCATTCACCTCGGGCTGACGCTCGAGCGTCTCGCGCACCTGGTGACGAGCGCGGGCCATCCCGAGCCGCAGCGCGTGGGGTTGTCGGCGACGCAGCGGCCCCTCACCGAGGTCGCGAAGTTCCTCGGCGGTGACCGGCCGGTCGAGATCGTGGATGCGAGCGCGAGGCCGGCGATGGATCTGCAGATCGTCGTGCCGACGGAGGACATGGAGAGCGTCGCGAGCCAGCCGCGGCGCGACGACGAGGGCCCCAGTCCGGGCGGTCAGTCGCAGGGCATGTGGGGTGTCATCTACCCGCGCCTCCTCGATCTGATCCTCGCCCACCGCACCACGATCCTGTTCGTGAACTCGCGACGCCTCGCCGAGCGCGTGAGTCAGCAGATCAGCGAGCTGGCCGTGCAGCGCGGGATCGTCGACGCGAACACGGAGCTCGTGCGCGCTCACCATGGCTCGGTGGCCCGGCATCAGCGCCTCGAGATCGAGGAAGCGCTCAAGGGCGGCCGGCTCCGCGCCCTCGTGGCCACGAGCTCGCTCGAGCTCGGCATCGACATGGGCACGGTGGATCTGGTGGTCCAGGTCGAGTCGCCCGGGGCCGTGTCGCGCGGCCTCCAGCGCATCGGGCGCGCCGGCCACCACGTCGGGGGCGTCTCGATCGGTCGCATCCTGCCGAAGTTCCGCGGGGACCTGCTCGAGGCGACCGTCGTCGCGCGCAAGATGCTCGATGGCGAGGTCGAATCCATCCGGGTACCGGACAGCGCGCTCGACGTGCTCGCGCAGCAGATCGTCGCGATGGTCGGCGCCGATGCGTGGAAGGTCGACGACCTCGAGCGCGTGATCCGGCGCAGCGCGAGCTACAAGGACCTGTCCCGGCAGGCGCTCATCGGCGTGCTCGACATGCTCGCCGGGCGCTACCCGAGCGACGAGTTCGCCGAGCTCAGGCCGCGCCTCACGTGGGACCGCCAGACCGACGTCCTCGTCGGCCGCAAGGGCGCGCGGCTGCTCTCGGTGATGTCGGGGGGCACCATCCCCGATCGCGGGACGTACGCCGTGCACCTCGGCACCGGGCCGCGCATCGGCGAGCTCGACGAGGAGATGGTCGCGGAGAGCCGCAAGGGCGAGACCTTCATCCTCGGAGCGACCACGTGGCGCATCGAGGACATCACCCGCGATCGCGTGATCGTCTCGCCGGCGCCCGGCCAGCCCGGCAAGATGCCGTTCTGGCGTGGTGAAGGCCCGGGCCGCCCGATCGAGCTCGGCGTGTCGCTCGGTGCGTTCTGCCGCGAGCTCGACGGCAAGCTCGCCAGCGGAGAAGCAGGCCACGCCGAGGCGCTGTCCTGGCTCGAGACCGAGTACCACCTCGACCCGTGGGCCGCCCAGAACCTCATCAAGTACCTCGCCGATCAGCGCGCGCAGACCGGCGCCATGCCGACGGATCGCGCCATCACCATCGAGCGCTTTCGCGACGAGCTCGGGGACGTGCGCGTCTGCATCCTCACGCCGTTCGGCAGCCGCATCCACGCGCCGTGGGCCCTGGTCCTTGCCAAGCAGCTCGAGGCGGACCTCGGCTATCCGATCCATCCCCTCTGGACCGACGACGGCATCGCCCTGCGCTTTGCCGACGGCGACGTGCTCCCGCACGACGATCAGCTCATCCCGGATCCGGACGAGGTCGAGGCCATCCTCGTCGATGAGCTGGCGCGGAGCAGCGTGTTCGCGACGCACTTTCGCGAGAACGCGGCCCGCGCCCTCCTGCTCCCTCGCCGTCGCCCCGGTCAGCGCACGCCGCTCTGGGCCCAGCGCCTGCGCGCCCAGCAGCTCATGGGCGTCGCCCTGCGCTTCCCCGCCTTCCCGATCACGCTCGAGACGTATCGCGAGGTCCTGCGGGACGTGTTCGACGTCCCCGCGCTCGTCGATACGCTGCGCAAGGTCCGGGCGCGCGCCATTCGCGTCGAGCCCGCGGTCACCGACACGGCCTCGCCCTTCGCGCGGTCCCTCGTGTTCGACTACGTCGCCGCGTTCCTCTACGAAGGCGATGCCCCGCTCGCCGAGCGCAAGGCGCAAGCCCTCGCCCTCGATCGCAACCTCCTGCGCGAGCTCATCGGCGGCGGCGAGCTCCGCGACCTACTCGATCTCGAGGTGCTCGAGGAGGTGGAAGCCGAGCTCCAGCAGCTCGTGCTCGAGCGCAGGGCCCGCGACCTCGACGAGGTCCACGATCTGTTACGCCGGCTCGGCGACCTCTCGCGCGACGAGATCGCGCGGCGCAGCACCGTCGATGGCCTGCCCGACGGCCTGGCGGAGCTGGCGACCAAGCGGCGCATCGTGACCGTCCGCATCGCGGGCACCGAGCGCTTCATCGCGGCCGAGGACGCGGCGCGCTACCGCGATGCGCTCGGGACGGTCATTCCGCCCGGCGTGCCCGCGCCGTTCCTCGAGCCCGTCAGCGAGCCGCTCGTCACGCTCGTCACGCGCTACGGCCGCACGCACGGTCCCTTCACGTCCGAGGACGTCGCCGCGCGGTTCGGGCTGCCGGTCGGTCAGGTCGACGCCGTCCTCGCGCTCCTCGAGGCTCGCAACCAGCTGCTGCGCGGGCAGCTGCGTCCGGGGGGGCACGCGCAGGACGCCTGCGATCCGGAGGTCATGCGCCAGCTCAAGCGGCGCACGCTGGCGCGGCTGCGGTCGCAGGTCGCCCCCGTCGACGCGAAGAGCTACGCGGCGTTTCTCCCCCGCTGGCACGGCCTCGACCAGCCACGGCGCGGGGTCGGCGCCTTGCGTGATGCCATCGCTCGCCTCGAGGGCGTGGCCCTGCCGTTCTCCGAGCTCGAG
>JALHPV010000351.1 GCA_022842285.1 Kofleriaceae bacterium
CGAGGTCGATCTCAGCAAGCCCATGAACGAGAACGGCACGCTGGCGATCTTCACCCCGAAGAACCCCGAGGCGATCGAGCTGATCCGCCACGACGCGGCGCACATCGTCGCGTCGGTCGTCCAGAAGCTCTTCCCGGGCACGCAGGTGACGATCGGCCCCTCGACCGACGACGGCTTCTACTACGACTTCGCGCGCGACAAGCCGTTCACGCCCGAGGACCTCGAGGCCATCGAGAAGGCCGCCAACGAGCAGATCAAGCAGGACGTGCCCTTCACGCGCCGCGAGGTCTCCAAGGAGGAGGCTCTCGATCTGTTCGGCAAGCTCGGCGAGAAGTTCAAGCTCGAGATCGTCGAGGACATCTTCAACAAGGGCGCGACGACGCTGTCGCTCTACGAGCACGGCGGCTGGGTTGACTTCTGCCTCGGGCCGCACGGTCCGTCGACCGGCCGCGTCGGCGTCATCAAGCTCACGTCCGTCGCCGGCGCGTACTGGCGTGGCGATCACCGCAACGCGCAGCTCCAGCGCATCTACGGGACGGCCTTCTTCACCCAGAAGGACCTCGACGCGTGGGTGACGCAGCAGGAGGAGGCGCGCAAGCGCGATCACCGCAAGCTCGGCAAGGAGCTCGACCTGTTCGCGTTCCACCCCGCCGCCCCCGGCGCCGTGTTCTGGACGGCGAATGGCACGATGCTGTTCACGATCCTGCAGCAGGCGATGCGGACGATGTGCCTCGCGAACGGCTACGTCGAGATCAAGACGCCGCTCCTCTACAACAAGATGCTCTGGGAGAAGAGCGGGCACTGGGGCAAGTACCGCGAGAACATGTTCCTCATCCTCGACCCCGAGGCCGATCCGGCCTTGCCCGAGGAGGAGCGCGCCAGCTTCTCGCTGAAGCCGATGAACTGCCCCTCGCACCACCTCTTCTACGAGATGAAGCGGAAGAGCTACCGCGAGCTCCCGCTGCGCCTGCACACGCAGGACGTCCTGCATCGCAACGAGGCGACGGGCGTGCTCTCGGGCCTCACGCGCGTGCGCCAGTTCCAGCAGGACGACGCGCACATCTACCTCATGGAGTCGCAGATCGCCGACGAGGTCGCCGCGCTCACGAAGCTGATCGCGAAGGTCTACGACGCGTTCGGCCTGACGTTCACGGCGAAGTTCGCGACGCGCCCCGAGAAGAAGATCGGGGACGACGCCCTCTGGGACAAGGCGGAGGCGGCGCTGAAGGCCGCGCTCGAACAGACCGGCCTGCCGTACGAGCTCAAGGAAGGCGACGGCGCGTTCTACGGCCCCAAGATCGACTTCGACGTCGCCGACTCGATCGGTCGCAAGTGGCAGCTGGGCACGATCCAGCTCGACTACGTCGCCCCCGAGCGCTTCGGCCTCGAGTACATCGGGTCGGACAACGCCGCGCACCGTCCGGTCGTCATCCACCGCGCGATCTACGGGTCATTCGAGCGGTTCATCGGCATCCTCATCGAGCACTTCGCCGGCAACTTCCCGGTGTGGCTCGCCCCGGTGCAGGCGGTCATCGTGCCTGTGGTCGAGCGCCAGGAGGCGTGGGCTGACGAGGTCGCGGCGAAGATGCGGGCCGCCGGGCTGCGCGTCGAGGTCGACAAGCAGAACAGCAAGCTCGCCGCGAAGATCCGCGACGCCCAGCTCGCCAAGGTCCCCTACGCGCTCGTCATCGGCGACAAGGAGGTCGAGGCGAAGGCCGTGTCCCCGCGCAAGCACGGCACGGGCAAGGACGCGGACCTCGGCCTGATCGCGATCGACGACTGGATCGCGACCATGACCAAGGAAGCCGCAATCCCGTACTGAGGGTCCAATGCGCGTCACGATCCGCCCGACGAACCCTGATGTCCGGGCGGGTGACGTCGTCGAGCTCGAGCTGGCGATCGACACCGACGAGCCCGTCCATGCCGACGGCATCCGGATCACCGTCGCCATCTGGGAGGGGTGGAGGATCGGCAGCGGCAAGACCGCCCGCGGCGAGGAGCGGCGGGTGCTCGACGAGGAGTTTCGCGTGCCGACGCCGGATCCGATTCCAGCGGGCCACACGACGCTGCGGCGCTCCGTGACCATCCCCGCGGACTGTCCGCCCACGCACGACACGACTCCGGCCTTCTGCTTCGCCCGGGTGCAGGGGTTCGTCGATCACGGCTGGCGAGGCCCCACCGGCTCCACCTGGTGGCTCGACATCCGCCGGCCGACGCACGAGGTCATCGTGCGTCAGCCCGCAGTGCACCGCTCCCCGCTCGGCGATCTGGAAGTGAGCATCGCGTCCACGCGCCTCGCCCGGGGGGAGCCGGTCATCGGCTGGGTGAACGCCAAGACCCCGCATCGGAGCGACCTGCCCGTCGAAATCGGCCTCGATGCGACCACGACGCTCGTCTCGCGGGCCAAGCCGGAGCGGTATCCGTGGCGACGGCGGACCTTCGTGATCCCCGCGGGCCTCGTCGACCACGCCATGCCCTTCGAGCTGCTGTTGCCCGCGACGATGCCGCCGACGTTCAGCGCCGGGACGCAACAGCGGGCCTGGTCGCTGGTGTGCCGGGCGCCGGGCGGCCTCCTCGGACGTGGCCCGCGCGTCGAGATCCCTCTCGAGGTCGTGGATCCGGCGGTCGCGCCGCCCCAGATCGCCGCCGACGCGCCGGCGCTGGGATCGGAACCCCTTGCGGCGACGTTCGCCGCCTTCGCGGCCGCACGCCAGTGGCAGCAACCTGCGCAGCCGCTTGCGCTGCGCGAGTACGGATTGATGCGCCCTTGGGTCACGCGCGTCGACGGATCCGTGGAGCTCGAGATCGGCTGTGTCTACGTCGACGGCGAGGGGTTCGCGCTCGCGAGTCGCGCGCGATTTCCGGCGCTGGGGCTGGGCCTGTCGGTCGAGCGCTCGTCATGGATCCGCGAGCTCCTCACCTCGGATGTCGAGGCTGGCGTCCCCGCCTGGGATCGCACGCACCACGTGGAGGCCACGAACCCGGCCGGCGCTGCGGCTCATCTCCGGCGGGTCGTCCCCGTACTCGTCGCCGCGACGAGTCTCGGCGCTCTCGTCCACTGGAGCGACACGACGATCGAGTTCCTGCGCCCGATCGAATGGGTGGAGGCCGACGAGTTGGCGAAGGTGGCCTCCGAGCTGACGCTCGTTGCCCGCACCAACGGCCCGGAGGGCGGCCCGGTCGCCCCGTATCGCTGACCCCTGAGACTTCACGCGGAAGCCACGATTCCATCCTGACGCCGGATGCCGACCACCGTCTCGCTTCACCCGACGACGCCTTACTTCCGGGCCGGCGGGCCCGCGCAGTTCGCGATGACGATCGACACCGACCACCGGATCGAGGTGCACGAGGCGTACATCCGACTCATCATCTGGGAGGGCGCCACGAACCGCATCCGGGACCGGTGGACGGTCCTGGACGAACGGTGTGTCGTCGCCGACCGGGGCGTCATCCCGATCGGTTCGACGACGTTCAGCGCGACGTTTCAGATCCCCGCGACATGCCCGCCCACGCACGACACCCGGCCCGGCTTCGTCGTGGCGACCGCTACCGCCGTCGTCGCCAAGCGCCGACCCTGGCGACGCTGGGACACCGAGCAGGCAGTGGTCGTGCGACGGGTCAGCAACGGACCGGTCGTGGGCGTCCGCTCGCAGCAGAGGTCGCAGAGTGGGCTCCTCGCGGTCGACCTGCGCTCGAACCGGCTGACGGTGGGGGAGCCGGTCGTGGGCTGGCTGCGGTGGTCACCACGGTCTGATCGGAACGTGATGGTGACGATGCAGTTGGCCTCGGCGTCGCGCCTCCCTGGCGACGCTTCCAAGGCCCAGCTGTGGCACGAGCGGCGCTTCTCCGTGCCGCCGGGAGAGCACGACCGGACGGTCCCGTGGGCGTTCGACATGCCGGCGGACCTGCCACCAAGCTACGAGAGCGCCAGTCACACCCGCGACTGGCGGCTGGTCGTGCGAGGCCCTGGTGAATCGGTCACCGTGCCGCTCGAGATCATCGACGCGATGATGCCGTCGACCACCCGGGGCCTCGGCGCGGAGGAGCTCGGTGCGGGCTTGTCGCCGCTCCTGCCGCACGGTTGGGAGGCAGTGCCCGACGCCGTGGTGGTGCCGTCGCACGGGATCCTCTGGCCAGCGGTGCGGCGCGATGAGGGGGCATCCGAGATCGTGATCGGTGCATTGCACGCGGACTCCGAGCCGCTGCGTCTGTATGCACGCGTCACGACGCCTTCGCTGGGGCTGGGACTCCGCGTCGTTCCGTCGTCGCCCCTGCGCGAGCTGTTCGTGTCCGATGTCGAGGTCGGCGTTCGGGACTGGGACCGACGGTATCGGGTGAGCGCGCGGGACGAAGCGGGGGCGGCGGCTCATCTCGCGGCATGGATCGGCGAGTTGACGTCGTTGCCTCCGCTCGTCGCCTGGGACGACACGCATCTCGCATTCTCCCGCGCGTTCGGATGGGGCGAATCCGAGGACCTCCGCCCGCTGGCCAGCGAGCTGGTACGGGTAGCGCGGGCGCACGGTCCCAAAGCCCCCGGCGCCGGGCCGTATCGCTGACGCCGCTGGGATTTCGAGGTACAACCGGACCCCTACAGAGGAGACGCCCCGAAGATATGAAGAGCACTGCACGATGAATGGTCGGCCGCCTGGACGTTTTGATCGCCGCCGCCCCGAAGCGGGGCTACGCATCAACCATCGCATTCGCGTCCCGGAGATCCGGGTCATTCTCGACGAAGAGCAGCTCGGCATCCTGCCGACGCATGAAGCGCTGCGGCTCGCCGAGGAGAAGGGGCTCGACCTCGTCGAGATTTCCCCGCGCGCCTTCCCGCCTGTCTGCCGGATCATGGATTACGGCAAGTACAAGTACGAGGAAGCGAAGAAGAAGCAGCAGGCACGCAAGCGCGCGTCGACGGTCGAGACCAAGGAGATCAAGTTCCGTCCCAAGACGGAAGGCCACGATATGGACTTCAAGGTGAAGCATATCCGGCGCTTCCTCGAGGGCGGCAACAAGGTCCGCCTGGCCGTCGTGTTCCGCGGCCGCGAGATCACGCACCCCAAGACGGGTATGAACGTGCTGAATCGCGTCGTCGAGCTGTGCTCGGACATCGCCACGGTCGAGGCGACCCCGAACATGGAAGGTCGCCGCATGATCATGGTCATCGCGCCCAAGCCGGGTGTCGTGGCCAAGGCGCAGAACGCGAAGAAGGCCGCTGCGGCCGCCGCGGCGGCTCAGCAGACGCAGAAGAAGGACCAGCCCGTGGCGGGCAAGCCGGGGCAGCCGGCGCCGGCCCCCGAGGTTGACGACGATGATGACCTCGACGAGGACGCCATCAACGCCGACGTCGAGGACGATGACGACGACGAGGGCGGCGAGGGCACGGACGAGCCCGCGGCCGCGACCTAGGTCCGCGAGCTAGCTCGCGATAGGCTGGCCCCGTGGCTGGGGACACGACGCTGCGGACACCCGCCGACCGCCCGTCCGGGGTCGCGGCCCGCGTGCCGTGGTTGACCATTCTCTGGCACCCACGCCTCGAGCGGATCGGGGAGGGCTGTGCCGTGGGCGATCGGCTGCGGGTGTCGCGTCTCGAGCCCGAGCTCGGGCCGCCCGGTGGTCCCGGCGAGCCGCTCGGCGAGCCGCACGTCAGTCGCACGCCGATCTCGATCGAGATGCAGCCCGATGGCGGGGCGCGGATCGCGGGGGCGGACCTGCTGGTGCGCGGCATGCCCGGGGCGGCGGTGGTGACGGCCGCGCAGATCGACGCGGGCGTGGTCCTCGAGCTGGCGGGCTGGGTCGCGCTGCTCCTGCATCGGCGCCGCCCGCCGGTGAAGCAGCGGCCGTCCGCGATCGTCGGCGGAGGCGAGGCGATCGACGATCTGCGGGCGGCGATCGCGCGACTGGCGGCGATCACCGATCCCGTGCTCGTCGCGGGCGAGACCGGCGCGGGGAAGGAGCGCGTGTCGCGGGCGCTGCACGACGAGAGCTCGCGCGCGAAGGGACCCTTCGTCGCCGTCAACATGGCGACCCTCGCGCCCGGCACCGCGGCCGCGCAGCTCTTCGGGCACGTGAAGGGCGCGTTCACCGGTGCCGATCGCGCCGTGGCCGGTCTGTTCGCGCAGGCCGATGGCGGCACGCTGCTCCTCGACGAGATCTTCGATACGCCGGCCGACGTGCAGCCCATGCTGCTCCGGGCGCTCGATGCGGGGGAGATCCTGCCGCTCGGCGCCGACGCCCCCCGCACGATCGACGTCCGCGTGATCGCGGCGACCGATGCGGACCTCGACGCGGCGCAAGCGAGGGGCGCGTTCCGTCCGCAGCTCTTTCATCGCCTGGCCGTGCATCGCCTGGTCGTGCCGCCGCTCCGGGCCAGGATCGACGACGTGGGCCGCTTGCTCGCGAGCTTCATTCGCCGCGAGCTCGGCGAGCTGCCGGCGGGCTCCACGCCATGGCTGCCAACGGCGGCGGTGCGGGCGTGTGCGACGTATACGTGGCCGGGGAACGTGCGCGAGCTCGACGCGGCGGCGCGGCGGCTGGCGCTCGTCGGTCGCACGGGATCGATCACGCTCGCCGATGCGCTGACGGCTCTCGACCTCGAGGGCGCCGACGATGCAGGGGCCCCGGTGCCCGACGCCGCGCCGCCGCTGTCGACCGACTTTGACGACGCGCGGCTCGTCGCGACGCTCGCCGCGCATCGCTGGCAGCCGACCGCGACCGCGCGGGCCCTGGGGGTCTCGAAGACGACGTTGTATGCGCGCATGGATGCGTGCCCGCAGATCCGGAAGGCCCGCGATCTCGAGCGCGCCGAGATCGAGGCGACCGGGCAAGTCACGGCCGGAGACCTCGACGCGATGTCCGCGCTGTTGCGGGTGTCGCGACGCGGACTGCAGCTCCGCATGCGCGAGCTGGGCCTGCCGTGAGCGACGAGCGCCGGGCGTCGCAGT